>JBEKOF010000007.1:0-38056 GCA_049522055.1 Verrucomicrobiota bacterium | reverse complement strand
CGTGGACAACCGCACCCAGTTCCCCGCCGCAGGCCATCTGGTGGACGGCCACAGTGTCTCCGACGCGCTGGGCGCGACGTGGAACGGCATCGTCGGACGCATCGAGTTGATCGCCACCTCGCCGGTGTGGATCGAGGACGCGCAAGCGTTTCCGAATGTCACCAATAAATCGGCGCTGATCAAAGCCAAAATCGGCAATGCCACCGGGCAGGCCGGCGCGGGACATCTCGCAGTTGGCAACGACAACGAGCAGCCTGGCGCGGGCCATCCCGTGCCGACAACCCATTCCGCCGCCGCGACGTGGGATGCGACCGGCGGCCAGGTGGAAATCGAAATTCCCCTCGGCGACGACGCAAAAACGTGGGACGAATATCATCCCAACCTCCAGCGTCTCCTGCTCCATCTCCAGGGCGGCGGCGCCGAGGATTCTGCCTGGCTGACTTTCGGCCTGCGCGAGATCAGCCACGACGACAAGACTCTCCTCATCAATGGCACTCCCGCCAATCTGCGCCTCACCCATTTCGGCGGCGATTTCCCCCTCACCGGCGCGCCGGCAATGGATGTTCCCTCGTGGAAAAAGATCATTCAAGTCTGTAAAGACTATGGACTGAACGGCCTCCGGTTTCATTCGTGGTTCCCGCCCGAGGCGGCGTTCGCGGCCGCCGACGAGATGGGTTTTTACCTCCAGCCGGAGTGCGGCATGTGGAATGATTTTGGCGCCCAGGCCATGAGGGAGAGGCTCTACGACGAAACAGACCGTGTGTTGCAGGCCTTCGGCAACCACCCTTCCTTTATTCTGTTTTCACCCAGCAACGAGCCGCGCAACTACACGCGCGTGACGCCGCAATGGGCCGCGGCGGAGTATCAGAAGGACAACCGCCGCCTCTACTCCGCCGGCACCGGTTGGGGCGATCCCGCCCAGGTGTCCAACGCGCAATACGCCACCCTGGTCTCCTTCGGCGGCGCCCAGTTGCGCAATACCGGCGGCTGGTTTGGCGGCGACTATCGCCGCGGGCTGGAGAATGTTCACATCCCCGTGCTCGGCCACGAAGTGGGCCAGTGGTGCGCCTATCCCGACTTTGATGTGATCCGGGAATTCACCGGCTTTCTGCGCCCCGGCAATTACGATATTTTCAAATACATCGCGGAACAAGAAGGCGTGCTGGACCAAAACCACGCCCTGGCGCTGGCGTCGGGCCGTTTTCAAGTCGCCGCCTACAAGGAGGAAATCGAGGCCAACCTGCGCACCCCCGGCATGTCCGGATTCCAACTGCTCGATTTGCACGATTACCTGGGCCAGGGCACCGCGCTGATCGGCCTGGTCGATGCCTTCTGGCAGCCCAAGAGCTACGTCACCGCCGCCCAATTCCGCCGTTTCGCCGGCGCCACCGTGCCGCTGGCGCGGCTGGCCAAACGCGTATTCACCGGCGACCAGACCCTTGAATCCGACGTGGAAATCTATCATTTCGGCTCGCAACCGCTGGTCGGCGCGACGCCGGTCTGGAAAATTGTTGACACCTCGGGTCGGGCCGTCCTCAGCGGACACTGGGAGCCGCGCGACATTCCCATCGGCAAGAACATCCCGCTGGGCAAGGTTGCCGCCGGCCTTTCCAAGCTTCCCGCCCCGGCCGCCTACAAACTGGTGGTCGGTGTGCGCGGCACAGCCATCGAGAACGACTGGAATTTTTGGGTCTATCCATCGCCCGCAGGCAGTCCGTCAGGCGACGTGATTGTCACCAAGTGGGCCGAAGCCGCCCAACGCCTGGCCGCCGGCGGCAAGGTCCTTTTCATCCCCGGCGCCGGCGATCTGGATCCCGCGAAAAGTCCGACCCTGCAAAGAGTCCCCGTTTTCTGGAATATCCAGATGACCGTGCGCCCGCCGCAAACCCCGCGGCCCAAATTTGACGCCATGCTCGGCTTGCTCTGCGATACCAACAGCCCCGCCCTGGCCGAATTCCCCACGGACATCAATTGCGATTGGCAGTGGACTCAAATCATCAATGGCGTCCGCTCCGTCAACCTCTCCGCCGCCCCGCGCTCGCTGCGGCCGATTGTGGCGGCTATTGACGACTGGAACCGCAACTGGCGGCTCGGCGTCATCTTCGAGTGCAACGTCGGCCCTGGCCGCCTTTTAGTGTCCACCATCAACGTGGGCGGCGTGGATGCCGGCCCCGAAGGGATGCAGCTCCGCCGCTCCCTGCTCGACTATATGGCAGGCGACCGGTTCAAACCCGCCGCCACCCTCACCCCGGAGCAAGCGGCCGCTCTCTGGTCCTCGGGAACCGCCGCCGGTGCCGCCTCCGCGCCGGCCCGCCCCTTCGATCCCGACTTAAACGACGGCACAACGCCGGCCCCGCGAAGACCATAGGGAGGGTGAAAACATGAAATTGCTTATTCCATCGATGATTCTCCTTTCTTCCCTTCTTATGGGCCAGGCTCAAGTGATATTCGAATCAAAAAAGTTGGCCCCACTGCCGCTTTGGCCGGACGGCGCGCCGGGCGCCTTGGGCGCCTCCAGCAACGACATTCCCACCTTGACCCCTTACCTGGTGGGTTCGGGAGACGTGTTTCTTGCCCACGCGCCCGCAATGGTGATCTGTCCCGGCGGGGGTTACACCCATCTCGCGCCGCATGAAGGAAATGATTACGCCCTCTGGCTCAACGATCATGACATCAACTGTTTCGTGCTCCAATACCGACTTGGCTCCAGCGGCTACCGCCATCCCGCCATGTTGCAGGACGCCGCGCGCGCGGTGCGCTTGGTTCGCGCCAAGGCGGATCAATTTTATATCGACGCCAAGAAGGTTGGCATCATGGGTTCGTCCGCTGGCGGCCATGTGGCGGCCACCTTGCTCACCCATTTCGATTCCGGCGATCCGAACTCGCAAGACCCGATTGAGCGGCAAAGTTCCCGCCCCGACCTCGGCGTTCTCTGCTATCCGGTCATCACCATGGGCCAATACGCCCATCAAGGCTCGAAAGACAATCTCCTCGGCACAAATCCTCCCCCCGTACTGGTGCAACTGCTCTCCGCCGAACTCCAGGTCACCTCCAACACACCGCCTTGCTTCATCTGGACGACCGACGAGGACAAAACCGTGCCCATGGAAAACAGCATGCTCTTCGCCTCCGCCTTGCGGAGCAACGGCGTCCCCTTTGCGCTGCACGTCTATCAAAACGGCCATCATGGCGTGGGCCTGGGCGACAAGCCCCCCTTCGCCCATCCCCTTCCATGGGCGGCGGAGTGCTTATCCTGGCTCCGGGAGCAGAATTTCGCGCCGGCTATCGCTAAATGAATCCGCCAGGAAATGGTATCAGCAATGGGGACCAGGATCAGGACCAGGATCAGGAGCAGACGCCAGCCTCAGTGGTGGGCGAGCAGGAGAAGAAGGCCGGCCAGGGCGAGGCCGCCTAATACCGCCAGGGTGATTTTGACCCAGCTCTTGGGGTACTTGCCCGCAATGGCGCCGGTGTAGCCGTTCATGACGACTTGATACGTGCTCGCGCGGTAATTGTAGGCGACAAGCCAGATCGGAACCAGGATGTGCTTGAAGGTCTGGCCACTGTAGTCGGTTTCCACTTGCAGGTTGCGATGCGTGTCGCCGGGGACCTGGGCGGCGCAGAGGTTTTCGATCTTGGCGTCCATGTCCTCGCGGGCTTCCTGGGCGGCGGTGACGAGGTCTATTTGATAGCGTTCGACCACCCAACCGGAAAGGTAGCCCGCGTTATAGGGAGTCAGTTCCTTCGTCGGAAACGGCTCGACGCCGCGCAGCATTTCGGGATGAACCCCGCGCGAGGCGGGTTCCAGTTCGTCGTCGAAAAAATGATCGAGCGAGCCGCTGCTGGGCACCCAGCGGACTTTCTGGACCTGGCGGGTTTCCGTTCGGCCGTTGGCGTCGCGAAAGGTTTCCGTCTCGTAGTAGTAGTAGCCGCTTTCGGCGGTCCAGTCGGCGTGGACCTGGGCGTCGAAGGTCCAGTATGGAATGTAGAGGCCTTTGGCCGTGTCCGTGAGCGCGGCGCGCTTGAGGAGGTTGGGAGCAAACCAGCGCGTGCCATACCACTGCCGGATCGAGTCGCGCACCTTGTCCTCGCCGAGCTTCATCGGCAGCAGGCTCTCGGGGCGGAAGGCGGCCTTGATTTCCTCGTAGGGAACCAGCGCGGAGGAGCCGCAGAAATCGCAGCGCTGCCCGACGCGGCTCGAGTCAAATACAGAAATGGCCTGGCAACTCTGGCATTTCACCGAGGTTTTCTCCGCCTGCCAGCCGCGCTGCTCGTCGGGGATGCCGCGCAGGGCGGCGACCAGATCGTGCTCCACGATCACTTCCGCGCCGGCGGCGTCGAGTTCCGCCTGGGCCGGGGAAACGGTGCCGCAGAAGGGGCAGATGAGCGCCTTTTTAGCCGGGTTCCATTGCGCTTCGCCGCCGCAGGACGGGCAGGAGAATTTTTTTTGGGCGGTGGCGTCAGGCATGGGAATAATTCAAGTCAGAGGAATTGAGAATTGCATTATTGATGGTCAGAGTGCCGCCACTTTATGCCTCGATTGTTCTCACGCTGATTGGCGTCAGCTTCTCAGAAATTCGTCCAAGGCGGAGCGGGTGATGCGCCAGGACGCGCCGATCTTTTTGCCTTTCAGGGAACCGTCCGCCAAGGCGCTCAGAACGTCGGCCTCGCTCACGTTGAGCGCAAGCGCGGCGCTGGCGGGAGTCAGCAGGTCCGCCGGGCCGGCCGTGGCCGGCATGAGGGCCGGATGGACATTGGCCGGGGCGGACGCCCCTTCGCCGGGCTTGGGCGCGGCCGGCGGGGCGGGTTGGGAGGTGCCCATCGCCTGGGCGATTTGCTGGCCCATCGCCAGGCCCGCGCCCAGTTGGGCGGCGGTGCCGGCCATGCCCCCGCCCCCTTCGCCTCTGGTCATCCCCTCGGCCATCTGGTATTTGATGTAGTCGTTGAGGTTGCCCACGGCGGCCATGCTGGAACGCTTGTCTATGGCTTGCTCCACTTCGGGCGGCAGGGAAACGTTTTCCACGATGAAACTGGGGATTTCCAGGCCGTACTTGCTCGTGACCGCCGGGTTGATGATCGGCAGCAGGGCCTCCCCCAGTTCCTGGCAGCGGGCGGCCACGTCCAGCACCGGCAGTTTGGCCAGCGCCACAGCCTCGGTGAAGACGCTGACGATGCGCGAACGCATCGTGTCCCCGAATTCGTCCAGCCGGAAATGCCCGTCCGTGCCGGCGACTTCCTTGAGAAATAGTTTGACATCTACCACGTGAAAGTCGTAGGTCCCGTAGGCGCGGACGCGCACCATGCCGAAATCGGCGTCGCGCAGCATAATGGGGTTGGCGGTGCCCCATTTGTTGCCCGTGAACAGGCGGGTGTTCACGAAATAAACGTCCGCCTTGAACGGCGATTCCAGCCCGTATTTCCAGCCTTTGAGCGTCGAGAGGATCGGGATGTTGTCGGTCACCAGCGTGTGGGTGCCCGGCCCGAAGGTGTCGCCGAACTGGCCTTGATAGACGAATTGCGCCACCTGGGACTCCCTCACGATCAGTTGCGCGCCGCGCTTGATTTCCTTCTGCATGTCCGGGTAGAGGAAGGAGATCGTGTCGCGCGAGTCGTCCTGCCATTGGATGATTTCCAGGAACTGTGTTTTCAGATAATCAATCAAGCTCATTGTGTGCCTTTCGTCTGCGCACCATCATCTCCGTCCGGGGCAAATCTGGAAAGTATAATCTCGGGCGGAATTTGTAATGGACGCGCCGGGGATTTTGCAATACGGTCGCAACTGCCATTTATGCCCGCGGAAACTCTCAAATGCCCCATGTGCGGCGCGCCGGCCTCGACGGACGCCACGCGCTGCGACCATTGCGGGGCGCGCCTGGCGACGGTCGCCTGCCCGTCCTGCTTTGGGATGATGTTCGTCGGCGAGAAGTTTTGTTCCCACTGCGGGGCAAAAGCGGACCGGACAGAAGTCAGCGAGGCGACCGGCCAGTTGTGCCCGCGCTGCAAGGTGGACATGGAGGCGGTGATGATCGGCAAAAACCAGGTGCGGGAATGTCCCCATTGCGAAGGAATCTGGGTGGACCCGGATTCCCTGCATCAGATTTGCGAGGACCACGAAGAGCAGGCGGCCGTGCTGGGCATGGCTTCCCATTTGCCGGCCGAGCCGGTGGAGTTGGGGAAAATCCAATACCTACCCTGCCCGGTCTGCAAGGAGTTGATGAACCGCGTCAATTTCGCCAACTGTTCCCATGTGGTGGTGGATGTGTGCAGCCGGCACGGCACCTGGTTCGACCGCGACGATCTGCGCCACATCGTCGAGTTCATCCAGGCAGGCGGATTGACCGAGGCGCGCGCCAGGGAGATGGCGGACCTGGAAGACGAACGGCGCAGGGTGGCCTGGCAGTCGGCGGCGGGGACCGGTCTGGGCTCCGGTTTGGGGCCGGGTTTCTCGTCGGGAGCCAATTATGATCTCTGGCGCATCGGCATCGGGGCCGCGGCCGTGTTCCTCCGGCTGCTAATAAGGTGAGGAAAGGAGCTGGCTCCACATGAAAAGATGGCTCGGCGTCTTTGCTCTCGCGTTGTTTGGGATTTTCGCTGTGGGAGATTTTGTCCGCGATTTTAATGCCAATGAGCCAATTCGTTATTTCGCGGCTCAGCCATTGCAATTGCTATGGGTGGCTGCTATTGCCATCGGCGGCGGGCTGATCGCAGAGGGTTTCTGCCGCTTGTCGCCCAGATTGCAAAGGAGGGTCAAGATCTGCGCCACCGGTTTGGTGGCTACTTTTCTCACGATCTTCACCGGTTATTTTCTCTACCAGATTGCGGGCTTGTTTTCAGTTGTAGGAGCGCGCCCCGGACCAGTTTTTGTATTGTGGATTGCCTGTGGCTTCGGGGGAGCGGCATTTCTGTGGTTTGAGTTTTATCAAATTTCCAAGAGTCGGGTCAAATGATGAGCCTGCAAGGCCTCGTATCGATGCAGCCCGCATCGCCGCGGGCCAGCCCTCTGTTGTTCCATCTCGCCCCCGCGTGCAGCCAGCGACGCCCTCGTCGCTGAGATCGGTGAATGGATTCAGGGCGCTGAACCCTGCACGCGAGGGCGCGCGCTCCGAATTAAGACACCAATGTGATTTTGCGCGATTTGCAATTCCGCGAAAGCGTGACTAACTTTTGTCAGAGCAGAGCATTATAAAATCTCATTATTCCGATTAGGCAGATGTTTTAGCGCGGCGTAATCCTGGAAAACTGGAACATGAAAACGATTCTCGCAGTCACGGCGGCCGCTTGCCTGGCCAGCCCGGCCACAATTGCCCAAGGCCTCATTGGCTCGTCCGTCTCCGGTGATCTGACTTTTGGCACTAATACGGTAAACATGTTCGATCCGGCGAACGGCTCCTACTATTACCCGGTTGTGACGACCATTCCCGCGGGCGACGCGAACACCTCATCGCCCTACAACGTGCCGATTACCGCTCCATCCATCACCTTTGGCGCCTTGGCGGATTACGGTCCTGAGGACCCCGACGGAGAGTTGGACATGGCGACTTTGACTGGAAACCAGTTGACCGTAGGGGTGGATGACTACACCGGCAACGCCAGCGCATTGAAGATGACTTTTACCGACCCGGCATTTGCGGGCATGACACTTACCCTGGTGGGGGCCGAGGACTTCAACAACGGCGGATTAAATGCGTCCCTCGTCGGGGACACCATCACGATTGCCTGGGCCGGGGAACCCGAGCTAGGCCCTGATCCAGTTTATTCTGATACGTTCGACCTCACCGCTTTGACCGTGCCGGATGGCGCCAGCAGCTTTGGGCTGCTGAGTCTGGCCCTGGCGGGATTGGGAAGCCTGAAAGGCTCTAAGTCAATGCCCACGGGGATTGTTCTGAGGAGAGGACTCAGTTGGGCAAGTCTTTTCCGGTTCCTGTGACGGTCAATTTGCCGTGTTTGACGCCTTTGGCGGTGGTGAGTTCATCGGCGATCTTCTTGATGATGTCGGCCTTGCCGCGAACGACCAGAACTTCCAGGCAATTGTCATGATCGAGATGGACGTGCATGGTGGAGACGATGACCTGGTGATGATCGTGCTGGATGTCGGTCAGGACGGCCTGGACATGCTGCTTGTGGTGGTCATAAACCAGGGTGATGGTGCCGGCGATCTCGGCGGCGGAGAATTTCTGTTTGTGTTCCACCAACTCGGTGCGGATCATGTTGGCGATGGCTTGAGAGCGGTTTTCGTAGCCCTTCTCTTTAGCCATTTGATTGAGTTGTTCGAGCAACTTGGGCGGCAGCGACACGCTGAACCGGCATACCTGATCTTGTTTCATAATCAATTTGGGCCGGCGCCCATGTTAGAGCATCGGCGGGCGGTGTCAAACGCCTCCAGGCGCGCCAGGGGCGCAAGCAGGGGCGAGGCCTGCCGGAGAAGATAAGGATTGCTTGTTCGTATGTTAAGATAACCTAAAAACGATAATCCGCACACGATTTTGTATTGCGTAGTACTTGGAACGAGGCCCACACTCGTTCTTATGAGCGCCAATTCATCTCGAACCCGTGAGAGCGGCCTCGCGCTCATAGAGCCGGCCGCGGCGACCGCCATGATGGCGATCCCGGCGGCGGCGGCGGGAAGGGAATTATGATAGCGATTTCCGATCTGGAATTTCAATTTCCGCAGAGTGATTTCCGGCTGGCGGTTCCGTCGCTCAAGATCGCGGCGGGGGAGCGGGTGGTGATCGTGGGGCCGAGCGGATCGGGCAAGACCACGCTCTTGAATTTGATCTCCGGGATCCTGTCGCCTTCGCGCGGCACGATCCGGGTGGGGAACGGGGAGATGAACGCGCTGGGGGACGCGGCGCGGCGCGCGTTCCGGGTGGCGAAAATCGGACTGGCCTTTCAGAACTTCGAGCTGGTCGGGTACCTGGATGCGTTTGAAAACATCCTGCTGCCCTACCGGCTGAACCCCGCGCTGCGATTCACGCCGGAGATTGAGCGGCGCGTGGAAGAACTGGCGCGGGACACCGGGATTGAACACCGGCTGCGCTATTTTCCGCACCGTCTTTCGCAGGGGGAAAAGCAGCGGGTGGCCATCTGCCGGGCGGTGCTGCCGCAGCCGCCGCTGCTGCTGGCCGACGAGCCGACGGGCCAGTTGGATCCCTCGGCCAAGGGGCGGGTGGTGGACCTGCTGTTCCAGCAAGTGGAGCGTTCCGGGGCGACGCTGGTGATGGTGACGCACGACACGGAAGTGGCGGGGCGTTTCCCGCGCGTGATCAACTGCCGCGAATTCGCGGCGGGAGGCTCCCGATGAAGAATGTTTTGTTTTTGGCGCTGCGGTATCTGCGCTTCAACAAGATCAAGACGGCGATCATGGTGTTCAGCATCGCGGTGGGGGTTTTTCTGCCGCTGGCGGTGAATCTGCTGGTGCGCAACTACCAGCGGGGCCTGCTGGCGCGAGCGGAGGCCACGCCGCTGGTGGCGGGGGCGCTGGGGAGCCGGCTGGACCTGGTGCTCCACGCCCTTTACTTCCGCGGCAAGCCGGCGCGGGATTTGACGATGGCCGACGTGGCGGCGATCAACAGCAGCGGCCTGGCGCTGGGGATTCCGATCCTGGAGAAACACGCGGCGCGCGGGTTTCCCATCGTTGGGACGTCGCTGGAGTATTTCGACTTCCGCGGCTTGCGGGTCGCGCAGGGGGAGGGCCTGACGCGGGTGACGGACTGCGTGCTGGGGGCGGCCGTGGCGGAGAAATTGGCGCTCCAGCCCGGGGACAAGCTGCCGAGTGATCCGGAGAATGTGTTCGATCTGGCCGGGTCGTATCCGGTGAACATGGTGATCAAAGGGGTGCTGGCGCCGACGGGCACGGCGGATGACGGAGCGATTTTCACGGATTACAAGACGGAGTGGATGATCCTGGGCATCATGCACGGACACGCGGACGCGACGACAGTGGACACGAACATGCTGCTGGGGCGCACGGCGACGAATCTGGCGGTGAGCGACGCGGTGCTGCCGTATCAGGAGATCACGGAGACGAACATGGACCTGTTCCACGTGCATGGGGACGAGGGGACGTTTCCGGTGACGGCGATTCTGGTGGTGCCGCGGGACACCAAGTCGGCGACGATCCTGCGCGGGCGCTACGAGGATCCCAAGGCGACGGTGCAATTGCTGGTGCCCAAGCAGGTCATTTCCGAGACGCTGGATCTGGTGTTTCGGGTCAAGCGGTTCTTCGACAGCCAGGCGGCGCTGGTCGGAGGCGCGATGGCGCTGTTGCTGGCGTTGGTGGTGTTGCTGTCGCTGCGTCTGCGGCGTGGGGAGATGGAGACGATGTTCAAGATCGGTTGCGCGCGCTGGATGACCTTTGGGATGCAGGCGGCGGAAGTGGTCATTGTGGTGGGGGCGGGCGTAGCGATAGCGGGCGGGCTGACCTGGCTGGTCGTGGGGAAATTTGGCATCTCCAGCGGGCAGGCCGCGGCGGCGAATTTGGCGGCGCAGGGCGGCGCGCCCGTCCCGCCGCGCGCGCCCGGCGCGAAGCCGCGCGTGGCGGTGTCCAACTATCCGCTGTGGTATTTCACGCACCGGATTGCCGGCGATCACGTCGAGATCGTCTTCCCAATCCCCCAGGATGTGGACCCGTCGTTCTGGAAACCGGACGCCAAGGGAGTGCGGGCCTATCAGCAGACCGACTTGATCCTGCTCAACGGGGCGGACTGCGAGAAATGGCGGCTGACGAGCGTGTTGCCGCTGGCCATACAGGTGAACACTTCGGCGTCGTTTGCGGATCGCTACATGACCAACGGGGAGGTGATCACCCACAGCCACGGGAAGGAGGGGCTGCACAGCCACGGGGTGATGGACTTCAACACGTGGATGGACCCGTGCCAGGCCAAGTTGCACGCGCAGTCGGTTCACGATGAACTGGTGCGGCTGGAACCCGCCGCAAAAAAGGACTTCGACGCGAACCTGCAATCTCTGGACAAGGACCTGGACGAGGTGGACGCGGCGCTGGAACGGGCGTCGGCGCCGCTGGGCAGCGCGCCGCTGCTGGCGTCGCATCCGGTCTATCATTACGCGGCCCGCCGCTATGGGTGGAACCTGGAGAACGTCCACTGGGAGCCGGACGAAATGCCCTCCGCCGAGGAGTGGCAGAAATTCGAGAAGCTCTACGCCTCGCATCCCGGCAAGATCATGGTCTGGGAGGACGACCCGCTGCCCGCGGTGGCGGAGCGGCTGCGGAAGATGGGGGTTGAGCCGGTGGCTTTTCACACCTGCGCCAGCCAGCCGGACAAGGGCGACTATATCAGCGCGATGAAGGGCAACGCGGCGCGCCTGGCCGAGTGGGTGGCAAAAACGCGGTAGGCGGGAAAATCAATGCGGATGGATATGGCGCAGGATGTGAGGGCGCTCCAGGCCGTGGGCGAGCATCAATTCTTCGTCGGCCAGCAATTCCACAGTGCGGCCATCGGCGATGATTTGGCCTTGATCCAGAATGATGGCCCGCGCGCAGAGTTCGACCGCCAGTTCCAGATCGTGCGTGGCGATGAGCTTGGTTGCGGGCAGGGTCCGCAGCAGGGCCTTGAATTCGCGGCGTCCGCGCGGGTCCAGGTCGCTGGTCGGCTCGTCCAAAACGAGCACGGAGGGTTCGCAGGCGAGCACGCCGGCCAGACAGGCGCGACGTTTTTCGCCGTGGCTCAAATGGCGCGTGGCGCGGTTCTCGAAACCAGCCAGGCCGGCCTGCGCCAGAGATTTTTTCACGCGCGCGGCGATTTCCGCCTCGCCCAACCCAAGTTGCCGCGGGCCGAACGCGACGTCCTCCGCCACCGTCGGGCAGAACAACTGGTCGTCCGGGTCTTGAAAGACCAGCCCGACCTGGCGCCGGATTTTTTCCAAATTTTGGGCGGCGACCGGCTCGCCATGAATTTTCACGGCGGGGTCGCCGGAAGTTTTTTCCGGCAGCAGCCCGTTCAAGTGGAGCAGCAGGGTGGATTTGCCGGAACCGTTCGGGCCGAGGAGCGCGACACACTCGCCCGGCGGCACGCGAAAGCTCAGGCCGCGCAGCGCCTCCGTGCCGTCGTGGTAACGGAAATTAAGATCGGTGATTTCAATCGCGCTCATTTCATTTCCAGCCGCGGGCGCACATGGCGTTGTAAATCCGCCCGGCGCGCTCCGAGGCGCGCACAAACAATTGCCCGACGACCGAGGAGAGCGCCTGCCATTGGAAACGGCGTCCGCGGGTGAACGTGCGACTGGCGCGGGCGCGGCGCATGCGTTCCGCCTCGTCGGCCAGGACGAACAAATACCGGTGCATCAGCGTCAGCGTGGTCAGGAAGAGCCACGGCACGCGCAAGCGCCGCAGCACGCGCACCAGCTCGGTGAACGGGGTGGTGTGGGAGAGCAGAATCGTGGCGAGCAGGCAGAGGTTGGCCTTGAGCATGACCTGCGCAAAGAGCCGCGCGCCGCCGGGTTGAAAGAACATCAAGCCGGCCACGCCGAGCACCAGCGGCTCCAAAAGCAACAGGCGCTTGAGGAGAAACAAAACGCCCATCCCGCTGAGGGCGAAGAGTCCGGTTAAAACGGCGGCGACGGCCAGCAATCCCGCCAGTTGCGCGCGCGGCAGCAACACCACCGTCAGCACCAGCGCCAGGGCCACGGCCAGTTTCAAGCCCGCCGGGGCGCGATGCAAGGGGCCGCGGCCGGGGCCGCGATCCATGAAATGACTGGCGCTCATCGGCGGGAATTACCGGTTTGGCCTTGACGGAACCGACATAAAGTATTACTGTTTAGTTTGATTGTAACACTTAGCACAAACTCATTAGCTGAACAAGAATTTATGCACATTCCCGACGGTTTTCTGGACGGCAAGACGCTCGCGATCACCGGCGCGCTGTCGGCGGGCGGGCTGGCGGCGGCGGGGCGGCAGGTCGGCCGCACGCTGCCGCGCAGCAAGATTCCGCTGATGGGGCTGGGGGCGGCGTTTGTGTTTGCGGCGCAGATGCTGAATTTTCCGGTGTTGGGCGGGACGTCGGGCCACCTGCTGGGCGGGGTGCTGGCGGCGGTGCTGCTGGGGCCGGGGGCGGCGGCGATTGTGATCGCGTGCGTGCTGACGGTGCAGGCGCTGCTCTTCAGCGACGGGGGGGTGCTGGCGCTGGGGGCGAACATTTTCAACATGTCGTTCATCGGGGGCGTCTGCGGCTATTACATTTACCGGGCGGCGCGGGGAATCCTGCCCGGCTTGCGCGGGCGGGTGACGGCGGTGTTTTTCGCGGCGTGGCTTTCGACCGTGCTGGCGTCGGTGATGTGCGCCGGGGAATTGTCTTTGTCCGGCACGCTTCCGCCGGGGGTGGTGTTCCCGACGATGGTGGGCGTGCACGCGCTGATCGGCGTCGGCGAAGGCTTGATCACGGCCCTGGTGATTCTGGCGATTGCGCGGGCGCGGCCGGATTTGCTGGAAGCGGAAAACTTGCCGAACCCGCGCGGGGCGGGACTGGAGTTTCTGGCGTTCGGCCTGGTGGTCGCGCTGGGTTTGGCCATTTTCGTTTCGCCTTACGCCTGCACCTGGCCGGACGGACTGGACCAGGTGGCGCGGAAATTCGGATTTGAGGGCCACGCGGCCACGCTCATCAGGACGTGGATCCCGAATTACAAAATGCCCGGCATCAGCTCGGCGGCCATCGCCACCGCCATCGCCGGAGCCATCGGCACGCTCATCATGTTCGGCCTGGCCTGCGTGGTGGGACGGCTCCTGGTGAAAAACGAGGTCAAAGCCGGCCGCCAGGCTGAACCGGCGGGCCATGGCGCCGCGCCCGCCGCCAAGAGCGCCGCGGCGGCCCCGGTGGTTTCATCGTCCTGAAATCCCGCCGGAGAGGCGCCGGTCCCGGCGCGGCCGTCAAGCAACACGATTTTCAAGGGCTTTTAATTGGTTTGGAACAGTGTAATCTTATGGCTGTATGACGAAACCTGATTCTGAATGCTGCACGCCGTTTCTCAAGGCCCTGGCGGACAAGACCCGGTGGCGGATCGTGCGGGAATTGCTGTCCAGTTCGAGGCGGCATTTGTTGGCTGCCGCGCTCGGTTTGGCGGTTCTGCTGGCGGGCGCCGGGGCGCTGCGGGCCGGGAACCTCTATGTTCCCAATTACGACTTTGCATCGCCGGACATTGGGACCAACGCCCCCTACGCCGCCCCGGTCCTGGCTTCCTGGGAGGAATCGTCCCAGCCGTTCTGGTATGATCCCACCGAGTTTGACGACACGCCGTGGATGGACTTGGCGGGCACCTTTTACAACGTCCCTTTTCCCGGTGAGTACATTGACAATTGCGACGGGGTCCAGGCCGCTTTTCTGTTCGCCATTCCCCAGTTGGCGATTTACCAGGACCTTGGCGCCACTTTCAACGCCGGCAAGGCCTACACGCTGACCGTCGGGCTGATTGGGGGCGGTGGGGGCATGGCGGAGGGTTCCACGTTGCAACTGAGCCTCTACTACCGCGATGCCTCCAATAATATGATCACGGTGGCGGAAACCACGGTGACGAACACGGCGGATAATTTTCCCACGAACACGCACTTGGTGGATTTTCAGGTGCAAGTTCCCGGAGTCACCGCAAGCGATGCCTGGGCTGGACGGAACATTGGCATCCAACTGCTGGCCACCCCTGATTTCGACGACCCCGCACAGTGGGGAGGGTATTGGGATGCCGGCAACGTGGTCCTGGTCGAAACGACCGCCTTGAACCTGGCCAGCCCGGCCAAGACTGGCGGCCCGATGCAATTGACCGTGCAAAGCGAACCGGGGGTTGTCTGCCAGATTCTTGCCACGGGCAATCTGACTCAGCCGGTCAGCAATTGGACCAGCCTGGCAACGCTCACCAACCTCACCGGGAGCCTGCCCTTTGTGGATTCGACGGCGGGCGCGGGGCCGCGGTTCTACACGGCGCAGCAGTTGCCGTAACGAAGGAACGGCCCATGAAAAACCCGGCCCGGTCATCGCCCCCTGGAGGCTTTAGTCTGGTCGAGTTGTTGGTGGTGATTGTCACAATGGCGATTCTGGCGGCGCTGCTCCTGCCCGCCTTGTCCTCCGCCAAGGCCAAAAGCAAAGGAATCGCTTGTCTGTCCAATCTTAAGCAACTGGGCATCGCCATCCGCGCCTATGCCGACGACAGCGCGGGGAACATCCCTTTCGGCCCTGAAGCTCCCCCGTTCATCAGCCCGTTGGATCTTTATCCCTCCACCGGCGCGCCCACCAGCCTGATTTCCCTCAATGGCGGCGCTCCGGTGGCTTTGGGATTGCTCTTGCAGGGCTATGTGGCCAGCCAGCCAAAGATACTGTTCTGTCCCGGCAGCGATCAGTTCGTGGACAGCGACGCCCAATTGGCGCAAGTGGGCGTTGGCCAGGCGCAATGCAGTTACTACTACCGCCATGCCGGCAACACCCAGCTTTTCGACAGCTCCACCCCGTTCCTCCCCACGCACATCAAGCTCGACAACCTGGGCGCCAACCGCAATGGCCTGCCCATCTGCGCCCTGGCGATGGACACCCAGTTTCTGTGTTCGCCCGCGTTGGCCCCCTACAACGTCCTGCCCAGCACGCATCACCAGCAAAGGTACGCCGACATTCTTTTTTCCGACGGCCACGCCGCCGCCCGGCCCAACACCGGCGGCTGCTTTGTGGTGGACCTGGGCAGTGATGTTGATTTCGCCGACGCTTTCGGCATGATCCTCTCCGTGCTGGAGCAGGCCGACGCGCAGCCCTGAGGCCGGCGCCGGGGACTGAGCCTGAGGCGAGATTTGCATTCCCACGCCGCGTGTTTGCGTGTTTCATACGATTGCGTGTGCGGTCAACTCGAACCGCAAGTTATTGGCGAAATTACAAATCACCCATGGGGTGAAAACACCATGGCATTCGCGCGCTTGTCGGGACTGCCTTTGCCGGATGAACGCGCCAGATTGAAAGAGAAACTATGAGCGAACAAACACCTGCCGGCGAGCCGATCGGCTGTCAATTACTCAAGGACATCGAGGGATTCGATTGCCTGGCGGAGCTGGCCCTGGATATGCGCTGGTCCTGGAATCATGCCACCGATCAAGTGTGGCGGCAGCTTGACCCAACGCTGTGGGAAATGACGCAGAATCCATGGGTTGTCTTGCAAACGGTTTCGCGGGACCAACTCAAGCGGGTCCTGGAGGGTCCGGCCTTCCGCAAGAACATTGATGACTTGCTGCGGGCCAGGCGGCAGGCGACGGCGACGCCCGCGTGGTTCCAGCAACATCATCCGCAGGCTCCTTTAACCTGCGTCGCGTATTTCAGTTTGGAATTCATGCTCAGCGAAGCGCTGCCCATCTACTCGGGCGGCTTGGGCAACGTGGCCGGCGATCAGCTTAAAGCCGCCAGCGATCTAGGCGTGCCGGTGGTCGGAGTGGGGCTGCTCTACCAGCAAGGCTATTTTCGCCAGGTGATTGACAAGGACGGAGCGCAACAGGCTCTTTACCCGTACAACGACCCCGGGCAGTTGCCGATCACGCCGTTGCGCCAGCCCAACGGCGAGTGGCTGCGGTTGGAGATTGCCTTGCCCGGTTACTCGGTCTGGCTGCGCGCCTGGCAGGTCCAGGTCGGGAGGGTGAAACTTTATCTCCTTGACAGCAATGACGCGGCGAACTTTCCCGCTCATCGGGGTATCACCAGCGAGTTGTATGGGGGCGGGCCGGAGTTGCGCCTGGTCCAAGAGATAGTCCTGGGTCTTGGCGGATGGCGGCTGCTGGCCGCCCTTGGGATCAAACCGGAAGTCTGTCATCTAAACGAAGGGCATGCGGCCTTCGCCATCCTGGAGCGCGCCCGCGATTTCATGCGGGAGAATGTGCAGCCCTTTGAAGTCGCCCTGGCCGCCACGCGGGCGGGAAACCTTTTCACCACCCACACGGCCGTGGCCGCCGGCTTTGATCGTTTCGCTCCGGCGCTGATCGAACAATACCTCGCCCGGTACGCCGCCGAAAAGCTGGGCATCACGGTCCGCGACTTTCTGGCCCTGGGCCGCCAGAATCCCAACGACTCCTCGGAGAATTTCAACATGGCCTATCTGGCCATCCGCGGCAGCGGGGCGGTCAACGGCGTGAGTCGTTTGCATGGGAAAGTCAGCCGCCATCTCTTTGAGCCTCTGTTTCCGCGCTGGCCGGCGGAGGAAGTGCCCGTCGGACACGTGACCAACGGGGTTCACATGCCAACCTGGGATTCGGCGACCGCCGACGACCTTTGGACCAAGGCCTGTGGAAAAGACCGCTGGCTGGGGACCAAAGAAAACCTGGAGCAAGACATTCGCCGCCTCTCCGACGCCGACCTCTGGCAGTTTCGCACGGTCGCCACCAAGTCGCTCATTGACTACGCCCGCCAGCGTCTGGCCAGGCACCTTGTCGCCGCCGGGGCGCCGCCCGAGGCGGTTGAGAGGGTGAAGCATCTTTTCGATCCCGACGCGTTGACCCTGGGCTTTGCGCGGCGCTTCGCGACCTACAAACGACCGAACCTGCTGCTGCGCGATCCCGATCGGCTGCTCCGGCTCTTATCCAATCCCCAGCGTCCGGTGCAACTGATCCTCGCGGGCAAGGCCCACCCGGCAGACCTCGCCGGGCAGGCCCTGATCCAGAAATGGATCCAGTTCATTCGCCGGCCCGAGGTTCGCCCCCATGCGGTTTTCCTCAGCGACTACGACATGCATTTGACCGGGCGCCTGGTGGAGGGGGTGGATGTTTGGCTCAACACGCCGCGCCGCCCCTGGGAGGCGTGTGGAACCAGCGGCATGAAGGTGCTGGTCAACGGAGGCATCAATCTTTCCGAATTGGATGGATGGTGGGCGGAAGCTTACGCGCCGGATCTGGGCTGGGCGTTGGGGGACGGCCAGGAGCATGACGATGATCCGGCCTGGGACGACGCCGAAGCGCAAATGCTCTACGAACGGCTCGAACGAGAGGTGGTCCCGGAATTTTTTTCCCGCAACGATCAGGGCATTCCCCTGGCCTGGGTGGCGCGGATGCGGGAAAGCATGGCGCGATTGACACCGCTCTTCTCCGCCGACCGCGCGGTGCGCGAATACACCGAGCAACACTACCTTCCCGCCGCCGCCGCCTTGCGTTCGCGCGTTGCCAACAAAGGCGCAAGCGGCGGCCAGATTGCCGCCTGGCGGCACAGTCTGGAACTGAAATGGGGCGCGCTGCGCTTCGGCCAACTGAAGGCGCAGACCCAAGGCGGGCAGCACCTCTTTGAAGTTCAAGTTTATCTCCATGACTTGGACCCCAAGTCGGTGCAAACCGAGCTTTATGCCGACGGAGTCAACGGAGGCAGCCCGGAGCGGCAGGAGATGAAGAACGTTCGCCCGTTGGCCGGCGTGTCGGGCGGCTACGTTTACAGCGCCGCGGTGTCCGCGGCCCGCCCGGTCGGGGACTACACCGCGCGAGTGATACCGCGCTGCGACGGCGTCGCGATCCCTCTGGAAGCCGCCCAGATCCTATGGCAACGAGGATGAAGGCCCCCGGCGCCAGTGGCGCGTTTACATCCCGGAGATCGCCGACCAGGAATGACAGTGGAGCAAGCTTCCCAAAATGGAATCCAAATTGACACGCGAAATGGCCGGATGCAGAGTCCTCGCGTGAACACGCAAGATTCCCCCTCGGTAGCGCCAATGTGTCAACAAATAAAAACTCTTCCGCGATTGGCCCTGGTGGTGTGCTGCTCGCTGCGGCTCGGCGCCGCCGAGCCGTGGCAGGAGCTCTCCATGCCCACGGTGGCCGAGGCGGCCGCCTCGTTTGCCAACCCGCCGAAAGATTATGGCGCCATCCACTGGGCGCTGGGATGGCCTCCAGTCAAGGAGCGCATTCTGGCGGACATCGAGCAGGTCAACTCCAACGGCGGCGGCGGCTACATGATCAACAGTGGCGGCAGGCAGCCCAAGTATCTTTCGCCCGAGTATCTCGATCTGTTTAAGTTCGCCGTCCAGGAGTGCAAGAAACGCGGCATGAAGATGTGGATTGACGGCGACGATGGTTATCCAGACGGGTTGGCCGGCGGCAGGATCAGCAAAGAATATCCACAGTTGGGCATGCAGGGCATCATCGCCGACGCGCACTACACCGTCGCCGCTGGCCAGACGCTCGATATCCCGCTGCCCGCCGGCGCGCTGGGCATCCTGGCCAATCCGCGCGCCGGGGCGGCGGCGCCGGGGACGGCGGCGCCCGCGCCGCCGGGCACGGCGCTGCCGCTGCCCGCGGACAGACAATTCAAATGGACGGCGCCGGGAAGCACCGTGAGCGGTTCGGATCGTTTTCTAACATGGGAGGTGAATTTCCAGGGGAGCGCGGGCGACGCGCGCTACAGCGTTGTCTGCGGGCAGACGCTGAGCATTCCGCTGCCTCCTGGCACGCGCGGCATCCTGGCCAATCCCGCCGCGGGGGGTCGCGGACGAGGAGGCGGGGGCGGGCCTGGGCAGCCGCGCACGGTGCTGCCGCTGCCCGCGGACGGACAGTTCAAATGGACCGCGCCGGAGAGCGGGACGTGGGAGATTACTTTTGTCCGACACCTCTACCGCAGTTCGCCCACACGCTATGGACAGCGCGAGGACGGCACCCGGGACAAGGACAGCCTTTACTCGCTGATTGACTATCTGGATCCCGAGGCCACGGCCACCTATCTGAAACTCGTTGAAGAAACCTACGGGAAGGTCGCGGGCGAGGAGTTTGGCAGCACCATCCACGGCTTCCGCGGCGACGAAACCGACTACACCGGCTTCATGCCCTGGACTCCCAGGCTGCTGGAGACATTCCAAAAGCAAAAAGGCTACGACCTGACCCCCTACATCGCCCAGTTCTTCGCCACCCCGCTGACGCCGGAGGCCCGGCGCGCCAAGGCCGATTACTGGGACGTGTGGAGCGGCATGTTCCGGGACAATTTCTACAAGCCGATGCAAGACTGGTGCCAGGCGCACCACATGGTTTACATGCTGCACCTCAACCACGAGGAAACCATGCTCAGCGGCGGCGGCGGCGAGGACATGACCAAGAACGAAGGGTCCTACTGGCGCGACATGCGCTACGTCGGGGTGCCCGGGGTGGATAATCTCAACCAGATCGGGCCTGGGATCGTGGCGGATTTTCCCAAGATCGCTGGCTCCGCCGCCCACCTGTTCGGCCGTCCCCAGGCCTGGTCCGAAGAGGGTGGCGAACCGGGCCAAGGCGGGAAGTTCGTCTTCGATTACCAACTGGTGCGCGGCCTCAACTACATGAATGTCCGCGGCCTCAATGCCGCCCCTCGCGCCGGTGGCGGGGCCTTGCAAAACCCGAATGCCGTCTTTGGCTGGTACGTGACTCGATCCCAGTATCTGATGGCCCTCGGCCGGCCCGCGGCCCAGGTCGCGCTCTATCACCCGACCGACAGCTTTTGGTTGGGCGACAAGGAAGCCGACGACGTGCAGGTCAAGCTGGTCACCCAGTTGATGGAACACCAGATAGACTTCGACCATATTGACCATGATTCGCTCGCCTCGGTCTGCACGCTCGATGGAGGGGGATTAAAGAACCTGAGCGGGCAAATCTATCGCGCCGTGATCGTCCCAGCCTCGACGGTGATCCAAAAGGGGGTGCTGGAGCGGCTGCGGGCTTTCGCCGCCGGGGGCGGCAAGGTCGTCTTCGTCGGCCGCACCCCCACGATGGTGGTGGACCGGACTTTCCTGCATCCCGATCCCGCGCCGGATCTGAGCTTCGCCACCCTGGAACCGACGCCGGAAATCACCGCGCGCGTCGTCGCCGCGCTGCCGCCGCCGGACGTTAAACTTGACACCCCATGTCCGGCGATCAAATACATCCACCGCAGCCTCAAGGACGGTGAAGTGTATCTCTTCTTCAACGAAACCAACCGGACCCAGACGCGCACCGCGGCGCTGGTCGGCACGGGTCGCGTTCAAGTCTGGGACGCCGCCAGCGGGACGATTCATCCCCTGGCTGGGGTCGCGCCGGCGGACGGCAGTGTGGCCGTGCCGCTGTCGCTGGAGTCGCAGGAGACGCGTTTCATCGTCATCGGCCCGCTCCCGCCCGGTGCCAGCGGGTCGGCGGCGGTCTCCACCGGTCAGGCCCTCGCCGTCTTGGACGGCCCGTGGTCGGTCACGCTCGGCGAGAAACAACTGAGCACGCCGCTGAAATCCTGGGAGGAAATGGGCGTCACGTCGTTCACCGGCACGGCGGTTTATGAGCAGGAATTCACCATTGGGGCAGCGTTGCCACAAGACAGGAGCGTCTATCTCGATCTGGGCAACGTGCATGAGGAGGCCCGCGCCCAACTCAACGGCACCCCGCTGGATGCGCGCTCCTGGCCGCCGTATGTTTGGGACGTGACCCAGTTGATCAAGAGCGGCGCCAACACGCTTGAGGTTCAAGTGCGGATGGCCTCGGCCGGCGAAGAACGCGGCGCGGGTGGCGCGGGCGGTCGCCGGGGCGGGGCCGGGGCGCCAAGTCCGCCAGCGGGTGTTCCGGGCGCGCTCCCCGCCGATGGCGGCGGTGGGGCTCGCGGTGGCGGCGGGGCCGGTGCCAACGCGGGCGGCCTGCCGGGTGGCGCGCGGCGGGGTGGACCAGCCGTTCCAGCCGCCAACTCGGGACTGCTTGGCCCGGTGCGGCTGCTGGCGCAATAGCCGGCGCTTGAGAAGTTGAACATGGACGCACCGCGCCCTTTTGGCATGCCTTTTCCAAATCGCTTGTGGCCCCGGGCGCGGTTTTCTTGGGCCATTTGCATCCCCTACCCTTCGAGGGACTTTTGACCTTGCGGGCAAATCCCTCTCTGCGATTTTCCATCACGGCTCAGTCACGTAAAAGAAGGCGCCAGGCGCGTTGGTGGCCGGGATGACCAGTTTGAAAGGCTCGCCGCTGCCGGTGAAATTGGTATAGACGAGCCACCCGGCGGTCGCGAGGCTGGTGTTTTGCCAGACGGTATAGCTCTGGCCCAGGACGGTCGGGAAGGTCAAGGCCAAATCGCTGCCGGTGAAGGGCAGGACCTCGATGGTGACCGGCCCCGGGGAGGCCGTGGCCGCGGGAACGAGAATACGGAACACAGCGCCGCTGTCATTGGCCCCGCCTTCCTCGGTTATGCCGTAGAGATAGCCGTCACTAAACTCCACCAGGCCGCCCACGGGATCGCCCCCATCACCGACGCCGCCGAAGGAATAAATGGAGGCGAATGCTCCATTGGTGGTGATCTGGAAGACGGTGCCAAAACCGCTCACCCCGCCTGAGGGAGTGGTTCCATAAAGCTCGCCGTTGCCGGCCAGGGTCAGACCGGCCGTGGGATTGCTGCCATTTTCCCCACCGGTGAACGAATAAAGCAAAGTGAAGACGCCATTGGTGGTGATTCGGAAGACCGTGCCATCGCCGTAGGTTCCCCCGTCATAAGTTGTCCCATAGAGCTTGCCGTCGCCGGCCTGCACGAGAGCGGCTTCCGGAGAAGCGCCATCGCTGTAATCGAACGAATAAAGCGAAGTGAACGCTCCTTTGGTGGAAATCCTAAAAATCGTGCCATCGTAGTTGCTTCCCCCCTCATAAGTTGTCCCGTAGAGATAACCGTCGCTGGCCTGGATGAGGGCGGCTGCCGGATAAGCGCCATCGCTGTAATCGAACGAATAAAGCAGGGTGAACGCGCCGTTGGTGGAAATCCTAAAAATCGTGCCATCACCGTTGGCTCCGCCATTATAAGTTGTCCCGTAGAGATAGCCGTCGCTCGCCTGGACCAGAGCGGCGTCCGGATAAGCGCCATCGGTGTAATCGAATGAGAAAAGCAGGGTGAAGACTCCGTTGGTGCTGAGTCGGAAGACCGTGCCATCGCCGTAGGTTCCTCCTCGATAAGTTGTTCCATAGAGATTGCCGTCGCTGGCCTGAATCAGGCCGGCCTCGGGCTCATCGCCAGTCCCGGAAGAGAACGAATAGAATGTGGTGATGGCGCCATTGGTGGTGAATTCATAGACGGAGCCTTGTCCGTTGGTTCCGCCATAATAAGTTGTTCCGTAGAAATTGCTGCCGCTGATCTGCAACCCCCCCACAGGCTCAAGCTGAGTTGTGACCACAAACGAATGGAGCAGGGTGAGCGCGCCACTGGTGGTGATTTTGATAACCGTGCCTTGGCCGTTGAAACCGCCATTGACCGTTGTTCCGTAGAGACCGCCATCACTGGCTTGGATCAGGCCGGCCTGCGGATCAGCGCCATCAGGCCCGCTGAAGAGATGAAGTGAGTTGAAGACGCCGTTGGTGGAGAGTCGAAAGAGCGTGCCAGAATAACTGCGGCCAGTCCCCGTGGCCGTGGTTCCGTAGAGATAGCCGTCGGCCGCCTGACACAGGCCGGCCAGGGGAGTTGAACCATCGGTATCATTGAAGGAAAAAAGCGGATCGAAAACGCCGTTGGTGGAGATTCGAAAAGCTGTCCCCTGGCCGTTGAGCCCGCCCGCGGCTGCCGTTCCGTAGAGATAGCCGTCACTGGCCTGGATGAGGGGGGCTTCGGGATCAGCGCCGTCGTTCTCACCGGAGAACGAGTAAAGCGAAGTGAATGCGCCGCCGGTGGATATCTTGAAAATTGCGCCGTAGAAGGCCTCCCCGTAAGCCGTTCCGTAGAGATAGCCGTCGCTGGCCTGCACAAGTCCCGCGTAAGGATACGCTTGATCATTTGCGCCAGTGAACGAATAAAACGCGCTGAACCCGCCTTTGGGCGTGATTCGAAAAACTGTGCCATACCCATTGGCTCCGCCCACAGAAGCGGTTCCATAGAGATTGCCGTCGCCGGCCTGGATGAGGCCGCCATACGAATAGCCCCCGTCATTCAGGCCGGTGAATGAATACAGTGTCGTGAGCGCGCCGTTGGTGGAGATGCGGAAAACCGTGCCGTAGCCGTAAGTTCCTCCCCCGGAAGTGGTTCCGTAGAGATTGCCGTCGCTGGCCTGGATGAGACCGGCATAAGTAGGAATTCCATCATTTCCGCCAGTGAACGAATAAAGTATGCTCAGCGCGCTGTTCGTGCTGATCCGAAAAACCGTGCCATAGCCGTACGTTCCTCCCCCGGAAGTGGTTCCGTAGAAATAGCCGTCGCTGGCCTGGACCAGGCCGGCGTACGGATATTCCCCGTCGCTGCCGGGCAAGGCGGCCAGGGAGGAGAGTAGCACTTGAAGATCAATTTGGATGCCTTGGACAACGCCATCGCTCAAATTGGTGATCAGAATTGTGGCGGAATAAAGTTCAGGCGACAAGCTGGCGGCGGCGGCGGTCAGACTGACCGTCAGGGAGGTGGCCACCCCCGGCGTCAAGGCGCCGCTGGTGGCCGAAAAGCTCAGCGCGGTGGAGGGGTTGGCTAGGCCCCAGGAAATGGGGGCCAAACCGTTCAAGGTGATGGTCTGGGTTGCGGCGGGGATCGGTCCGCCGGCGCGGAAGGTGAACAGAAGGTTCGGAGGCGCGACTTGGAGGGCATCCACCACAAAGATCGTGCCGCTGTTAGAGGCTCCTCCATAATATGTCGTGCCGTAAAGATTGCCGTTGGCCGCCTGGATCAGGCCGCCCTCCGGATAAGCGCCATCGTTGGTGCCGGTGAACGAATAAAGCAAACTGAATTCTCCGTTGGTGGAGATTTGGAATATTGTGCCCTCGCCGCCGGTTCCCCCATCATAAGTCGTTCCGTACAGATAGCCGTCGCTGCCCTGGATCAAGCCCGCGTACGGATATTCGCCGTCGCTGAAATCGAACGAATAAAGCGGGGTGAACGCTCCGTTGGTGGAAATCTTAAAAACCGTGCCATCGTAGTTGCTTCCGCCACCATAAGTTGTTCCATAGAGATTGCCGTCGCTGGCCTGAATCAGGCTGGCGTTCGGATATCCCCCGTCGCTGTAATCGAACGAATGAAGCAGGGTGAACGCTCCGTTGGTGGAGATTTTGAAAACGGTGCCATAGTAGCGGTTTGCTCCGCCACCATAAGTTGTCCCGTAGAGATTGCCGTCGCTGCCCTGGATCAGGCCGCCGTACGGAGAAGCGCCATTGGTGTCATCGAATGAATAAAGCGGGGTGAACGCTCCGTTGGTGGAGATTCGGAAGACCGTGCCATCGTAGTTGGTTCCTCCACCAACAGTTGTCCCGTAGAGATTGCCGTCGCTGGCCTGGATCAGGCCGGCGAACGGATCTTCCCCGTCGCTGTAATCAAACGCATGAAGCTGGGTGAACGCTCCGTCGGTCGAGATTTTGAAAACGGTGCCATAGTAGTTTGATCCGCCCTCGGAAGTTGTCCCGTAGAAATAGCCGTCGCTGGCCTGGACCAGGCCCGCGTACGGATAAGCCCCATCGCTGTAATCGAACGAATAAAGCGGGGTGAACGCCCCATCAGCGGAGATTTGGAAGACCGCGCCCTCCCCGTTGGTTCCGCCTTCGTAAGCTGTCCCGTAGAGATAGCCGTCACTGCCCTGGATCAAGCCGGCGTAGGGATTGGCTCCGTCATTCAGGCCCGTAAAGGAATAAAGAGGGTAAACTTCTTGCGAAACATCGCCTGCCTTCGTGGTCCCGGCCAGCGCCAGGCAACCCGCCGCCACGGGCAGCAGTTTCAAGAGCAAGGATCGAAGGGAAACGAATCTGGCAATTTTCATCATGACCTTTCGTTTTGATTTTGACGGACAAGGATCTTTGATTTGAGAATGCTGCAAAACGGCTGATCCTAGGCCATCGGGCCGCGAAAGTCAACTGTTTTCCCCGACGCGAACAAGCTCAAGCTCCTTTTCCCGCCGGCGGCGGCTTGCCAACGGGACGGGCGCGGCGTATGGTAAATGACTATTGTGGTCAAGAATAACTGAACATCGCTTATGAAACGCCGCGCCTATTACTGCCTCCTCGCCGCCCTTTTGGGAGCCAACCTCATTTTGGGCGCGCGGATTTATCTCTTTTCCGCGCAGGCCGCCCCGGCCAGGGACAATCCTTACGAGAATTATAAACTCCTGGCCGATGTCATGGAAAAGGTGCGCAATGAATATGTGGACGGCGACAAACTGACCTATCAGGACCTGGTTCACGCCGCCCTCAAGGGCATGATCGGCTCGCTGGATCCGCACAGCGAATTCATGGAGCCCAGCCGGTTTGACAACCTCAAACAGCAAACCGAGGGCGAGTTTGGCGGCATCGGCATCATTGTCGAGATGGGCAAGGACAAATTGCTCACCGTCGTCACGCCCATGGAGGACACCCCAGGCTTCCGCGCCGGCATTCTGCCGGGCGACGAAATCATCCGCATTGATGACAAGAGCACCGAAAAGCTGGGGCTGGAAGACGCCGTCGGGCTGCTCCGCGGCGAGCCGGGCACCCGGGTTTCCATCACCATCCACCGCCCCGCCACCGGCGAGACCAAGCGATACGACCTCAAACGCGCCGTGGTGAAAATTCCCACCGTCCAGGACCTCAATGACAAACAGGAATTTCCGCTCGGCGACCACGGCATCGGCTATGTTCGCGTCAACGAATTTGGGGAGAGAACCGCCGACGATTTGCACGCGGCTTTGGAGGAGTTGCAGGCCAAGGGCATGAAGGCCTTGATCCTGGATTTGCGCAACAATCCCGGCGGCTTGCTCGATCAGGCCGAGCAGGTCTGCGAACTGTTTCTCAAACCGGGCACCAGCATTGTCTCCACCGAGGGCCGCGGCATGACGAACATTTACCGCGCGCACAGCCGCGGCAGGCGGATGGATTTGCCCATGGTCGTCCTGGTTAATTCCGGCAGCGCCAGCGCGGCGGAAATTGTGACCGGCTGCCTCCAGGATTTGCAGACCCAGACCCATGCCATTGTGGTCGGCGAGCAGACCTTCGGCAAAGGCTCCGTGCAGAGCGTTTTGCCTCTCTCCGACGGCTCCGCCCTCAAGTTGACCACCGCCAAGTACTATACCCCCAGCCACAAAGTCATCCACGAGCGCGGCATCACCCCGGATATTTTCGTGCCCCAGTCGCCCGAGGAGGAAGCGGACCTGCGATTGAAACATTCGCCGGGAGCCATGGAATCCCTGGACGAGAAGACCCGCCAAAGGGTCGCCAACGCGCATGACCGGCAACTGGAGCGGGCGGTGGATTTGCTCAAAGGCGTGCTCCTTTATTCCCAACGCAACGCGCCGGCCACCAAAGTGGCCGTCGCCGCCCCATAGCGCGATGCCTGAATCTTGAACCTGCTCGCCTTTGAAACCTCGTGCGACGAAACCAGCGCGGCGGTGGTTCGCGATGGCGCTGTGCTCGCCAACGTCATCGCCACCCAAACGGACCTGCACGCCGAATACGGCGGCGTGGTTCCCGAACTGGCCACCCGCCAACATCTCCGCAACTTGCTGCCCGTCGCGCGCCAGGTCTTGCGCCAGGCCGGGCTGACGCCCGCGGAGCTGGACGCCGTGGCCGCCACGCAAGGGCCTGGCTTGCCCAGCGCGCTGCTGGTCGGTTTGAAGGCCGCTCAGGCCCTGGCCTTCAGCCTGGGCAAACCTTTTCTGGGCATCCACCATCACGAGGCGCACCTCTATTCCCCGTGGATTGCCGCCCAACCGCCCCGCGCCGACTTCGCGCAATTTCAGCCCTCGGTCTCCCTGATCGTCAGCGGCGGCCACACTTTGCTCGTCCATGTGAAAGCCGAATTTCAGCATCGCGTGCTCGGCTCCACGGTGGACGACGCCGCCGGGGAATGTTTTGACAAGGTGGGCAAGCTCATTGGCCTGGCTTATCCCGCGGGGCCGGAGGTGGACCGCCTGGCCGCGCAGGGCAACGCGGCGGCCTGCCAGTTTCCGCGCCCCATGTTGCACGAGCCGGGCGATGATTTCAGCTTCTCCGGCTTGAAAACCTCCGTCCGCTATTTCCTGGAAAAAAACCCGTCCTGGCTCGGCGATCCGGCGCGATTGCGCGACCTGTGCGCCAGCGTCCAGGCCGCGATTGTCGAAGTGCTCACCGCCAAGACCATCCGGGCGGCGCGGCGGCTTGGGGTGGGTTGTGTGACGGCCTCCGGCGGCGTGGCCTGCAACAGCGCCCTGCGCCGGGACCTGTGTCGCGCCTGCCAGCGCGAGGGCTTGGTGTTGCGCCTGGCCGAGAGGAAATTCTCCACCGACAACGCCGCCATGATCGCCATCCTGGCCGAGCGCAAACTCCTGGCCGGCGTTCCCCCCACTTCCCTGGACGCCGAAATCGAGCCAAGCTGGGCGCTGTGAGATAATTGGGACCGACTTGCATTGAAGGAAATTCTTGCTGCGGTTCGGGAGCGAATATCCTAAGCTGCGAGTAAATAAATGAACCGACGAAAAAGAAAGATCCCGCGCTCATTTGCAGACTTCAAGCCAGAAGCAGCCAACTGGATCACGCTGGCAACAGGCGAATACTACCCGGACATTCTGAAGGATGCCTGCGAACTCTACAAACCGGTGCTCGTTCTTTTCGGGCAGTTGCTTAAAACCTTAGAGTCCTCCACCCGCCTGTTTCTCCAAATTTCCGAACAGACCGACGGTTGGATGCGCATCCAACTGGCCCGGGTCTTCCGCAAGTATGTCAGCCCGGAGACCCCTGTTGAAATGCTCAAGAAGAAAACGCAGGCGGCGCAGATTTGCCGGGAATTTGGCAAAGGCTTTCGTCCGATTCCCAAGGCGCAAGAGGCTTTCGCAACACGGCCAATTCCTGACGAGGCGCTTTGCGCGGTGCTCTGGGAATACAAAGATCGGGGCAAGAAAGGCTATGACCTGACGGAACGCTTCTTCGCGATGTTCCGCTCAAGCTTTCCCGACTTAACCATCAAAGGACCGGAAAGGGCGGGAAGGGACATATTACTGGGAGAGATTTTTGAGAAATATCCGAAGCCCGATCGTCCAGTTGACTTTGTAATCTTCGACAAATCTGAGGAGGCAATTCTCGCCATCGGCTTGGCTCGCTACGATTCCGACCGGGGCGGCGCTCAAGAAGACGACCGCACCGGCGGCTATCATAATTGCGCCGATGAGATTCTGGTTTATGCCAAGAAACATCAACTCCGAACCAAGGTGATTTTCACCAATGACGGTCCCGGCCTTTTACTGGATTCGATGTGGGATGACTACGCCAAGTTGGAGCGCAGCCGCCCCGGCAAGATTCTCGTTGCGTCTCTACGCATGGTGCCGGAACGGATCACGCGCGAGTGGTTGATATCGTAAGGCAATCTCCCATGGCGACAGGAATTCCCAGAAACAAGACACAGAGCGCATCCCACGCATTGCGTGCCAGCAGCATGCCCTCGGCAAACACCGACGTGCATCTGAGTTACGAGGGCAAGAAAACGGAGCGCGAGATTCTCGACACTCCCCCAGCCATCTGCCACCGGCTTTGGCCGCTGAGCGACGAAGTGCCGCCGCCCAACCGCCTCTATTACGGGGACAATCTCGCCATCCTGTCAGCCCTGGCTCGCGATCCCGCGGTCCGCGGCCAGGTTCGCCTGGTCTATATTGACCCGCCTTACGCCACGAAAAGCGCCTTCCAATCACGCAACCAGAGGGACGCCTACGTGGATTTGTTGGAAGGCGCCCACTACTTGGAGTTCCTGCGCGAACGGTTGATCCTGCTCAGGGAATTATTGGCCGGAGACGGCTCCATCTATGTCCACTTGGACGACAACATGGCCTTCCTTGCCAAATCAGTCATGGACGAGGTTTTTGGCCGTCCGAACTTCCGAAATTGGATTACACGCAAGAAGTGCAATCCGAAGAACTACACGCGCAAGACATACGGCAACATCACCGACTACATTCTATTCTACACAAAATCCGAAAATTATGTCTGGCATCGCCCTTTGAACCCATGGACCGAAGAGCGGGCCGCCAGGGAGTATCAGTATTCGGAAGCCGGCACGGGCCGGCTCTACAAGAAAGTTCCGGTCCACGCTCCAGGCGTTCGCAACGGCGAAACGGGCAAACCTTGGCGCGGCATCAATCCACCCCCAGGAAAACACTGGCAATACCCGCCCCGCACCCTCGACGAAATGGACGCCCGCTGCGAAATCTACTGGTCGCCCACCGGCAATCCGCTTCGGAAGATTTACCTGGACCAAAGCGAAGGTGTTCCCGTGCAGGACTTGTGGCTGGATTTTCGAGACGCGCATAACCAGAACATCGAGGTGTCCGGCTACCCCACCGAGAAAAACCCGGAGCTGCTCAACCGCATTATCGAAGCTTCCTCGAATAAGGGCGATTTGGTCTTAGATTGCTTTTCCGGCTCCGGTACGACGCTCAATGCGGCCTCACGGCTGGCGCGCCGCTGGATCGGGGTAGATAACAGCCCCGAAGCCATCAGCGCGACGCTCCGCCGCTTTGCCAAAGGCCTCGAACCGATGGGTGATTTCGTTACCAGGACCCAATCCGCCGAAAGAGAAGAAGAAGGCGAATCTACGTTGCCATTGTTCGGATCAGAGGAAACCACAAGGCTGTCGCCAAAGTCAGCGACCCGTCATCGCCCCATCAATGATTTTGTCCTCAGTGCTCATGAACCTTGCGAAGGCGACTTGGAAAGAATTCTGGAGGAGTGGGATCATTGGAACGGCGAAGGAAAAGCACTACAGCTTGCCGAATCCCCGCCACCGTACAGAACCGCCAAAGCGACAAAGCCGGGAAGCCAATCGCAACATCAGAAGCCAAGTCGTAAACGGATCGCCCATTAATCCATGCGCCCACTTATGAAACCGACAGTCTCGCTTTTCCTGGCACTGGCCGGCTGGCCCCTGCTGGGTGTCTCCGGGTCGTTGGCCGCCCAACCGCTCCCGCCCATTGACCGCCATGCGCTGGTCACCCGCCACAACCCGGTCCTGCGCCGCTTCGACCCCGATAATCCCCTCTCCGTGGGCAACGGCAATTTCGCCTTCACGGCCGACGTCACCGGCCTCCAAACTTTCGCCGCCGCCTTTGACAACACCACCCCGCTGGGCACCCTTTCTCAATGGGCCTGGCATTCCTTCCCCAACCCGGACGGCTGGAGCATGGAAAAATTTCATTTCAAGGACTTCGATGTCTTTGGCCGGATGGTCAGTTACGACGACGAGCCTGGCAACCGCCAAACCCCCGAAATCAAATGGCTGCGCGAAAATCCCCACCGCCTGCACCTGGGGCGCATCGCTTTCATCCTCACCAAATCCGACGGCGGCCCCGTCCTGACCAATGACCTGGGCGGCGTGGAGCAGACCCTGGACCTGTGGAGCGGCGTTTTGCGCAGCCGCTTCACCCTCCAGGGGCAGCCGGTCGAAACGCTCACCATTTGCCATCCTGATCTTGACATGCTGGCCGTCCGCGTGGTTTCGCCCCTGCTCAAGGATGGGCGCGTGCGCATCGAACTTCATTTTCCCTACGGCACGGGCGCGACCACCACCGCCGACTGGTCCAAACCCGGCGCGCATCGGACGGTGATGCAGTTGACAACCTCCAACAGCGCCGCCTTCACGCGCACCCTCGACCAGGACTCTTACTACGTCTCCGCCCGCTGGACGCCCGGAGCCAGCCTCGCCGAAGCCGCCCCGCACCAGTTCATTCTCACTTCCTCACCCGCGGCGGACGCGCTGGAACTGGTCTGCGCCTTTGCGCCCAAGCCCATTTCCGCGCCGCTGCCTGATTTTGCCCAAACCCAGGCCGCGGCCGCGGCTCATTGGAAGGATTTCTGGACCGGCGGCGGGGCCATTGACCTGTCGTTGAGCAAAGACCCGCGCTGGGAGGAGCTGGAACGGCGCATCGTCTTATCCCAGTACTTGACAGCAATTCAATGCGCGGGCGGCTATCCGCCGCAGGAAACCGGCTTGACCTACAACACCTGGGAGGGAAAATTTCACCTGGAGATGCACTGGTGGCACTCCGCCCACTTCGCCCTCTGGGGCCGCCTGCCCCTGCTGGAAAGAAGCCTCGGCTATTACCAGGCCATCCTGCCCCGCGCCCGCGAGATCGCCGCCCGCCAGGGTTATGCCGGCGCCCGCTGGCCCAAGATGACCGGCCCCGCCGGATACGATTCCCCTTCCTCCGTCGGCCCGTTTCTAATCTGGCAGCAGCCCCATCCCATTTTCTACGCCGAGCTTTGTTACCGCGTCCGGGCCGACCGCGCCACCCTGGAAAAATTCAACGAGGTGGTGACGCAAACGGCGGACTTCATGGCCTCCTACCCGGTGTGGCAGGCCGCCAGCAACCGCTATGTGCTGGGGCCGGTCCTGCAAGGTTCGCAGGAGATTTTCCCCAAGGACCACACCCTCAATCCCACTTTCGAGCTGACTTACTGGCGCTGGGGGCTGGAAGCCGCCCAAAAATGGCGCCAGCGCCTGGGCCTGCCGCGCGAGCCAAAGTGGGACCAGGTATTGACAAACCTCTCCACCCCCGCCCTGGAAGACAACAAGTATCTTTTCACCGAGACCGCCACCGGCACGTATTCGCCGGAAAAAAAGTGGGTCAAGGATCATCCCTCCGTCACCGCGGCTTTCGGGCTGTTGCCGGGGGAGGGGATTGATCCCCAAACCATGCGCCGCACCCTGCGCTGGATTTTGGACAATTGGAACTGGCCGGACACCTGGGGCTGGGATTACCCCATGCTGGCCATGTGCGCCGCCCGCCTCGGCGAACCGGAAGTAGCCGTGGACGCTCTTTTTCTGGACACCCCGAAAAACCATTACGGCATCAACGGCCACGTCTATCAGCGCCCGGGGCTGACGATCTATCTGCCGGCCAACGGCGGCCTGCTCTACGCCACCGCGATGATGGCCGCCGGCTGGGACGGCGCCCCCGCCAAACCCGCTCCCGGATTCCCCGGCAACGGCCAGTGGGTCGTCCGCTCCGAGGGCCTGCGCCCCGCGCCCTAGTTTTGGTGGGTCTTGGCCAGAATCTGGGCGGGGGTTTCCTTCCCGGTCATCTGCCGCAATTGCTCCTCCAATTCCGGCCTGAGGGCGCGTCCCAATTCCTCGAAAAACTCATTTTTAGCCGGGACAGACGCGAAGGTTGCGCCGGCCCACCGGCTCAGATAGCCCATCCCGCTCTGCCGCTGCAGGACCGAGTGCGCATAGATAATATGCGCCCCACGCAGGAACACCGGCCCCAGCGGCCGTAGTTCCTCTGTGCCAAAGGAATCCACGAACTTGTTGCCGGTCGAATTCATCTCCGTGCCCACCACCACCGGGAAGTGGTGCTTCTCCGCCAGCGCAACCACGTCGTAAAGATTGCGCAGCTTCTGGTCCTTCACGCCGGGAGTGTAATTGCGGTCCGGGATGATGTTCAGCGCCGCCGCCCCCGATGCCATGCCAACCTGAAAAAGTTCCTCCAGGCACTTCTCCCCCTCGCTCGTCCCGTCCAGCCAGGCCAGCGTCGGGATCGCGCCGGACTCCAGCACGAAGCGGTTCATTTCCGCCATCAGTGGAAAGGAGCCTTGGCCCGGCTGCGCGTAGCCGACGCCGCCTTTCTTCATCGTCCGGGCGCGCAGGAGGTTCTGGAGTTTCGCGCCTGCGGGCGGGGCGTCGCCGAGTTTCTCCCGCCAAAAGGCGGCGCGCTTTTCAGGGTCGGGAAAGACCTGCGCCGCCTTGCGTTCAAAAGCCTCGCAAAGATGGCGCTCGGTGGCGTTGCCCTTGGGCGTCAGTGGCACAACGTCCTTTTCGTAATCCAGTTCCACGGGGCGCATGAAGGCGTTGACCCGGCCCAGCATATCGCGCGTGCGCTGGGCCGCCGCGCTGCGCATCTCCGCCAGGAACGGGTGCGGGGCGGCGGAGGTGAAACCCACCCCCATGTGATAAGCGATGCCCGGTTCGCCGGGCGAATTGATCACGCGGGTGGAAAACTCCGGCACGAACGCGCGCGATTCCAGGCTCACACAAGTCTTCAGCCCGACCAACTGCCCCGCCTCCAGAAATTCCTCCAAGGCGTCGAGCACGTCGAAATCCACAATGCCCGCCACGGCCAATCCCGCCTTGCGCGCCAGCCACGCATATTTCGACGGGGAATAACCATACGCATTGTACGAGAAAAAAGTATGCGCGTGGAGGTTCACGTCCGTGCCGGGCGGCGGCAGCGGGATCTTCCCCTCCTGTGCCTGCCGCCAAAGCGCGGTCAGCGCCCCACGACGTTGCGCGGGGTCGAAACTATCGAGTTGTTGTTCCATCGAGTCAGTCATTCGCAAAATCCTTTCATGAGATGCGATCAGCAGGGTATCCCGGAAAAAACGCCGAGCAACCCAAAAAGCGGCGGCTCCTCGGCTTCTTGATTGTTTATCCGGCGTGGGTTATACAATAACCTATGGTTGTCACATTCATACGCGAACTTAATCGGGCGGCGCCGTTCAAGCCATAATTGCCATGCACGAAGAGATTATCATCAAACGCGATTGCCCGGCGGTGCTGATTCCGGCGGGAACGACGGTGACGCTGCAAGCCGGCGTGCCGGTGACCATCACCCAGGCGCTGGGCGGAAGTTACACCGTGATGGTCCACGGCAACCTGGCCCGCATCGCCAGCGAGGACGCGGACGCGCTGGGCAAGGAGCCGCCGGCTTCCCCCGTGGCCGCCGGGCCGGGGCAATTGACCGCGGAGCAGGTTTACGAGGTATTGCGCACCTGTTACGATCCCGAGATTCCGGTCAACATTGTGGAACTGGGGCTGGTCTATGATTTGCAGATTCTCCCACTGCCCGACGGCGCCCACCGCGTGGAAGTGAAAATGACGTTGACCGCGCCCGGCTGCGGCATGGGTCCGGTTTTGCAGCAGGATGTCGAATCCAGGCTCCTGGCCCTGCCCGGCGTCAAGGAAGCTGCGGTGCTGCTGGTCTGGGACCCGCCGTGGAACCGCGACATGCTCTCCGACGAGGCCAAGCTCCAGCTTGGCATGATGTAACCCCATGCCCACGCAGGTCCCAAGGCCATGATCGCCGAACATACCAGAGGGGATTTTCCCATCCTCAACCAAAAAGTCCACGGCCATCCGCTGGTGTATTTTGACAACGCCGCCACGGCGCAAAAGCCGCGCGCCGTCATCGAGGCTGTGAGCCGTTTTTACGAGACCGACAACGCCAATGTCCATCGCGGCATTCATGAATTGAGCCGGCGCGCCACGGAGGATTACGAAGCCGCCCGCGTCCGCTCCGCCCGGTTTATCAACGCGCGGACGGCGGACGAAATTATTTTTACGCGCGGCACCACCGAGGGGATCAACCTGGTGGCCGCCACCTGGGGCCTCAAAAACCTCCAACCCGGCGACTTCATTCTCCTCACGGAAATGGAACATCACAGCAACATTGTCCCGTGGCAGTTGCTGGCCGAACGCACCGGCGCCAGCCTCGCCTATCTGCCGGTCACCGGCGATGAGGGACTGCTGGATTTGCGCGGGCTGGAAGAGGCCCTGGGAAACAAGGTCAAGCTCTTTGCCTTCACCCATGTTTCCAACACTCTGGGCACCATCAATCCGGTGGCCGAACTCTGCGCCCGCGCCCGCCGGCGCGGCATCCTCACCCTGGTGGACGCCGCCCAAAGCGCGGGGCACCGCCCCCTGGACGTGCAGGAAATCGGCTGCGATTTTCTCGCCTTTTCCGGCCACAAAATTTGCGGCCCGACAGGCATTGGCGTCCTGTATGGACGGCAGGAGTTGCTGGCCGGGATGCCTCCCTGGCAGGGCGGAGGCGACATGATCGCCAGCGTGGATTTTTTCCACAGCACCTGGAAGCCGCCGCCCCACAAGTTTGAGGCGGGCACGCCGGATTTCGCCGGCGCGGTCGGGCTGGGCGCCGCCATGGATTATCTCGACGCCCTCGGTCGCGAAACCATCGCCCGCCACGACATGGAGCTGGCCGCCTACGCCCTGGAACGGCTGGGGCGGCTCAAGGGCATCCGCCTCTTCGGCCCGAAAAGCGGCCGGGCGGGGGTGGTAAGCTATTTGCTTGACAATATCCACGCCCACGACATCGTCACCGTGGCCGACCAATGGGGCGTGGCCCTGCGCGGGGGGCATCACTGCAACCAGCCTTTGATGCGCCGCCTGGGGGTGGATTCCACCGCGCGCGCCAGCTTCTATTTTTACAACACGCGCGCCGAAGTGGACCGCCTGGTGGAGGTGATCGGCGAAATCCAGAAATTCTTCGGCGCATGAGCGACACCCTCCATCCACAAACCCCCATGCGCCGCGCGCTGGAAGTTTTTCCCGGCGCTCAGCGGGCGCTCTTCCGGCGTTATCACATCGGCGGCTGCGCCAGTTGCGGATTTGAGCCGGAGGAGTCGCTCGAAGGCCTGTGCCGGCGCAATGGTTTGGATGTGGCCGAAGTCATCCGGCACATTGAATTTCGGCTGCGAAACGGCCATCGCGGTGGCCAGTCTGGCGACCGAGTTGATTCGCGGCAAGACGGCCGAGGAGGTGCTGGCGATGTCGGGCGAAGAGTTGGCCCCGGCTTTGGGTCCGTTGCCGCCGGTGCGAATCCATTGCGCGCAATTGGTGGAATCGGCCCTCCGCTCCGCCCTGCGCCCGCGGCCTGCTCCGAACAACGCTCCTTCCGCCGCGCCCGCTCCGGCCCTGGCTCCCAGTCTGGTGGACAAGTTCACCCAGCCCGAACACCCGTTCAGCAAGCCCAAGATTGTTTTCCTGGGCAGGGGCGAAAAAACGCCCTGAGCAACTCGCTGGCCCGGCACCAAGCCGATGAGTTCAGAATTTCGGTCGTTCCCATTGCTGAGTTTTCTCCGTTTGCTGTTCAATATTCCCAATTGGAGTTGGTGAAGGGAATCGAAGCCTGTCTCAAAATGTTCATAATTCGTTAAATTGCCCAATCATAGTGCATTGCAAACGGCATATCTTCCACCATCTCCGCATCAAAAGGCACGGTGATGACCAAACGCTGATGCAAATTGATGCAAGTGCCAACGTCATTTCCCGACCTTGCGCGTTGGTGCGAAGTTATCACAATCCGGCAAATTGGCGAGTTAAAACTGAAATCCTTTCCGCCCGCCGGAAAGGGCGCGGAGCGTGAAGGCCAGCGCGAGCGGAATTGGAGTCCACAGCCGCGTGTGTGTTTCTGACGGTCAATCCTCCCCCTGGCTGCATGATGGTAATGGCGGGCTGCGGGTCGTCCATGTCCAGCGGGCCGCAAGTGGCAATGAGTTTCACCAGATGGGCGGCGCGTTTGTCGTTGCGAACAGGCATGAAACATGTCAAATCACGAAGTCGGCAATTGCTTCCAGTGGATGTGTGAAGTTCATCTTTTCAAGGAAGGCTTGCATCGAAGGGCTTCTTGGGTGCCTCGGCCACGGATTTGGATACATTCGGAGGATGTGTGGCCATGCCCGCGTCAGGTGCCCCCTGCGGCGTTCGTAAGGATGGAACCACGCCCAATTTAACGCCCAAGAAGCAGGAGCGTTTTCCCATTCAATCCACCGAACACTGACAGCACCATAAAACAGCCTACGCGTATTAGGTTGTGAAATGCTCTGATCGTTTTCTCCGAACATCAAAACGCGGTCTCGCATAACCTTCCAACCCTCAAAATTTGCCTCCTCCGCCGTATATTGCACACTGTCATAATCAAACTCTCGCCGAAAACAATAGGCAAGGCGTTCGGCGGCTTTTCGATATGTGTAAGGCGAACACCAACCGACTGGCTCGAAATTACAGTCGGCTGGCGCTTCTTTCGCATGGACATTCAGCTTGATTTTGACGATTGGCGCTGCCAAGTCGTAATACTTCGATGTCGCGCTCATGGCGCAAACCATACCACACCTGATAAAGACCTAAAAGAGCAGGCGGCTGACTTTGAGGTTCGGACATTGTTGAAAAGTGACGAAATAAAAATGTGGTGCCAATATGATTTCCTGCCCTCCACTTTCCTTTCCGCCCGCCGGAAAGGGCGCGGAGCGTAAAGGCCAGCGCGAGCGGAATTGGAGTCCATGAGGTCTTGACCTCTGGCGCGGGCCTGGGCTGGCGTGAAGCCCAGCGCCGGGGTTTGGGGACGGCGCAAGTCCGTGCGAGATGATGTGATTACAATGATTGTTCGATATGACATAAAAAGCGTAAGAAGAACCTGCGATTCCGTTCGCAGTAGCCTATCGGCGCTGGCGGGATTGGCAACGATCCTGTCA
>JBEKOF010000006.1:0-40059 GCA_049522055.1 Verrucomicrobiota bacterium | reverse complement strand
CTCGTTTTACCTTGCTGTCGAAGACCTAAAATAGTATCAAGACCCGGAGACCCAAACATGAGTCCCAAACGACCGGCTTACTCAGACCCCGCCGGTGTCTTTTTCCCGTGAGTCAACGGGAAAGAGCCTGATGCGGAAGAACTATCCGGGTTTATATGATTCGGGGCGCGTCCTGTGTCGTGGTTGTTCGCTTACCCCGGGGCGGCGGCGAAACCAACTGAGAGCGCCAAGACCTGAAATTCCTGATTTGATGGACTGTAAAAAGCGTTGCCAACATGGGTCGGGATGAGGGGTGAGGATTGGGGGCTAACATATCCGCGGCAATTGCTCGCCGCTGGACATGTCAAGAATACGGGTCGCGCCGATGGCGCCGCGCAGGGCCACCAGCGGCGGGGCGCCGGCTTCCACCGCGCCAATCAACGCGGCGCCGGCGCCGGATGGGTGGCGCCGCATGAGGGCCAAGGCCCGGCCGGCCTCCCGGGCCGGAAGGAACGCCACGAAGCGGCCCTCGCACGCCACGTGCAAAGGGTCCAGCCCCAGGAGTTCGCAGGCGGCGTGAACGTCCTCCCGCACGGGCACGGAGTTCTCGTCAATTATAATTCTGCGCCGCGCCGCCTGGGCGATTTCGTTCAACGCGCTGGCTAGGCCGCCGCGCGTCAGATCCCGGAGGCAATGCAAGGGCAGGCCGGCGGCCAGGAGCTTTTGCACCAGGCCGGAGACGGGCGCGGAATCGCTTTCGATCGCGGCCTGAAATTCCAGGCCTTCGCGCACGCTCATGATGGCCATGCCATGACGGCCCAAATCTCCGCTCAGCAGCACGGTGTCGCCCGCGCGCACGCTCCCCGGCGCGATGGAGAGAGAATGCGCGATGACGCCAATGCCCGCCGTGTTGATGAACAGGCCGTCGCCCTTGCCTTTGTCCACCACCTTGGTGTCGCCGGTGACGATGCGCACGCCGGCGCGCCGGGCGGCGCGGCGCATCGAGCAGACGACACGCCAAAGTGTCTCCATGGGGAGGCCTTCTTCGAGGATGAAAGCGGCGCTCAGCCAGAGGGGGCGCGCGCCGCTCATGGCCAGGTCGTTGACGGTGCCGTGGACGGCCATCGAACCGATGTCGCCGCCGGGAAAGAAGATGGGGCGGACGACGTAGGAATCGGTGGTGAACGCCAGCCGGCCCGGCGGGAATTCGAGCACCGCGGCGTCGTGGCGGCCCCCGGCAGGCGCGTCGCCGAACGCGGAAAAAAACATCTTTTCCAGCAGCTCGTGCATCAATTTTCCACCGCCGCCGTGGGCCAGCAGAACGCGCGGGTACTGGCGGATTGGGATGGGACAGGCGGGGGTGAATTCGGCGGGGTGGCTCATGGTTCAGCGGGGGATGCCGGCGACTGGCATTGCGAAAGGGAAACTGTCAAGTAGGCGGCCGCGCTCTCCAACGTCAGGCCAAGGGTGTGCCGGGATTTCATGATTTCGAGGCGGGCGGGCGCCCGCGATAACGGTAATAGGCCGCGCAAGCGCCCTCGGAGGAAACCATCGGGGCGCCCAGCGGATGTTCGGGCGCGCAGGCCGTGCCGAAAGCCGGGCACTCGGCCGGTTTGATCCTCCCCTGCAACACCAGCCCGCTGAGGCATTCGGCGGATTCGGCGGTGTCGTGACTGGCGAGACCAAACCGTTTTTCGGCATCCAATGCTTCATATTGACTTCTCAGACCCAGGCCGCTGGCGGGGATTTCGCCCAGGCCGCGCCAGTTGCGCGGCACGACTTCAAACACCCGCCGGATGAGGTCCTGGGCGGGTTGGTTGCCGGCGGGGCGCACCACCCGGGCATATTGGTTCTCCACTTCGGCCCGCCCCGCCTCCAGTTGGCGGACACACATCAAGACCCCCTGCAAAATGTCCAGCGGCTCAAAGCCCGTCACCACAATCGGCACGCGGTATTTGGCGGCAATCGGCCCGTATTCCGCGCAGCCCATGACGGCGCAGACGTGGCCGGCCGCCAGGAAGCCCCGCACCCGGCAATCGGGGGAGGCGAGCAAGGCTTCCATGGCCGGCGGCACCCGGACATGGGCGACCAGCAGAGAAAAATTCTTGACACCCCGCGCCGCGGCCAGATGGGCCGCCATCGCGGTGGCGGGCGCGGTGGTCTCAAAGCCGACGGCGAAAAACACGACCTCGCGGTCCGGATGGCGCGCGGCCAGGCTCAGGGCGTCCAACGGCGAATAGACCATCCGCACGTCGCCGCCGGCGGCTTTGACGGAGAGCAAATCGGCCGCGCTTCCCGGCACGCGCAGCATGTCGCCAAAGGAGCAAAAGATCGTGCCCGGCCGGGAGGCGATTTGGATGGCTTTGTCTATGAGATCCAGCGGGGTGACGCAAACGGGGCAGCCGGGGCCGTGGATCAGGGTGATGGCTTTGGGCAGCAGTTCATCAATGCCGAACTTGACGATGGCATGAGTCTGCCCGCCGCACACTTCCATGATCGCCCAGGGCCGCGTGGTGACGCGGGCGATTTGGGCGGCGTATTGGCGGGCGGTGGGGGCGTCGCGATATTCGTCCAGGTATTTCACGGTCCCGGGTCCTTCAGCTCCAGCAATTCCCCCATCTGGCGCAGGTACTCGAAGACTGTGGCGGCCTCGCGCTCGTCCACCAGGCTGAGGGCGAAGCCGACATGGACAATGACATAATCACCGACTTTTGCCTCGGGCACGCAGGTCAGATTGACGTCCTTCTGGATGCCGCCGAAATCCACCTTGCCTGAGCGCGTGAGCGGGTCCTCGTCTTGGAGGCTCGTAATCCGACCTGGTATTGCCAGACACATACAACCATAGCCTACTCGATGCCCATGAGCGTGGCAACGATTTGTCCCAGGGCGATCCCGCCGTCATTAGGCGGAACGCGCTGAGGCCAATAGGGGCGGAACCCCTGGCGCTCCAGCCGCGCGGCCACCCGTTCGGTGAGATAGCGGTTTTGGAAGCAGCCGCCGGAAAGGGCCACTTGTGGTTGTCCGATGCGCGCCGCCACGGCGACGATGATTTCGGCCAGGGTGTTGTGAAATTTTGCGGAAATCAAACCCACGGGGAGCCGGCACGGCAAGTCCGCCAAAATGCCTTGAATCATCAAAGCCCAGTCCACCACCAGCATGGATTCTCCAGGCGCCGGTTCGGTGGGATGCATGGCAAAGGGGTACGATTCATCCGTCTGGTTGCCGGCGATGGCAAACTCCAGTTCCATGGCCGCCTGACCCTCAAACCGGACGATCTGCCGGAGACCGAGCAACGCCGCCACGGCGTCGAACAGTCGCCCGGCGCTGGAGGTGAGCGGCGAGTTGACGCCGTCCCGCAACATGGCCGTCAAGCAGGCCCGCTCGGCGGCGGCAAAGGACTGGATCGGCGGCAGGTCGCCTGCGGCCGGCGCGCTATGCCCAAACAACTCGTAAAGCATTCCGAATGCCGCCCGGCGCGGTTCCCGGACGGCCTGCGCGCCGCCCGGCAATCGAAACTGGCGAAAATGGGCCAGGCGCCGGCACACCGTTTCCGTTACCAGAAAAAACTCTCCGCCCCAGACGGTTCCGTCCAGTCCATGGCCCGTGCCGTCCCAGGAAACGCCCAGCGCCGGGGGCGCAAGTTCGTTTTCGGCCAGGCAGGCGAGGACATGGGCGGCGTGATGTTGCACCGAAACACCCCGCGGGCCGGCTTTCTGTGCGACGAGGCTTTTGGCGAATTGAGTGGAGAGGTAGTCTGGATGGCCGTCGCTGGCCACCAGCCGGGGTTCGGCTTCGTAAAGCCGCTCAAAATCGCGGATGACGCGCAGAAAGGCCTCGTAAGACTCCACGGTTTCCAAGTCGCCGATGTGCTGGCTGAGAAACACCTGTGGACCAATCGCCAGCGCCACGGTGTTTTTCAAATGAGCGCCGACGGCCAAAACCGGCGAAGCGGTGTCCAGCGGCCTGGCGGGCCTGCCTGGGGTCAAGCGCAAGGGCAGGGGAGCGTAACCGCGCGCCCGCCGCAAGACTTGCTGGCGCCCCAGCACCACGCGCGCCACCGAGTCGTCAATATGCCTGACAATGGGCCGGTTGTGCACCAAGAACAAGTCCGCGATCTGATGGAGCTTGCGCAAGGCCTCCCGTTCGTCAATGCAGATCGGTTCATCGCTTAGGTTCCCGCTGGTCGCCACCACGGGAAAGTTCAGTTCGGACATCAACAAATGGTGCAGCGGCGAATACGGAAGCATCACACCAAGGTTCGGGTTGCCCGGAGCGACCGAGGGCGCCGGGGCGGCGAGCTTTTCCAGCAGGACGATGGGGGATTCGGAGGAGAGCAACAGGCGCGCTTCGGCGTCCGTCAAGTGACAATCCGCGCCGACGGCGTGGAGCGAGGGATACATCAAGGCCAGGGGTTTCTCTTCGCGCTGTTTGCGCAGGCGCAGGCGCCGCACCGCCTCATCGTCGCGCGCATCCGCCAGCAATTGGAAGCCGCCGAGGCCTTTGAGGGCGAGAATTCGTCCCGCGCGGATGGAATTCGCCGCCTGCAACAGAGCCTGGTGGCGGGTGGCGAGCACGGCACCTGCGGCGTCCCACAATTCCAGATGGGGGCCGCACTTGGGACAGGCATTGGGCTGGGCGTGGAAGCGGCGGTTTTGCGGGTCGCGGTATTCCTGCTCGCATTCCGGGCATAATGCGAACTGTTTCATCGAAGTGTTGGCGCGGTCGTACGGGAGCGACTCCACGATGGAAAAGCGCGGGCCGCAATGGGTGCAATTGGTGAAGGGATAGAGATGGCGGCGGTTGTGCGGATCAAAAATCTCCAGGAGGCATTCGGGACAGGTGGCCAGGTCCGGCATGATGATGGCCGTCTTGCCGCCGCCGGTTTCGCTGGGCCGGATTTCAAAACCCGCGCAGCCGGTCGCATCCAGCCACCAGGATTCCAGGCTCTGGATGAAACTGCGCGGGGGCTTCCCGGTCTTCAGGCGCAGGAGGAATTGTTCGAGGCTGGCGCGGGGGCCTTCGGCCTCAATGAAAACGCCCTGGTCGGAATTGTTGACCCAGCCGGCCAGGCTGAGTTCCGCCGCGAGGCGGCGCACGAACGGCCGGAATCCGACGCCCTGGACGGCGCCGCGCACGGCGATTTTCAAGCGCGTTGTAAGCGGCGCACTCACAGGCGATTCACGCGGAAGAAGAAGCGGGTCGTTCCCAGGCCTGGCTGGGAACAACGGGCCTGGCCGCCGGTTTTCCCCTCATGAAACCGCGGCAATATGTTAGTCTGAAAATCGTTATGAAGATTACGATTAGGATCAGGAAAACGCCACCCCAAAAAAGCGCAGCCGTTATTGCCGGGGACCTTTCGCAAGCTCGTTTCGAGAAGGAAAAAAGAAACTTGACATCATATACCATAAATGGTATATGATTGAATTGGTATATGAAGCTGCTTCAAATCTACCGGTGCTTTTGCGATGAGACGCGGCTCCGCATCCTGCACCTTCTGGCGCAAGGCCCGCTCTGTGTCTGTCATTTCCAGGACATTTTGCGGTTGCCGCAAGTGGCTGTCTCCAAGCAGCTTGCCTGCCTGCGAGCCGGCGGCCTGGTGACCGCCCGACGGCACGGGAAATGGATGATTTACCGCCTCGCGGAAAAGGCGCCCGCGGAATTGGATTTGCAATTGCGGTGCTTGCAGGACTGCGTGCAATCGCACCCCGTTTTCCGCGACGATTTGAGGCAGCTCCAAAAAACACGGCGGGACGGCGGGTGGGTGGAGGAAGCGGCCCCGGCCTGCAAAGAAAGAGAGAACTATGAGTCCACACGCTGATCAAGCTGCTGAACGCAGCGCCGAGCTTTTTGAGCAAGGCTTCTGCTGTTCGGAAAGCGTTCTGCAAGCCCTCGCCGAAAGCCAGGGCATCCGTTCCAACCTGATACCGCGCATTGCCACGGGGCTGTGCGCAGGGATCGCCCGAACCGGCGGCATTTGCGGCGCCGTCAGCGGGGGCGTCCTTGCCATCAGCATGGTCACCGGCCGATCAAGCCCCACAGCGTCACGCGAAGAGAACTATCGCCTCGTTCGGGAGTTTTTGAACCAATGCAACGCCCAATTCGGTTCCACCAATTGCGAACAGCTGATCGGCTGCCGCCTTGACACGCCGGAAGGCCAGCGATTTTTCAACGACCATAATCTCCGCGTCAAGTGCGTGGGGTTCGCTCGCGAAGCCGCGCGCTTGGCCGCTCGCCTGCTCGATGCATCCAATCGGTCAGTCGCCCGTCTTTGAATTTGGGCCGTCGCGCCGTTACAACCCATCAGATGAAGTCCCAAGCCGTGACATCACCCAAACGCCTCGCCTTCTTTGAGCGTTACCTGACGATTTGGGTGTTTCTCTGCGTGATTGTCGGAGTGGCGCTCGGGAAAGCCCTGCCCGCGCTCACCTCGATATTGAGCAAAATGGAATTCGGCCAAGGCTCGAAAGTCAACATCCCCATCGGCGTTTTGCTATGGCTGATGATTTACCCGATGATGCTCAAGGTGGACTTTGGCGCCATTGGCGGCATCGCGCGCAAGCCGAAAGGGCTGATGGTGACGCTGTTTGTCAATTGGCTGGTCAAGCCGTTCAGCATGGCGTTCCTGGCCTGGCTTTTCATGCAACACATCTTCGCGGCCAGGATTGACCCAGAGACGGCCAGAAATTACACCGCCGGGTTGATCATTCTCGCCGCCGCTCCTTGCACGGCAATGGTCTTCGTATGGTCGTATCTTACTGACGGCGATCCGGCCTATACGCTGGTGCAGGTGGCGGTGAACGACCTCATCATGCTCGTGGCGTTCGCGCCGATTGTCATGTTTCTCTGCGGCGTGGCGCATGTCGTGGTCCCCGCGAAGGTTCTCGTTACGTCCGTCATTGTCTTCATCGTCATTCCGCTGGCGGCAGGTTGGTTGACGCGAACGACGTTGCTCAAAGCACATGGCAAGGAGTGGTTCGACCAGAAGTTTCTCCCGAAATTTCATCCAGTAATGATTGGAGCGCTACTGTTGACGCTTGTGTTGATTTTTGCGTTCCAATCAAAAAACCTGACCACGCGATGGCTGGCCGTCCTGCTCCTGGCGGTTCCCATTGTCATTCAGGTCTATTTCAATTCGGGATTAACGTATTTGCTAATGCGGCGGCTACGGGTGGACCACAGCATTGCGTCACCCGGGTCGCTCATCGGCGCAAGCAACTTTTTTGAACTGGCGGTGGCGGTGGCGATCACGCTTTTCGGCGCCGACTCTCCTGCCGCTCTGGCCACCGTCGTCGGGGTGCTGGTGGAAGTGCCAGTGATGCTCTCGGTTTGCAATGTCTGCAACCAATCACGCGCCTGGTACAACCGGAAAATACCCATGAAAAAGAAAGTCCTGTTTATCTGCATTCATAACAGCGCCCGCAGCCAGATGGCTGAGGCGTTTCTCAACCAAATATGCGGCGACGAATTCGAAGCCCACAGCGCCGGCTTGGAGCCTGGCAAGCTCAATCCTGTCGTCGTTGAAGCAATGAAGGAAATTGGAGCCGATATTTCCACAAATGAAACCAAGAGTGTCATAGACATGGTCAATTCCGATAAAAAGTTTGCTTATGTGATCACGGTTTGTGATGAGGCCGGCGCGGAGCGCTGCCCGATTTTTCCAGGAATGACCCAGCGCCTTCACTGGGGCTTTCCAGATCCGTCCAGTCTCCGAGGCAGTCACGCGGAGGTTCTCCAGAAGACGCGCGAAGTGCGTGATTCCATTAAACACAAGATCGAGCATTGGTGCGCCGAGGTCTGCGGTCAAACCACGTGGTGACGCGCTTTGGCGGGAGCATCCAGCGGTCCGCACAAAAACTAAGAGCAGGAGGCAGAAAGGATTACGACCGGCGGACGGCGAGATAGCGGTCTATCTCGGCGGCGGCTTTGCGGGCGTCGCGCATGACGTCTATGATGGAAACGGGCCAGCGGGCGATGGAGCCGGCGGCAAAGACGCCGGGCAGATTGGTCATCTGGGCGGCATCCACGACCAGACAGCCGCGATTGTCCACCGTCAGTTCGGCCAGTTCGTCGCAATGAGGCAGGTGCGGCGGGGCGAAGCCGTAGGCCACCAGCACCACATCGGCCGGAACTTCAAATTCGGCCGATGGGAGCGGCTGCACACCGCAGCGGCCTGAGGAGTCGGGCGGGCCAAATTGCATCCGCCCGCAACGCACCCGGGTCGCTTCGCCGTCCGGATTACCGACGATGGCCAGAGGCTGGGTGAGGAAGAGGAACCGCGCGCCCTCTTCGAGCGCGTTTTCAAATTCTTTGGGATCGGCGGGCATGTTTTCCTGGTCGCGGCGGTAAAGGCACAAGGCGGTGCGCGCTCCGGCGCGCAGGGCGACGCGCAACGCATCCATGGCCGTGTCGCCTCCGCCGAGCACCACGACTTTGCGGCCCGCTACGCTGACGGGCAGGGCGTGCAGGGGCGCGTTGGAGGTGTGGTGGAGAATGAAAGGGTAGGCCTGGCAGACACCGCGGAGTTGCGCGCCTGGAATTTCCAACGGCACCGCCTCCGTGCGGCCCAAGGCAAAGAACACGGCGTCATAGCCGCGCCGCAACTCGCGCAGGGTCACATCCCGCCCGCAGAGCACGCCCATGCGGAATTGGACACCGCGTTCCTGCAACGATTGCACCCGCCGCGCGACGACCGCCCGGTCCACTTTGAACCCGGCCAGACCGTTGACCAGCCGCCCGCCCGGGGCCAGCGCGCTGTCCATGATGGTGACGGCGTAGCCGCGGCGGGAAAGGGCGTCAGCCCCCGTGAGGCCGCAGAGGCCCGAGCCAATGACCACGACGCGCTGGCCCGTGGCGGGGGCGGGAGGAGGCTCTTGCACGCCATGCTTCCAACCGTAATCCAGGAGGAAGCGGGAAATGAAACCGATGGGGACGGGATCAGAAGGTTTGTCCAGGACGCAAGCGGCCTCGCACATGCGCTTCTCCACGCAAACGTGGGCGACGAATTCGGGCAGGCTTTGGGTGGCGAAAAGCAGTTCCGCCGCCTCGCGGAACTGGCCGTCGGCGGCCAGGGCGAGCAACTGCGGAATGGGGATTTCCAGGGGGCAGGCGGCCACGCAGTTGGGGTTGGGACACTGCACACAGCGGCTGGCCTGCTGGCGGGCGGTGGATTCGTCGTAGGGCTGGGAGACCAGGTTGAAATCGGAGAGCCGGTCGGCCACCGGACGCTTGGGCGGTTCGACCCGATCCAATTCCCGCCAAGCGTATTTGCCCGCGGCGCCCGATTTGACTCCGGTTTGAGCGATCATACGGTTAAGTTCATCTTAAAATGTTCTGCTGTTCAATTAGTGATACTAACATGCTGGCGGCGGGATGCAAGGAAATATTATGCCGCGTGCGATGGCACTTTTTCGACGGGCATGCGCAAAAGATGGCCAGTCTTTGCCAAGACGGGTTGAGACTTTCCGCTGGGTGGCAACTTAGCTTGAGTAAGTCACGGGGCAATGTGGCGTGGTTCCGGGCGGGGGCCGCCACCAGAGACCGAGGCAAATTATGATGCGAATCAAACGGACGATCAAATACGAAGGGGATCGGGTGAGAGGGTTCGGCAAGGAGATCCAGAGTGTGCCAGGCTGCGAGCGGCTGCAGAGTTGCATCCAGTGCGGCACCTGTTCGGGCACCTGCCCGCTGAGCATCTACATGGATTTTTCGCCGCGCCAGGTGGTGGCGCTGGTGCGGGCGGATTTCAAGAACGAAGTGCTGCGCAGCAACACGGTCTGGCTTTGCGCCTCCTGTTACGCCTGCACGGTGGAGTGCCCGCGGCTGATTCGGATCACCGACATCATGTATGCGTTAAAGCAGAGGGCGATCAAGGAGGGAGTTTATCCGAGACGCTTTCCGATTCCAGTGCTGGCGAAAGAGTTCTACGAGATGGTCCGCAAGAAAGGCCGCATCACCGAGATGCTGCTGGTGATGAAACTGTTTCTCAAGACCGATTGGCTGGCCGCGCTCGGCTCTTGGCGGCAGGGAATTGGAGTCATGCGGACGGGGCGGTTTGGGTTGCGGGCCGAACACATCGAGCGCCAGGCCGAATTGGCCGGGATGATGGCCGTGGCCGGGGGTGAGGATGGCAAAGCCAAGGAGGTTCTATGACATACTCCTACTTTCCCGGTTGCTCGCTCAAAGGGTTGGGCCGCGCTTATGAGGAATCTCTGCTGCCGGTGATGCGGCACCTGGGGGTCGAACTGGCCGAGCTGAACGATTGGAACTGTTGCGGCGCCACGGCCTACATGTCGGTGGACGAGAGTATGGCCGCGGTGCTGGCCGCGCGAAATCTGGCGATCGCGGAGAAAGCCGGCCCGGAAGATTTGCTGACCCCGTGCAGCGCTTGCTATCTGGTGCTCAACAAGACCAAGCACAACATCACCGACTTTCCGGAAATCAATGCGACGGTGCAGCGGGCGCTGGCGAGCGCGCATCTGACCTACAGCGGCAAGGTGCCGGTGCGTCATCCCCTGGACGTGCTGATTAACGACGTGGGACTGGATGTCATCAAGGAAAAAGTCGTCCGCCCGCTCAAGGGATTGAAAGTGGTGCCGTATTACGGGTGCCAAATTGTGCGTCCTTACGCGACATTCGACGACGCGTGGAATCCGACGACGATGGACCGCCTGCTGGCCACGCTGGGGGCGGAGGTGGTGGATTATCCGCTCAAGACCAAGTGTTGCGGGGGGAGCCTGACGGGCACGGTGCCGGAAGCCGGGTTGCGCCTGACCTACATCCTGCTCAAGGAGGCCGTGCGGCGCGGGGCGGACGTGATCGCCACGGTGTGTCCGCTTTGCCAGTTCAACTTGGACGCGTATCACGACCAGATTGACCGTCGCTGGGAACCGGCCCGGGTGGCGACGGTTTATTTCACGCAATTAATGGGGCTGGCCTTCGGCCTGCCGCCGGAGCAACTGGGCCTCAAGCGCAACTTGGTGGCGATGAAACCGCTGCCCGCCGAACCCGCAAAGGTAAAGGTATGAACACCAACCAGAAGAATGGCGAAGTTCGCATAGGCTTTTACATCTGCCACTGCGGCCACAACATCGCCGGCATGGTGGATTGCCCCGCGGTGGCGCAATACGCCGCCAAACTGCCCGGCGTGGTCGTGTCGCGCGACTACAAGTACATGTGCTCCGATCCGGGGCAGGAGTTGATCCAGCAGGACATCTGCGAGCACCAGCTCAACCGGGTGGTCGTGGCCTCCTGCTCGCCCTTGCTGCACGAGCACACCTTCCGCAACGCGGTGGCGGCGGGGGGACTCAACCCGTTTTATTTCCAGATGGTCAACATCCGCGAGCACGACTCCTGGGTTACCGCCGACCGCGGGCAAGCCACCGCCAAAGCCAAGTCGCTGGCGCACGCGGCGATTCGGCGCGTTCGTTTTCATCGGGCGCTGGAGACCACGCGCGCTCCCATTCACCCGGATGTGCTGGTGGTGGGCGGCGGCATTTCGGGCATTCACGCGGCCTTGACGGTCGCCAACGCGGGCAAGAAAGTCTTTCTCGTCGAGCGCAATCCCAGCATCGGCGGGCACATGGCGCAGTTTGACAAGACCTTTCCCACGCTGGATTGCGCGGCCTGCATCCTGACTCCCAAGATGTCCGCCGTGCGTTCCCACGAGAACATCACGCTGTGGACTTACTCGGAAGTGGTGAAGGTGTCCGGCTACGTCGGCAATTATACCGTCACGGTGAGGCGCCGGCCCCGTTATGTGAACGAGGAGTTTTGCGTGGGCTGCCTGGAGTGCGTTACCGCCTGCGTCTTCAAGGAGCCGAAGTTCGCGGACGAATTCAACGTGGGTCTGAGCAAGCGCAAGCCCATTTACATCCCCTTCGCCCAGGCCGTGCCGCCGGTGGTGGTGATTGACCCGGAACGGTGCCTGCAAGTGCGCACGGGCAAATGCAAGAAGACGTGCTTGGAGGCCTGCGCGGACCGGCACGCGATTGACTTTGCGCAGAAAGAGGAGCTGGTGGAAATCAAAGTGGGCAACATCATCATCGCCACCGGCTTCAAACTTTTCGACGCCAAGCGGTTGCCGCAATACGGCTACGGCAGCTATCCCAATGTGCTCACCGCCATTGAAGTGGAACGGTATGTCAACAGTTCCGGCCCGACGGCGGGCGAGATCCTCCTGCGGGACGGCCGGCATCCCAAGTCGGTGGGTTTCATCCTCTGCGTCGGCTCGCGGGACATGAAAACCAACCGGTGGTGTTCGCGCACCTGCTGCATGCACTCGATGAAACTGGCCCAACTGGTCCGCGAACACACCGACGCGGACGTGACAGTGTTCTACATGGACATTCGCGCGCCAGGCAAAGGCTACGAGGAGTTTTACGACAAGTCCCTCGCCGAAGGCATCCAGTTTGTGCGGGGCCGCGTGGCGGAGGTGACCGACTGGGCGCTGTCCCCGGAAGAAGAAGGCAAGCTGGTGATGCGCGTGGAGGACACGCTGGCCGGTTTCGTGCGCCGGGTTCCGGTGGACATGATCGTGCTGGCGGCGGGCATGGAGCCGCAGGCCGACTCGCAAGACGTGCGCCGGCTCTTCAACATGAGTTGCGGCACCGAAGGGTGGTTCCTGGAAAAGCACCCCAAGCTGGCGCCGGTCAGCACCTTCACCGACGGCGTCTTCATCGCCGGCTGCTGCCAGGGGCCCAAAGACATCCCCGACAGCGTGGCCCAGGCGGGAGCCGCCGCGGCGGAAGCCATGGCTTTGATTGACAAAGGCTATATCGAACAGGAGCCCAACACGGCCTACATCGTGGAAGCCGATTGTTGCGGCTGCAAATCGTGCCTGCCGCTCTGTCCCTACACGGCCATCACCTTCGAGGAGACCAAGCAAAAGGCGCAGATCAACCAGGCGCTCTGCAAAGGCTGCGGCACCTGCGTGGCCGCCTGCCCCAGCGGCTCCATCAAGCAGAATTTGTTCGAGGACGAGGAAATCTTCAGTGAAATCGAAGGAGTGCTCAATTATGCCTGACCCCAATTGGCAGCCGCGCATCGTGGCCTTTTTCTGCAACTGGTGTACGTACACCGCCGCCGATCTGGCCGGCGTCTCGCGCCTCAAGTACGCCCCCAACGCGCTGGTCATCCGGCTGATGTGCTCCGGCCGCGTGGACCCGCAGTTCATTTTGGACGCGCTGGCCAAGGGAGCCGACGGCGTGCTCATTGGCGGCTGCCATTTGGGCGACTGCCATTATGTGGAGGGCAACTGCAAGACGGTGCGCCGCTTTGAAATGCTCCAGCGCCTGTTGCGCGACCTGGGCATCGAAGAGCGCCGCGTGCGGCTGGAATGGATTTCCGCCTCGGAGGGCGAACGGGTCAAAACAGTCATCAACGAAATGGTGGAGCAAGTCCGCACGCTGGGGCCGTTGCGCCTGCCGCAACGCCAGGAGGAGTGGGGCCGCGAGATGACGCCTCTGGCGGAGCCGGCGGGCCAAAGCCCCCTGGCGCCGCAACGCGCCGCGGCGGAGGTGGCCCATGCCTGAGAAACCCAAAATCGCCTTTTACTGGTGCGCCTCATGCGGCGGTTGCGAAGAAGCGGTCGTGGATTTGGCCGAAGACATCCTCAGCGTGGTCGCCGCCGTGGATATTGTCTTGTGGCCGGTGGCCATGGATTTCAAAAAGAAACAGATCGAGGCCATGCCCGACAAGTCCATCGCCGCCACGCTGCTCAACGGGGCGATCCGCACCAGCGAGCAGGAGGAGATGGCGCATTTGCTCCGGCGCAAGAGCCAATACCTCATCGCCTACGGCGCCTGCGCGCAACTGGGCGGCGTTCCCAGTTTGGCCAATCAATTCTCCCGCGAGCAACTGCTGCGTTACGTGTACGAGGAAGCCCCCACGGTGGAGAACCAGGCGAAGACCCGGCCGCAGTCTTCCTCTCAGAACAACGGCCACACGGTCACCCTGCCGGTATTTCGCAACCTCGTCCGCGCGCTCAACCAGGTGGTGGAGGTGGACTTCTACATCCCCGGCTGCCCGCCGACGCCCAAAATGACCAAAGCCGCCGTCGTGGCCTTGCTGGAAGGCAAGCTGCCGCCCAAAGGCAGCGTGCTGGCGCCCGACATGGCTCTTTGCGAGCAGTGCGCGCGCAAGGCCAGCAAGCCCGCCGACTTGAGCTTCACCGCGTTCAAGCGTCCGCATCAAGTCATGCTGGACCCCAATCTCTGCCTGCTCGCCCAAGGCGTCGTCTGCATGGGTCCGGCTACGCGCGGGGGCTGCGAAGCGGTCTGTCCCGCCGGCAACATGCCCTGCACCGGGTGTTTCGGGCCGACCTCCCGCGTGCGCGACCAGGGGGCAAAGATGCTCTCCTCCTTGTGCGCCAACGTCGCCGCCAAGGAAACCAAGGAAATTGATGAGATCCTGGCCGGCATCCCGGACCCCGTGGGCACGTTCTACCGGTACGGACTGGGGACCAGTTTATTGCGCGGCAAGGTGAGCCTGCCGCTGGCGCCCGCCCAGAAGGAACCATGAACTCCGAAACCACTAAAGTTTGGAATCAAGCGGCCTCCCGCGCCAATGCGGCGGCCCACAACCAGCGGCGGCGGGTCACCATTGACCCGATTACCCGCCTGGAAGGCCACGGCAAGATTGACATTTTCCTGGACGACCAGGGCGATGTGGAGCAGGCCTACCTGCAAGTCCCCGAGTTGCGCGGCTTCGAGGTCTTTAGCCTGGGCCGGCCTGCGGAGGAGATGCCCCAGATCACCAGCCGCATTTGCGGCGTCTGTCCCACGGCGCACCACATGGCCTCCACCAAGGCGCTGGATGCCCTCTATCAGGTGGAACCTCCGCCCGCCGCCCGCAAGATTCGCGAGCTGGTCTATAACACCTTCATCGTCGAGGACCATGCCCTGCATGTTTACATCCTGGGCGGCCCGGACTTCATTGTGGGCCCGCAAGCCCCGCCGGAAAAACGCAACGTGGTCGGCGTGATCGAAAAGGTCGGAGTCGAAGTGGGCAAGAAAGTCATCGTCATGCGCCGCCGCTTGCGCGAGCTTATCGCTTACTTCGGGGGCAAGGTGATTCATCCCGTCCTGGGCTTGCCCGGCGGCGTGTCCAAGGGACTCAAGGCGGAGGACCTGCCGCCCTTCCAGCAATTGGCCAAAGACACGCTGGAGTTCGCCCTCTTCACCCTCCAAGTCTTCCACGACATCGTTTTGAAGAATCCCGAATACGTCAAGCTCATCACCTCCGACGCCTACACCCACCGGACTTACTACATGGGCCTGGTGGACGAGCGGAACCGGGTGAACTTCTACGACGGCCAGGTGCGGGTGGTGGATGCCACGGGCAAGGAGTACGCCAGGTTTGCCGCCCGCCAGTACCGCGACTTCGTGGCCGAGCATGTCGAGCCGTGGAGCTACGTCAAATTCTGTTTTCTCAAGGGGTTGGGCTGGCACGGATTCCAGGAAGGGCCCCAAAGCAGCATCTACGCCGTGGCGCCGCTGGCGCGCCTGAACGTGGCCGACGGGATGGCCACACCGCAGGCGCAGAAGGCCTACGAGGAATTCTTTAACACGCTGGGAGGCAAGCCGGTGCATCACACCCTGGCCAACCATTGGGCGCGCGTAGTGGAAATGATCTACGCCGCCGAACGCATCGTCGAGTTGCTCAACGACCCGGAGATTCTCAGCTCCAACCTGCGCGTCATCCCCACCGCCAAGCCCAGCGTGGGCGTCGGCGTCGTCGAGGCGCCGCGGGGCACCCTCTACCATCATTTCGAGACCGACGACCAGGGTCTGATCACAAAGGCAAACTTGATCGTGGCCACGCAAAACAACGCCGCCCGCATCGCCATGAGCGTCGAGAAAGCCGCCAAGAGCCTCATCCAGAAAGGCAACGTGAGCGAGGGCCTGCTCAACATGGTGGAAATGGCCTTCCGCGCCTACGACCCCTGTTTCGGCTGCGCCACCCACTCCTTGCCCGGGCATCTGCCGCTCTGCGTGAGCATCTACGACCGCCAGCGCAAGCTGCTCCGCCAATTGGCGCAACCCGCCTCCCTGCCTCCCGGCTAAGGCGGCCAGGCGCGGGCCGCCAGCCAAAGAATCAAGAGGGCATTATGCAAGCCTCTTCGCCTCAAGCGCCGCCGCGGAGAGCGCCGCCCCGGAAAAAACGAGTTCTCGTGCTCGGCCTGGGCAACGACATCCTGAGCGACGACGCCGTGGGGTTGAATGTCGCTCGCGCCATCAGGCCGCAACTCTCCGACGCCGACGGCATTGAAGTTCAGGAAAGCACGGAAATGGGGCTTTCCCTCTTGGATCACATCGTCGGCTTCAATGATTTGGTTTTGGTGGACGCGGTGCGGACACGGCAGGCCCCGCCCGGCTTCCTGCACGAATGGGACGGCGCCCGGCTCAAAATCCTGCCGATGGTCTCCCCGCATTTTCTGGGCGTTGGGGAAATGGTGGCGCTGGGCAGGCGCCTGGGTTTGCGGGTGCCCCGTCGCGTCAAGATATTCGCCATCGAAGTCAAAGACCCGTTCACGGTCGCGGTTCGCATGACCCCTCCGCTGCGTCGGGTCCTCCGCTCCGTCGCCCGGCGGGTTCTTGCCGCCGCGCGGCGCATGGACAGTGACCCGATCGGCTCGCACGGCGGCTGATACCGTTTCTACGCAGGAGCCAGCGGATCGCACTGTTTCAGGGCCTCGTGCCGCTGAATCAGATAGTCGCACCAGTCGTCCAGGCCGGCGCCGGTCTTGGCGGAAATCTCGAACAGACGCGCCTGCGGCGCCATGTGCCGGATATTGGCTCTCGCCGCCTCGCGGTTGAAATCGCAGGCCCGGTCCAGATCCGCCTTGCTGACGATCACCACGTTGGTGGAGTGGAAGACGGGCGGATATTTCAGCGGTTTATCCTCGCCCTCGGTCACGGACAACAGAACCACGCGCAGGTCCTCCCCAAGATCATAGCTGGCCGGGCAGACCAGGTTGCCGACGTTCTCAATGAAAAGGAGATCAAGTCTGGCAATGTCCAGTTGCCTCACGGCGCGCGCCACCATCTCCGCTTCCAGATGGCAAACCGTCCCGGTGTTGATCTGCACCACCGGCGCGCCGGAATCGCGCAGGTGCCGGGCGTCGTTGTCGGTGGCCAGATCGCCGACGATGACGCCGGTTTTCAGGCGCGGGCCAAGCCGGCGGATGGTTTCGCCAAGGAGCGTCGTTTTTCCCGAGCCGGGAGAGGAGAGGACATTGAGGACCAGAACCCCGCGCGCCAGAAAGTAGCCGCGGTTGCGCTCGGCCAGGCGGTCGTTCTGCTCCAGGATGGCGTGCCGCAGCTCCACGGTCTGGCGCGCTTGCGCGCCGGGTTCGTGTGAATGAGGAGGGTGCGGATGCTCGTGCCCGTGCTCGTGATCCCCGTGGTCATGAGGGTTGTGGCCCGAAACAGTCGCCGGAATCCCCGCGGACAATCCGCAGCCGCATTCCTCACACATGGTCCACCTCCATCGCGCTTAACTCCAGCTCCCGTCCGGCGCGCAATTCGCCGCTGGGGTTCTGGCAATCCGGGCACTCCGAATACAAATTGGCCGACACAAACTCGCGGCGGCAGGTGGCGCACCAGAATCGCGCCGGGACCTCCTCAATCGTCAACACCGCGCCGGCGGCGGCGGTCCCGGGCCTCAGGGCCTCGAAGGCGAACTGGAGCGCGTCGGGCACAACGCCGCTCAGCACGCCGATGCGCAGCCGGATTTCATGCACGCGCGCGGCCCCGGCCAGCCGGGCCTGCTGCAGGGCCTGATTCAACGCGCTTTGCATGATCGAGTATTCGTGCATGAAACTAAAGCTTCTCCACCTTTTCGTAAACCACCATTTCGCCCTGGCCGCGGAGGTCTTCCGGGTGGTAGCGCGGAATGGGCATTTCCAGTTGCTTGAATTCCACCGGCGCCACTTTTTTATCCACCAAGCCGGCGGCCACGGCCACGCCATAAATGATGGCTTCAGGCCGGGGCGGACAGCCGGGAATGTAAAAGTTGACCGGAATGACTTTTTCGACCGGACCGAGCACCGCGTAGGTGTCGTGCCAGATGCCGCCGCCGCAGGCGCAGCCGCCGATGGCAAAGACGAGCTTGGGCGAGGGCATGGCATCGTAGGCGCAACGCAACGCCCGCGCGGTCGCGCGCATGGCCGGACCCTGACAGAGCATCACATCGGCGTGCCGGGGCGAGCCGACCAGCTTGATGCCGAAACGCTCGACATCATAATAGGGCGTGAGCACGTTGAGCACCTCAATGTCGCAGCCGTTGCAGCCGCCGCTGTTGGCGTGGTAAACCCACAGCGACCGGCCGAACATTTTCTGGCAAAGGTTTTTCAGCATGGCGTTTCAATCCAGTTCGATCTGGATGTCCTCCACCACCGGCTCGCTTTCCAGGTAGGAGCGGGAGCGGAAAACCCAGCGTTCGTTCTCCAGATCGTCAAAGCGGTAGCCCTTGAGCTTGAGTTGTTCCAGCGGCGAACTTTCCTTGAAGCAACGCCCGCAGCGCTGGCAGGTGTTCATGAACAATTCCAACCGCTGCCGCAGGTCGCCAATGCGGTTGGTCGCCGTCTCGTACTCATGGCTCATGGTGATGGCCTTTTCCGGGCAAACCTCCGCGCAGCGTCCGCAGTAGGTGCAACGCCGCCCAAGATACTTGAGGATGCGGATTTCCTGGCAGACGTCCAAGACCAGGATTTCGCGCGCCGGGCAATTGTTCGCGCAGCCCGCGCAGCCGATGCACTTTTGGGCGTCGAAGATGGGCCGGCCGCGGAAGTTCTCCGCCACTGGGCGCGGCCGCGCCGGATAATCCAGCGTCACGCAGCCGGCCTTCAGGCCGACCATCGCTTCTTTCAATTTGCTTGCAATGGACATGAATGCGTCTCCATCAGTATCCGTAACCCGCCAGCGCCAGCGCCGCGAACGCGGCGGCCAGCAATCCGGCGAAGTAACGAATCGCCTGGTCAATCCGGTAGCGCGCGTGCGTGGCGGCGACCAGCGCCACCACCAGCACCAGCGCCAGCACTTTGGCCCAGAAAAGCAGCCAGCCCAGCGGAAACGCCAGGCCCGATCCCCACGGCGCAAAGAGCGCGACGAACAACGCGCTGTGCAGCACCAGCCGCCCCATCTGCGCGTACTTGAAAAGCGCCAGCTTCGGACCGGAGTATTCCACCAGCGGCCCTTCCATCAGTTCCGTCTCCGCCTCGGCGATGTCAAAGGGCAGCCGTTGCACAAACCCCTGGAAGCAGAGCACCATCACCACCAACAGAATCAAGCCCGACCACGGAATTCCCTGGGTGGCATAAACCGAGCCGTTCAAAACGGCGTCCAGCCGGAACGACCCGGCATGAACCGCGCCGATGAGCAGGGCGATGGCGAACAAGGGTTCCAGGGCGATCATGGTCATCATCTCGCGCCCGATGCCCAGCAGCGAATATGTCGAGCCGGCCGCCAGGCCGCCGAGCAGCGTGCAAATGCCGCACAGGGTCAGCAGGTAGATGAGCAGTATCACGTCCCCCGCGTTGTTCATCGGCGCGGGAAATCCCATTGGCACCAGGTAGGCCAGCGTTAGCACCACCCCCAGCGCCAGCCAGGCCACAATTCGTTGCAGCGCCCGGCATTCGCCCGATTCGATGTCCTCCTTGCCCAGCAACTTCAGCAGGTCTAAGTAAGGCTGCCACAAGGGCGGACCCCGGCGCGATTGCAGACGCGCGGTCACCTTCCGCAGTATCCCCTCGCACAAGGGCGCCATCAGCAGGACCGCTACGACATTGGCCAGTCCGCCTGCGATCATTACTATCATACCGCATCAAAATAACAATCGGATCGGGAAAAGACCGGCTATCTTTTGGCAATTCCTTTTCAGAAATTGCAGAATGATCTCTGATGGGTTTGCCCCCTCCTTTGAATGGGTGGGGCGGCGGTGGCCGCTTTTTTCTCCGCCCATCCATCCCACTCCCCAACCTAAGTCCGGCCAACGGTTCCGGCGGAGAAAATCACGGCCAATCGACGCCATACTGCAATTCGTCGAAGACCGCCGCGCGAAATGCCGCAACGAAGTCCTTGACGAATTGGTCCTGCGGCTTTTGCTCCAAGGTCACGCGCAGCAACTTGAATCTCGCCGGCGGCTTGCCGTGACGAACATTGTGGATGAAGCCAATATCACGCGTGAAACAAATATCGAAGTTCTGAATCGCAAATCGGTAAAGCCCGCTGTTGTCCAAACCCTGCATCCGCAACGTGATGACCGACTCGACTTTGTGGCCTTCCGCCCGCAACGCCTGGACCAGCTTTCGCGGAAGATTCTCATCCAGCAGAATTTTCACGCTGGTGACAATTCCTTCTGATGCGCCAGTTCAGCCAGTGCGCCGCGCACCGATTCCTCGGTCAGGCTCGGATAATCGTCCACGATTTGGGCGACCGACATGCCGGCAGCCAGCGACTCCAGAATGAGCGCCACGGAAATGCGCGTGCCGCGCACACGCGGGCTTCCGCCCAAATGCTCAGGGTCAGCGACGATCCATTTCTTCATGCCAATCAATTTACCCGATTTGACCGAATGCTCAAGGGTTGGTTTCAAGTCAAGCTTTTCAAAGCAGCCCGCTACCCGCTTTCCCGCTTCGCGCCAGTTGGAGCAGTTCCTCCTGCGACCAGACCTTGACCGCGCCGGACGCCAGATCCAGGGTCTCCAGCCGGTCAGTGCAGGAGAAACACGGGTCTATGCTGCCCAGCGTAATGGTCATGTCCGCCAGTTGCTGGTCCTTGATCATGGCCGGAACCCCCTGGAGGTTCTGATAAGTGGGGGCGCGCACCCGCCAGCGGCGCGGCCGGTTGCCCTCGCCGGTGATGACGAAGTGGTGGCACTCCCCGCGCGGGGCCTCGATGGAGGACAAGCCGAGCCGGCCGACCGGCAATTCATCCTTGAGCGCCAACTGCACCGGCCCGCTTTCCATTTTATCCAGGCATTGGCGGATGATCTTGATGGACTCAAACACTTCGCGCACGCGCACCTCCAGGCGCGACCAGACGTCCCCATCGGCGGCAGTGATCACCTCGAAGGCCACGCGGTCATAAGCGGCGTAGGGATGATCCCGGCGGCAATCAATCGCCACACCCGCCGCGCGCGCCACCGGTCCGATCAGCCCCGCCTCCTTCACCAGCTTGCGGTCGGCGACGCCGACCCCGCGCGTGCGCTGCTGCAGGTTGCGGTCCTTGAGCACCGCGCCGGTCACGGCCTGCCATTCCGTTTCCAGACGCCCGAGCACCTGGAGCAATTCGGCCTTCATCTCCTCGCTCAAGTCCCGCCTCACGCCGCCGATGACACACAGCCCGTAGGTTTTCCGGTTGCCGGTGATTTTCTCGGCCACCCACATCACCGGTTCGCGAATGCGGAAGCATTGCATGAACAAGGTGTCAAACCCCACGATGTGGCAGGCCAGCCCGACCCAGAGCAGATGGCTGTGCAGCCGCTCCATTTCCAACAGGATGGTGCGCAGATACTCCGCCCGCGGCGGGGCCTGCAAGGCGGCGGCCCTTTCCACCGCCTGCGCGTAGGCGACATTATGCACGCAGCCGCAGATGCCGCAGATGCGCTCGGCCATGATCGGGATGTCATTGTAGCTAAGCACCGACTCCGCCAGCTTTTCGATCCCCCGATGCGCCATGAAGCCGCGGTATTCGCACCCGCGCACCCGCTCCCCGTCCACATAGAGCCGGAAGTGGGCCGGTTCATCGAGCGTGGGATGAAACGGGCCGAACGGCACCACGGTGCAGCCCTCGGGCGGATCGTCGAATTTGAATTCCCGTTCGTCGTCATAGTCCGCGGGCACATAATTCCAGGCGATGTCCTTGCGCAGAGGGTGAACGCCCTCCGGCCAGCCGTCCGGCAGGACCAGGCGCTTGGGATAGGGATGGCCGGTCAGCTCGATGCCCACCAGATCGCGCAACTCCCGCTCCGCCCAATTGGCCGCCGGCACGACCTCCGAAATGCTCTCCACCCGGGGAGCGCCGCCCGAAACGTCCGCCAGGATGCTGCAGAGCAGGTGGTCGCCATCAAACGCAAAGTTGTGCGCCACCAGAAACGAGCCGGAGAAGGGCCGGTCATCCGCGCCAATGCTGGTGACATATCGGGCATCCATCTTGCGAAAAACATACTCGCAGACTCTCTTCAACGCGCTGGCCTCCACGAAGACGTAAAGGCACCGGTCGTCGGGCAGGTCGGCGCGCCGGATGGCTGGGCCGAGGCCGGCCTTCAATTGATCGAGTTTTTCGCGCGCAATCATTTCAGGGTTCCTTCCGCTCCCCGGACTTCTCCGGCCCCGGCGCGGGCGCGCCGCCCAGCCAGTGGAAATAACGTTTGATCTCGCCGTAATAGCCGTGCGCCACATAACGGTTGCATTCCGCCTCCTGCGCGTAACCGCAAAGCCAGGGAGCGGCGGCCCGGCGCGGCGCGGCGCCGAGTCTTGAAATCATCCGCGCCAGAACGAACGCCAGCGCCAGAACGGCCGCCAAAGCCAGCGGAACAAAGAGCGCATGCGCCTGCACCCCGTAGAGGCCGGCCCAAAACGCGCCGGGCGCAGGCAGCGCGACGCTGGCGGCCTGGCCAAAACCAGCAGGGCTTGCCGCCAGCGCCCTGAGGATCAGGCCATATGCCGCGCCCGGCAGCAGCCCAACAAGCACACAGATCATCGCCAGTAACAATTGGGGGACTTGCATCATCAGGCCCACCTCCAGCCGGCGCTGGCCGGCGGCCTTCTCCTTCACCAGCGCGCTCGTGCGCGACAGGAAGCTCGCGCCAAAAAACTTGACGAACGAAGCCAGCGTCAACGCGCTCGTCAGAATGGCAATCCCGGCGCAGACGGGCAGGTAACCCGCCCAAGGGCTTGCCTGGACGGTCGCCACGTAAATGGTCCATTTGCTGGCAAAGCCGTTGAACAACGGAACGCCGGAGATGGAGAGCGAGGCGACCAGCGCCGTGGCGGCCGTCAAAGGCATGTATTTGAGCAAGCCCCCCATTTTATTCAGGTCTTGCGTGCCGGTGGCGTGGAGCATCGAGCCGGCGTTCAGGAAGAGCAGCGCCTTGAAGACGCCGTGGTTGAGGGTGTGAAAAAGCGCCCCGACCATCGCCAGCGCCCCCAGTGCGGCCGCCTCCGGCCCCGTGGCCAACCGCAGCTCCAGGCAGGCTCCCAAACCCAGCAGAATGTAGCCTACCTGCCCAATGCTGTGGAAGGCCAGCAGACGCTTGGTCTGCTCCTGCTTGAGCGCCTGCATCGTCCCGGTGAAAAGCGTGATCGTCCCCAGCACCGCCACCACCAAACCCCAGCGCGCCCCGGAAAAGCCGGAGGGCGCATCCGCCGGCGCCAGCCACAGAAAATAGCGCATCAGGCCATAGACCCCGGTCTTGATCATCACTCCGGAGAGCATCGCGCTCACCGGCGAAGGCGCGGCGGGGTGCGCGTCGGGCAGCCATAACTGGCCGAAGGGCCACATGCCCATCTTGATGCCAAACCCCGCCAGGAACAGGCCGAACGCCGCTGCCGCCAGGGCGGGGTGCGCGTGCGCCAGCGCCGGCAGGTTGTCGCTCGCGGTGTCGAAGTCATACTTCCCCCCGCCGCCCGCATTTGCCGGAGCGCCCGCGCCGGCCAGTATTTGCGCCCCGGCCAGCGTCGCCGCGCAGGCGATTTGCATCATCAGCAGATACTTATTGGCCGCCCGGATGGCCCCCGGCTTCTTGCGCTCGAAACGGATGAGGGCGTATCCGGGCAGTGTCATCATTTGCCAGAAAATGAAGAAGAACCACATCATGTCCATGGTGCTCAGCAGGCCGTACATCGCCGCCAGGAACAGAAGGAAATAAGGATAATACCGGGCCACGCCATAATCCCGGTAATGCCTCAGGTAGGCGATGGAATAAAACGAAGCCGGCAGCGCGATCAAGGCCGCCAGCATCAGGAACAGCGCGCTCAATCCGTCCACGCGCAGGCGCAGCGCGAACCCCAAGACTGGAAGGGGGAAAAACTCCGCGGCGTGAGCGGCAGCCCCGCCGGTGAGCACCTTTCCCACCGCCAAGAAGACCAGTGCCGCGCTCCCGGCGGTCACCAAAAAGGCCAGCCAGCCCGTTAGCGTCCGCCTCCGCGCGGTGAGCAGCGTGAGCACCGCTCCGGCCACGCAGATGAGGATGGAGGCCAGGACCGCTTTTTCAGGAGTCATCATGTTTGGATTCCTTCGCCCATGAGGCTGGCCACCAGTCCGGTGAGGATGGCCAGAGTTGTTTCGATGGCCGGAGAGAGGGCGCGGGACAATTTCAAGCTCTCCGGTTGCGCGCCCAGAAGCCAGGCCTTGGCATGTCCGCCGCTTTCCACGTACCGGGCCAGCGTTCCCAGCGAAATATGGTGCGTGGAAATCTGCGGAAATCGCGCCGCCATTTGCCCCGAATTCAAGAACACCACCGAACCGGGAGCGGCGCCGAAGTCGGCCGCGTCCAGGAAGACCAGATGGTCGAACCCTTCATTCGCCCAACGGCCGACCAGCCGCTCGGGGGCGGTTCCGGCGATCACCACATTGGGCACGCCCGCGCGGGACAGCCCCTGGGCCAGCCGCACCCCGAAACCGTCGTCTCCGCCGTCCACCCCGCCCAGGCCCATGAAACAGACCCGGCCATGAAGTGAGGAAACAAGTTGTGCGCGCAAGTCGGGCATCAAATGTCCTCCCCAAGTCTTTTGATTTGTTCGTAGGTGAACACCGGCCCGTCCACGCAAATGTAGGCCACCCCGATGCAGCAATGGCCGCACTTGCCCACCCCGCATTTCATGTAGCGCTCCAGGGTGGACACGATCCGGTGCTCCTTGAAGCCCAGGGCCAGCAGGTCTTTGATGACAAATCGGAACATCACCGGCGGCCCGCAGACGAAGGCGATGGTGTTGTCCACCGGCACCTCCACGCCAGCTTTTTTGAAAAGACTGCCCACCACGCCCACATGCCCGGTCCAGCCGTCGGCGGCCCGGTCCACCGTCAGATGACACTCCATGCTGCCGGACTTTTCCCACGCGCTCAGATCCGGCATATACATGAGTTCGCCGGGGGTTTTTGCCCCGTAAAAAACCTGGATGCGGCCATAGCGCGCCCGGTGCCGCAGGGCATACACGATGCAGGAGCGCAATGGAATAAGCCCGATGCCCCCGGCGACGAACGTCAGGTTCATCCCCTGGTAATCCTCCATCGGAAAACCGTTGCCGTATGGGCCGCGGACGGCGAACTTGTCGCGGGGCTTGAGATGGTGCAGGGCCGAAGTGCAACTGCCGACCTGGCGGATGGTGAAAAACGTCTCCTCCTCCGTGGGGCTGGGCGGAAGCGAGGCGGGAAACTCGCCGACGCCGAAGAGGGAAATCTGGGCGAATTGGCCCGGGCGGAAGTGTTTGAACTGCTCCTGCGCCGAGGAGTCCTCGAAGCGCCAGTAAAAAGTCTTCACCTCCGGGATGTCGTCCACCACCCGGTCCAGCACCGCCAGCTTCGGCAGATAAATGTTCTCAGTGTGGGGCGGGTTCATTTTGGGGAGTTTCGGGCGCCTCGCGCCGGATCATTTCCACCACACTGGGCATGCCGATGTCCCCGTGGCATACTGCGGCGCAGCGGCCGCAGCCCACGCACGCCATCGCCAGTTCGCGCTGGATGAAGTACTGCGCCAGCTTGCGGAAGAAGCGCCGGTTGCGCCGGTCATGCACCGCCCGGCGGGGATTGAAACCCCCGGCCATCCGCGTGAAGCCGCTCAGCGCGCAGGAATCCCAGATGCGCACCCGCTCCACTTCCTCCGGCCCCACCTGGCGGTCGGAGACGGTGAAACAGGTGCAGGCGGGGCAGACATACGTGCAGCCGCCGCATTCCAGGCAGCGTTTGCCGATTTCCTCCCACGTGCTGTCCAGAATCGCTCCCTGCGAAACGTAGCGCACCGTGGCGGGAAACCAGCTGGTCGTGGCCTGAAACCGCTTGCGCACCTCGGCCAGTATGGCGCGGCGGCGTTCCAGATGCGCTGCGGTCGCCTTCCCGAATAGCGGCTCGGAGAAAAGTTCTTCGCCCGCCGGCGTGCCGGCCACGGCCATGAATTCGCGCTCGCCAAGGTCCATCAGTTGCAAGTCAAAATGCTCGCGCGCGGCTGGCCCGGTGTCCGCGCACAGGCAAAAGCAGTCCTCGCCAATGTCCCGCGCCGGGTCGGTGCAAACCACGTTCACCAAAAAGAGATTCTTCCGGCGTTTTTCGTAATACACGTCCCGGAAATCTCGGCCCAGGTAGAATCGGTCCAGATGCCACAGCCCGGCAACGTCGCACGAGCGGATGCCGAATAGGGCGCGCCGCGGCTCCTCGTATGACGGCTCGATTTGCATTTCCCCATTGCGCCCCCGCACTTTCATCAACCGTTCGATGTGCGGAAAAACAAAGCGCTTGGGAGGATAGTACGGATTGGGCAAATGGATCTGCACCCGCGCCCGATTCTCCTCGGTCACCGTGTCGAAGTAACTGTCCCGCCCGCGCCCATAGAAAGGCGCCAGGACCTCGTAGCCGCGCCCGCGGAGCACGTCCACGATCTTCAGAACGTCCCCCAAAGCAACCAGGCGCGCTTTCATGCCCCCTCCTTTTCCACCCGCGCCGGCACCAGCGAAGGGCCGTCCTCGGTCGCGCCGAGCATCTCTCGTTTCGATTGCTGCACAAAGTAGGGTACTGAAACCGTCCCGCTGCGAACTTCCGAGGTCACCCGCGCGGTGGAGGTCAACGAACCGGCCGCGGTGCTGAGCCGGATGCGCCCGCCGTCGCGAAGCCCCAGGCGCGTCGCGTCCTCCGTGTTGATTTCCACGAAGCCGTCCGGGTAATCCAGCAACAGCAGACGGTATTCCCGTTTAAGCGTTTCACTGTGGTTGATGAGCACATTCTGGTGCCAGTAGTAAAGCGAATTGCCGAACATCAGCGTGAAGGGGAACCCTTCGGGATTTCCCGGCGGTTTGGGCGGCCGGGCGACCGGGGCAAATTTGAAGCGCCGGTCCATGTTCCCATCGGCAAAGAGCAGCGCGGTGCCCAGCGGATGGTCCGTGGTGCATGGCCACTGGCGGCCATATTCGCGCAGCAGGTTTTCATGGCTGGCGCCGCTGTAAAAGGGGATCACCTCGCCGATTTCCTGCATGACATCCGCCGCGGACTGATATTTCCAACCGGCGCCCATGGCGCGCGCCAGGCGCGTGAGTTGTTCCCAGGCGGGCATCGGGCCTTCGGGCGGGTCTATCACACGCTCGGCGATTTGAATGCGCCTCTCGGTGCTGGTGAAGGAAACCCGTTCCTCGCCAAAGGCCGTGGTCGGCAGCACCACATGCGCGAAGTCCGCCGAATCGGTCATGAACAGATGCTGCACCACCACCAGCAGGCACTGGTCCAGCGCCTCGGCGGCATCCCCGAAGGAGGCCGTGCTGACCGGGTCGTAACGCCCCAGCCAAAGCGCCTTGAGTCGCGCCCGACTGCCTCCGGCCAGCAGGGCGTGGGCTCCCACCCCGGGCGTGGCGGGAACTTGGGCCTGCCAGATGCCTTCCAGGGCAGCCCGCGCCTGGGGATTGGTCACCGCCTGATAACCCGGCAATCGGTCCGGCAGCATCCCCATGTCGCACACCCCTTGCAAATTGTTGTGCTCCGTCAGCGGGAACACCCCCGCCCCTTCTTTGCCCAGGTTGCCCGTCAGCAGCGCCAGATTGATGATCGCGCGGATGCTCTCCGGGTCGCGGGCCTCTATCCCGGTGGAGTAAAGCACGGCCGCGCTGCGCGCCTGGCCGTAGGCCAGCGCCGCCGCCTCGATCAACTCCGCCGCAACGCCGCAACTTTCCGCCGCCTGGAGCAGATCGTAATCCCGCACCCGGGCCAGAAACCCGTCGCAGCCCTCGCACCGGGCCTTGACGAATGTCTGATTCATCAGACCGCGGTCCACGATCACTTTGGCCAGCGCGCCGTAGAGGATGGATTCGGTGCCCGGTTTGATCTGGAGGAAGATGTCCGCGTTTTCCGCCACCCGATGACGCCGGGAATCAACCACGATGAGCTTGGCCCCGCCGAGTTTCGCCCGAATCACCCAGCCGCCCACCGTCGGCAGTTGGCGGCCCAGGTCCACGCCGTCCACAATGATCACGCCGCTGCGGGCCAGTTCCCCGATGGAGTTGGTGGCGGCGGGCACGCCGATCATATCGAGCAGCACGTTGATGGAATTGTTGCAATAGACCCCGGCGCCGTGATCCACGTTGTTGGTGCCGATCAGGGACCGGGCCAGTTTTTGCAGCAGGTAGGCCTCCTCGTTGGAGCAGCGCGGGGAATCCAGAAAGGCCACCGATTCGGGGCCGTATTGGTCCCGGATTTTTTTGAGCCGCGAGGCCACGAAGTCCAAAGCCTCCTCCCAGGAGACATTCTCCAGGCGGCCCTTCTTGCGGAGCAGCGGGTTTTTGAGGCGGTCCGGCGAACTGGCCACTTCATGCACATGCCAGCCGCGCAGGCATATCTTCCCCTTGTTGGCCGGATGCGACATGCTCGGATAGGCGCCAACGATCCGGTTGCCGACGGTTTCCAAATAAATGCCGCAGCCGGTGCCACAGAAAGTGCAAGTGGTGAGTCTGGGCATCATGGGTTCTTCTTTATGGCGGCGCGGCGGCCGGCGGCTGATGGCTGGTGATGGCCCGCATGTACTGCGCGCGCTCGAAGGCGGCGGGGTCGGCGCAGTTTTTCTGGCTCAGGCTCCCCTTCAACTGCCGCACCGATTCATACTCATATTTCTCCATCAAGCCGGCCAGTTCCTGTTCGATGACTTTGATGCGGCCGATGCCGTGGCACAGCAGCACGGAGCACAACATGGCCGCGTCCGCCCCGGCCAGCAATAGTTTCAGCACATCCCCGCCGCGGTAAACGCCGCTGGTGGCCGCCAAGCTCGCCGCCAGGCGGCCGTAAAGTATCGCGATCCAGCGCAGCGGCAGCCGCATCGCCATGGGGGTGCTCGGCAGTATGTTCGGACGCACCTCCAGGCTTTCCAGGTCAATGTCCGGCTGATAAAAGCGGTTGAAGAGCACCAGTCCGTTGGCGCCCGCCTGATCCAGCCGCGCGGCCACGTTGGAGAAATTGGTGAAGAAGGGGCTTAATTTGACCGCCACGGGAATCGTGATTTTTGATTTCACATCCCGCACTATTTCCAGATACATCGTTTCGATGTCGGCGGCGGTTTGCCGGGCGTCGGTGGGAATGTGGTAGATGTTCAGCTCCAGGGCGTCGGCCCCGGCGTCCTGAATGCCCCGGGCGTAACGGGTCCAGCCTCCCGCCGAGCAGGCGTTCAAGCTCGCGATCACCGGGATGGCCACCGCCTGCTTGGCGCGTTGGATGTGCGCCAGGTATTGCTCCGGTCCAACGTTGAATTCTTCCGGCTCCGGGAAATAACTCATCGCCTCCGGCGAACTCAAGGCGCCGCGCTCCAGGTTGCCCTGAAGTTCCAGTGAGTCCTGGCGCAACTGTTCTTCAAACAACGAATACAGCACCACCGCCGACGCGCCGGCGTCTTCCATCTTCTTGAGATTATCCAACTGCTGCGAGAGCGGCGACGCCGCGCAGACCAGCGGCGTGCGGAGCTTTAAACCGAGGTAGGTGGTGGCCAGGTCCATAATAGATTCAGGGTTTGGGGGCGTTCTGGGCCGGCGCCTGCGCCCCGGCGGTGGTTTTGGATTCGGCGGCCGGAGCAGCCTCCGGCTTGAGACTCCAGCTTTGCATGAACTGGTAGAATTTGCGGCGGCTCTCGGCATCGGTCTGTGCCTGCGCAAAAAACTGGCGGGCGGCGTCGGGCTTGCTCAGCGTCAGCATCTTAAAGCGATTCTCCGAAAGCAGATAATCCCGCACGCCCGTCTTGGGCGCCGGCGAGTCCAATTGCAGGGGGTTTTCGCCCCGCTCGGCGCGGCGCGGATCGTAACGGTAGAGCAGCCACTGCCCGCAATCAACCGCCATTTTTTGCTGGCGGGCGGCGGCGCCGAAGTCCAGCGGGATGCCCTGCGCGATGCAAGGACTGTAGGCCAGGATCAGCGACGGGCCGGGATAGGATTCCGCTTCCAAAAAAGCCTTCAGGGTGTGTTCGTCCTTGGCGCCCAGGGCCACGCTGGCCACATAGACTTGGCCGTAGGCCATGGCGATCATGCCCAGGTCCTTTTTGCGACCGGGTTTCCCGCCCGCGGCGAATTTTGCCACCGCCCCGCGCGGCGTGGACTTGGACATCTGCCCGCCGGTGTTGGAATAAACTTCCGTGTCCAGAACCAGCGCATTGACATCCCGTCCGCTGGCCAGCACGTGATCCAGTCCGCCGTAGCCGATGTCGTACGCCCAGCCGTCCCCGCCGACGATCCAGACGCTTTTTCTCACCAGTTGATCGGCCAGACTGCCCAGCAGGCGCGCCTCGGGAAAATCCAGCCGCCGCAATTTCTCCTTCAAGGCCGCCACCCGCTCGCGCTGCTCGGCAATCCCCGCCTCATCCGCCTGGCTGGACTTCAAAAGCCCGTTCACCAGTTCCTCCCCCAGGGTGCCGGCCAGTCGGCGCAACAGTTCCCCGGCCAGCTCGGTTTGCTTGTCCAGCGAAACGCGGTAGCCCAAGCCGAACTCGGCGTTGTCCTCAAAAAGGGAATTGCACCAGGTGGGGCCGCGGCCCTGGGCGTCTTTCGCATAGGGCGTGGTCGGCAGGTTGCCGCCGTAGATCGAGGAGCATCCGGTGGCGTTGGCGATCAGGGTCCGGTCGCCGAACAACTGGGTCAGCAGCTTCAGGTAGGGCGTTTCGCCGCAACCGGCGCACGCGCCGGAGAATTCAAACAGTGGCCGCATCACCTGTTGCTGGCGCAAAACTGAAGTGTTGATTTTGCGCCGGTCCATTTCCGGCAGACCCAGGAAGAAGTTCCAGTTCTCCCGCTCCGACAAGCGCAACGGAGCTTGCGGCTGGAGGTTGATGGCCTTGCGCTTGTTCTCCGTTTTGTCCCGCGCCGGGCAGACTTCCACGCAGAGCCTGCATCCCGTGCAGTCCTCCGCCGCCACTTGCAGCACCCACCGCATCCCCTTCCATTCCGGCAGGCGGGCCGCGGCTGATTTGAAGGTGGCCGGCGCGCCTTGCAGCAGCTCCGGCAGGCACACGTTGGCCCGAATGGCCGCGTGCGGGCACATCGCCGCGCATTTGAGGCATTGAATGCATATCCCCTCGTTCCACACCGGGATTTCCAGCGCCAGATTGCGCTTTTCATACTGCGCGGTCGCGGTGGGAAAAGTCCCGTCCCGCGGGAAGGCGCTCACGGGCAGGTCATCGCCCCGTCCGGCGGCCAGTTTGCCCAGCACTTCCCGCACGAACTGCGGCGCGTCGGGCGTGATCGGCGGCAGGAAACCGCCCGCCCCGTTCACGTTGCCCGTCACCGGGACTTCAAACAGGTTGGCCAGCGTATTGTCCACCGCCTGGAGGTTCATCTTGACGACTTCCTCGCCCTTTTTGCCATACGTTTTCTTGATGGATTCCTTGATCGCCTCGATGGATTCTTCCTTCGGCAGCACACCCGATAGGGCGAAGAAACAGACCTGCATGATGGTGTTGATGCGTCCCCCCATGCCGCTGGCCCGCGCCACGCTCGTGGCGTCAATCACAAAAAACCGGGCGCGCCGCTCCTGCAGCGCCTGCTGCACGGGCGTCGGGAGCCGCCGCCAGATTTCCTCCCGCGAATGGGGCGAGTTGAGCAGGAACGTGCCTCCCGGTACCAGGTCCCGCAGCATGTCGAACCGCTCCAGGAAGATCGGCTGGTGGCACGCGATAAAATTCGCCCGCGTGATCAAATAACTCGAACGGATCGGGTCCTTGCCGAACCGCAGGTGCGAGACGGTCATCGAACCGGATTTTTTCGAGTCATAGACAAAATATCCTTGCGCGCAGTACGCGGTGTTCTCGCCGATGATTTTGATCGTGTTCTTGTTCGCCCCCACCGTGCCGTCGGAGCCTAGCCCGTAGAATTGCGCCCGGATCACCTCGTCCGGTTCGGTCGAGTATTGCCCATCCACCGGCAGGCTGGTGAATGAAACGTCGTCGGTGATCCCCACCGTGAAATGATTCTTCGGCGCGGCGGCCGCCAGGTTGTCAAACACCGCTTTGACCATCGCCGGGGTGAATTCCTTGGACGACAGGCCGTAGCGGCCGCCGAGGACTAGCGGCATCTGCCGCTTTTGGCCCGGGCTTCCAAGCGAATGTTCCATCAGCGCTGTCAAGCAATCCTGATAGAGCGGTTCCCCCGCCGCCCCAGGCTCCTTGGTGCGATCCAGCACCGCGATGGCTTTGACCGACGCCGGCAGGGTCCGCGCGAAGCAGGCGCTGTCAAAGGGCCGGTACAACCGCACCTTGACCAGCCCGACTTTCTCGCCGCGGCGGTTGAGGTGTTCGACCGCCTCGTCGGCCACTTCCGCGCCGGATCCCATCAGCACCAGCACGCGGCTGGCGTCGGGAGCTCCCACGTAGTCAAAAAGCTTGTAGTAGCGGCCCGTGTGGTTGGCGAACTCGTCCATCACGTGCTGCGTCACCTTCGGGCAGGCGGCGTAAACCAGATTGGTGGCCTCGCGCCCCTGGAAGAAGGCATCCGGGTTCTGCGCCGTGCCGCGCAAGACCGGATGGTCCGGCGTCATGGCCCGCGCCCGCTGTCCCTCGATGGTCGCCTCGTCAACCAGCGCCCGCATCACGTAGTCGGGGACCAGTTGAATCTTGGCCACCTCGTGCGACGTGCGGAACCCATCGAAGAAATGGACGAACGGCAGGCTGGCCCGCAGAGCCGCCGCCTGGGCGATCACCGCAAAGTCCATCGTCTCCTGCACCGACGCCGCGCCCAGCATGGCCCAACCCGTCGAGCGCGCCGCCATGATGTCGCTGTGATCGCCGAAGATGGAAAGCGCGTGCGTCGCCACGCTGCGCGCCGTCACGTGGAAGACCGTCGGCAGCAGTTCGCCGGCGATCTTGAACATGTTGGGGATCATCAGCAGCAGACCCTGCGACGCGGTGAAGGTGGTGCTCAGCGCCCCGGTTTGCAGCGCTCCGTGGATCGCTCCCGCCGCCCCCCCTTCGCTTTGCATTTCCACGATGGCCGGAATGGTCCCCCACAAGTTTCGTTTCCCTTCCGACGCCCACTGGTCGCACCATTCCGCGATGGGCGACGACGGGGTGATCGGGTAGATGGCCATCACCTCATTGGTGCGAAAGGCCGCGTAGGCGGCGGCTTCGTTGCCGTCTATGGTGGCATAAAGCGGCCCGTTGGATGTCTTGTTGGCTGGCATATATTATAGGGTGTATTCGGCCAGGAGATCGTGGGCGTCGGCGCCATGGCCCACTTTGAATCCCACCTTCTGGCAGGCTTGGCTCATCACATGGTTCTCTGGCAGGATGTGGCCGATGATCCGCTGCAGCTTTTCCTCCCGGCCAATCTTCACCACTCGCTTGAGCAGTTCGGTCCCCAGTCCCAGTCCCTGCCAGGCGTCGCAGACCAGGATGGCGAATTCGCCCTCGTTGACGCCCCGAAGCTTGCTCAAGCGCCCAACCCCAAGGATCTGCGGCTCCGCCTTGGGATTTTCCTTGTATTCCGCCACCAGCGCGATCTCGCGGTCGTAATCATTGAAGCAGATGCGCGTCAGCCGCTCGTGCGCGGTCCGTTGCGACAATTTCAGCACGCTGAAATAGCGTTGATATACCGTTTGTTCGGAGAGCGTCTGGTGAAACTTCACCATCAACGGTTCGTCTTCGGGACGGATCGGGCGGATGACGATCCGCTTCTTGTTCTTCGATTTCCACGCCCCGACGTATTGCACCGGATAGGGCCGGATGGCGGGCGCGGGGAGGGCGCTTTCCGCCGTCGCCGGGTCGTGCAGCACAACGCGCGCGTCCAGCGCCAGGAGCCGTTCGGGCGAGGCAATCAGCGGATTGATGTCAATTTCCTTGATCCAAGGCTGCGCCACCACCAGTTGGCTGAAGCGCACCAGCAATTGTTCCAGCGCGGGAATATCCACCGCCGCCCGCCCGCGCACGCCCTGCAACGCCGTGAAGATGCGCGTCCCCTCCATCATCCGCCGCGCCAGCGTCGCATTGAGCGGCGGCAGCGCCAGGGCGCGGTCCTTGAACACTTCCACCAACTGACCCCCGGTACCAAACAATAACACCGGCCCGAATTGCGGATCTATGCTGCTGCCGATGATCAACTCGTAACCCTCCAGCTTCACCATCGGCTGCACCGTCACCCCCTGGAAATGTTCCTTCCCCGCCTTTTGCGTTACCGAGGCCTCAATCGCCCGCCAGGCGCGCCGCACCGCCGTCTCGTTGCGCAAATTCAACTGCACCCCTCCAACGTCCGTCTTGTGCGTGATGGTTTCCGAGTAGAGCTTGAGCACCACGGGAAAACCCAGCCGCGTCGCGTGCCGGATGGCCTCCGCCTCGGTGGACGCAACGTGGGTTTCCACCGTGGGGATGTCGTAAGCCGCCAGCAGTTGCTTGGATTCAAACTCCGTCAGAATAGTGCGTCCCTGCTTGCGGATCACCTTGAGCATCGCGTCGGCGCGGTTGTGCGCCGTCGCCACGTCGTCCGATTCAGGCCCCAGCGATGGTGTTTGGTAAAGGGCGCGCAGGTTTTCGGTGTAGCGCCACATGTAACAAAACGCCCGCGCCGCTCGGTCGGGATATTTAAACGTGGGAACTTTTGCCTCATTGAGTATGTCTTCCCCGGCCACCACCGCGTCCGCTCCCATCCAACTGGCCAGGATCGGTTTGCCCTCCAGGTGCGCGTAGGGCTTGAGTTGCTCTGCCGTCTTGGTGGCGTCGGTCATGGCTTGCGGCGTCAGTATCACCAGCAGGCCGTCGGTGTGCGGGTTCTTGGCGGCGATGTCCACCGCCTGGGCGTACAATTCCGGGCCGGCGTCGCCGATGATGTCCACCGGGTTGTTATGGCTCCAGGTCGGCGGCAGTATCTGGTTGTAGGCGGCCATGGTTTCGGGCGTCAGCTCCGCAAGCTGCCCGCCGCTGGTGATCAGCATGTCGGTCGCCAGCACCGCCGGTCCGCCCGCATTGGTAATTATCGCCAGGTGCGGTCCCCGCGGGCGCGGCTGTTTGGCCAGCACTTCCGCCATGTCGAAAAGTTCAGATATGTTTTCCACCCGCAACACCCCGGCCCGCTGGAACGCCGCCTGCAACACTTCGTCGCTCCCAGTCAAGGAGCCGGTGTGCGACGCCGCGGCCTTGGCGGCCGCTGAGGTCCGCCCGGGCTTGATCACGATGATCGGCTTGGTCAGCGCCACTTCCCGCGCCGCGGACAGGAACGCCCGCGCATCTCCGATGGTTTCCATGTAGATGACGATGCTGCGCGTGCCCGGATCGTCGCCCAGGTGATATATCAAGTCGCCCCAGCCCACATCCACCATCGAACCAATTGAGACAAACGCGCTGAAACCCACATTCTCTCGCAGGCTCCAATCCAGCACCGCCGTGCACAGCGCCCCGCTCTGGCTGATGAATCCCACCGTCCCGGGCCGCGCCATCCCGGCGGCAAAGGTCGCGTTGAACTTCGAGCCGGGCACCATCACCCCAAGGCAATTCGGACCCACCACCCGCATCTGCACCCGCCGCGCCTCGGCGATGATTTGCCGTTCCAGCTCCACACCCGCCGCCCCGATTTCCTTGAAGCCGGCGGAGATGATGATCGCCCCGCGCACGCCCGCCTGCGCGCAGTCATGGATGATGCCGGGGACCGACGGCGGCGGCGTCACGATCACCGCCACATCCACCTTGCCGGGTACGGCCAGGATGTTGGGGTAGGCCTTGACCCCCAGCACCGTCTCGCGCTTTGGGTTCACCGGGTAAATCGCCCCGGGGAATTTCCCTTGCTGCAGGTTCACCAGCACCGTTCGCCCTACGCTGTTGAGCGATTCGGTCGCCCCAATCAGCGCCACCGCTTTGGGCGAAAATATGCAGTCCAGCGGCTGCGGCTGGGCCTGGCGTAGGATGTCGTGGGCGGGTTCAAGCCGCTGGGGGTCAGAAGGTGCTGGGGTTGTGAGCATAAGATTCCTGGGCAAGGGGTGATTTGTCAGCCACTGATTTTAAATTTTTCATCTCTTTAAGCCAGGCACATAATCCGGGGCGTTTTCCGGGGCCGGGCACAAGCCTTCGAGACTTGTTTCTCTTCGCAACAAATTGACGATCAAGCGCCCCACAGGCTCCACGCCTTTTGGCAAACACTCGCCTTTTTTTGCAGCCCGCCAGCAAAATGCGCCCATTTCTCCGTTTTCCCCACGCCCGCGCACCCGGTCTGGCTTGCGCCCCGCAGCCGGAGATTTACATTTGCCCCCATGACTGACTTTGCCCAGGCGCGCAAACCCCTGCCGGTGGCCACCGCGGGAACGACCCTCGCCCAGCCGCCCATGCTCTTGCCCCCGGACGCCCCGCCCGGCGGCACGATCATCTCCCTGCTGGGGGTTGATTACGTTGATTTGAAGACCAGCGACGGAGGCGACCTCTACTTGACTCGTTTTGGCGTGCTCCTCTGGCGGCATTTGCTCCCGGAGAGCTGGTTCGCGCCCGATTGGTTCAAGGCCAAATCCGAACGCCTTCGCGGCACGGGCACCGTTTACAAGCTGCCCACACGCCCCATCAATGGCCGCAGCCTCAATCTGGTCGTCAAATGGTCCCGCGTCGGCGAAGACGTGCCCCTGGACACCCTCACCGTCAACAAGTTCATCCAGGCCGAGTTCAACAGCCCCTTTGAGGAGTTTTCCTTGTTGATGGAGTTGCGCCGCGGCGAGGCGGGGCCTGCCGGAATCCACATCCGCACCCAACTCCCTCTGGCCATCTACGTTCCGGGCGAGAGGCTCCAATTGTGGCAGACCGGCCGTTCGGAACATAAAATCCGCGCCAAAGTCGCCAGGCACCCCGGCGTGGAGGTGGACATCCTGCGCCAATACGTCGTCCTCTACGGATGGATCAAAGGCTTGGACGCCGTGGAAACCGCCCAGAGCTTCGGCCTGGGGGCGCGCAGCAGCGCCGAGTTCCTCGCCCAGGTCACCAGCCTCGTCACCCATGAATTGCGCCAGAAGGGCTACCGCGTCATTGACATGAAGCCCGCTCACGTCATTCTCCGCCAGGCGCGCGGCAGGGAGTTGGCCCGGGACCGGCACGGCCAGTTCACCTATGCCCTGGTGGATTACGAACTGCTGGAGCGCACGCCGGAGCATGAGGAGGCGGTGCGCGGCGCCAACCGCAAACTCTATTTGACTCACATGGCCCACCGCTTCGAGGCCGAGCCGGGCGGCCCCATGCCCGAGCATCTCCGGGCCTCCCGCCTCCTCGACGTGGATTATATTTTCGGCCGCGCCGAGAGCACCGGCGGTTTGTTGTGGGTCGTCGGCAGGGACCCCGACCTCTTCAATTATTTCCTCCCCGAACGCTGGCGCCGGACCCCCAAGAAGAAGCTTTCCTCCCGCCTCCAGGTCTTCCACACCTGCACCAAGGACAACATCCAACTCGTCTGGCGCGTTTCCCGCATGGGCGACCGGGTCGCCGTCAAGAACGCCCGCGCCAACCTCGACGCCCTCCGCGCTCACGGCTTCAACAGCCCCTTCGAGGAAATCGCCCTCGCCCTCCATCTGGCCCGTCATGGTGTCCGCACCATCTATCCCCGCGCCATTTACATGACCGGCAGCAAGCGCGAATCCGCCCGCCCCGCCGACGACCCACGCCGTTACTCCGCCCTGGCCCATCTCCTCACCCCGGATGGCGAGCCGGCCATCCGCAAGGATTACGACTACATCACCATCTGGGGATTTTGGAACGGGCCGGACGAAGTCCTCGCGGCCCGCGACGGCTCATTTTACTCCTCCCTCAACGCCCAGCACGCCTGCGCCCACGGCCTGATCACTCGCCGCATGATGGAGGAGTTGCTCGAGGCCAAGGCCGCCAAGCTCGCCCAATGCGGTCTCGAAGACCTCAATGTCAAGCCCGACCACCTCTTGATTTCCTTCGATGCCGAAGGAAAAGTCGTCTTCGACGCCATGGGCAAACCCGAAGTCCGCCTCTGCAACTTCGAGTTTGTCCGCCGCCGCAGCCTCTGAGCCTGCCCCGCGTCAAGCCTTGGAGCGGTTTCAATATCAAAGCAACTATATGCAACAACACACCTCACCGCGTTTCTGTGGTTCCTGTGTTGTCGCAGGGACACTCCTTTCCCTTATCGCCATGGTGGCGCTGCATCTCTTGCGACCCGGCTTCAACCCCTGGCGCAATTTCCTCAGTGAATACGCCGTCGGGCCATTCGGTTTCCTGGTCGCGGCTGGAGCCGGCATCATGGCTGCGACTTTTCTCATGCTTCTGCTCGGACTTCGCCTCAGCGTCCATCCTTCTGGTTTTCTCACGGCATCCTGCGTTCTATTGGGCGTGGTGATTCTTTCCCTCTGTGTGTGCGCTCTCTTTCCCTTAGACTTAATCACGTCGCCTGATGGCAGCCGCCCGACTCGCGCCGCTCTTCTTGCCGCTCTTACAAAAACAGACATCACACACATTGTGGCCTCGGTTCTGTTGTTTCTATCACTCATGGCGCTAATGTTGACACTGCCCGGCGCCTATAAGCGCGACGAGCAATGGCGGTCATTTTCACAAACGACACTTTTCCTTGGATTCTTGTTTCTCGCGTTTCTTCTGGGACTCATCCTTGCCCCCTTCCATTTGAAGGGTCTGATTCAACGGGGAATGTTCTTGGTTATTCTAATTTGGTTGCTTCTCACAGGCCTGCGCCTTCGACAGGCTGGCTCCTCTGCTTTTGGCACTTCCGCCTAATACCATTTCTAGTGTGGGGTCGTGGAAGTTCTTTGCATAATTCTCATGCGCGGGAAGCGCGGCGTCCCGCCCGCTTCCGTCGGCGTCCCGCCGACGGATTTACGAGCGATAATTCCGTGACACCACATTAGTTTGCTTTTGCACTGTTGCGGCGATCCTCTCCGCACCAGCCAAGCCCAAAGCCAAAGCACACCGGCCTCTGTGCGCGCCGGCCTTCCACCGTCAGAATCTCTTTGTCAGCGTCAGCGTGATCGTGTTCCCTTGCATGCGGTTCTCAGCAAAGAACTCATAGTTATACCGCAGCGAGGCCGTCAGGAATGAAAATTCCGCGTTGACCTCGGGGCCGACCGCCGCCACGCGGCTGTATGGAAACAACGCGCTCGCATCCATTGCCGGGTTCGGCATGTTCTCGTTTCCCGTGCTGGACGTGACTCTCTGCTGGTAATAACCCACCACGCCTAAATCCATCATCTTGACGGCCGGGCAGACATCCTTGAGAGTCTTGCTCACGGCCCATTCCAGTGTCCAAGCCTGCCCCGGCGTTGCGTCCGATGCGCGATCGTCCCGGTCCTCGCTATTGAACTCATACCGGTTCAGCGCCGAAACCGCCCAGGTCTTCGCCTCGTCGGCATACCAGGTGACTCCCAGCGTCAGTTGCGGCCCCCAATAGCCCAGTCCGATCGAGGTCGGTTTGCCCGAAGCCCCCGTGGGCATATTCAGACCCACCGCGGCCCCAATGTCGAATTGTCCCGGATGCCACGAAAGCGTGTCTTCCACGTAGATGTCGCCGAGTCCAAATGTGCTGCTCTTGAACGGACCCGCCTTTAAGCTGATGTACTCTATCGGCACCACCACATCGCCGCCGAAATAGCCGCCCAGCACTTTCATGTCCGTGATCCAGATCGCGCGCGGCACTTGGGCATACACCACCGCCTGGAAATTGCCCGGCAAGTCCTGCCCCAGCCCGTTCTCGCCGCGGTCGGCTGTATAGATCACGTTGTAGTCCCGGAAGTAAAAGCCCGGCGGCGGCAGCGTCGCGCCTTTGATTCCTTCAAGGCCGACAGCGTAATGCGCGTCGTTTTGGGCCTGGATTGCGCCGGGAACGGCCGCCAGCGCGACGACGAGGAGACTGCGAATGATTTGGTTTTTCATTGGTTTGATTTGATCTTTCATTGTTTGTGTTCGTGTTGACAGTTATTTGGTTTAGACATCCTG
>JBEKOF010000005.1:0-40879 GCA_049522055.1 Verrucomicrobiota bacterium | reverse complement strand
GGCGGCCAGGGCCTCCACGGTGGCGCGGAGCATGTTGTTATGCGGATCATAAACACTCTTGTTCCCTTGCGACGTCCGGACGTGGAGCGAGAGCTTTTGCGCCTCCTCATTTCCGCCCGACGCCCCCACCGCCCGCGACCAGAGCATGCGCAAGGCCCGCAGCTTGGCGATCTCCATGAAAAAGCCCACCCCCACCGTCACCGCGAAACGGATGCGCGGGGCCACGGTGTTCACGTCCAGATCGCGCCGGTTCATTTCCCGCAGATATTCGATGCCCGTGGCCAGGGTGAAGGCCAGTTCCTGCGCCGCGTTGCCGCCGGCTTCATGCCAGGCCCGGCTGTGGACGCAAATGGTTTGAACGCGCGGCGCGTGGTCCGCCGCCCAGCGCGTCAGCACCGCCATTTCCCGATAGGCGTCCTCCATGGACTGAGGCAGGCTTCCCTCGTGGGCCAGCACCCCCAACGGGTCCATTTCGATACAGCCACGAAGGATGCTCGGTTTCAGTTTGCGCCGCCGCATCAACGCCATCAAAAGCGCGGCAAAGGGCATTCCCGACGCCCCGGATCGCACGAACAGTGAGGTGGTTCTCAGGTCCACACCCTCCAGCGCGCGGTCCAGATCCCGGAGCGTCGCGATGGAAAGCCCCCCCGAACCCACTTCCTCCGGCTTGGCCCAATCGGGGTCGCGCCCGTTTCGGGTCGCCTTGTCCAGGACCATGTTCAGCGCGTTCAGCCCGCCCGCCAGCGAGTTCCGGGCCTCATGATTGAATTCTGCGGGACTGGAGCACGTGATTTCCTGGGAAACCGCCCAGGGCTGGCAGGCATAACCGCCCGCCACGGTCCCGCGCACAAAGGGGGCGAATCCGGGATATGAATTCAGATGGGAAAGATGGGCGGTGTCTTCGGGCCGGTAGATTGGTTTGAGTGTGATGCCCTCCCAAGTCGCCGTGAGCATGCGCTTGTCAAAGGGAACGCCTTTAAGCTCGGTCTCCACTAGCCGATGCCATTCCTCATAACCGACCGGCGGGAATTCCGCCAGCAGCCGGTCTTTTGCCGGTTCCATTTCAGCGGGGTTCATTCGTGTCTCCAGGGTTCAGCTTTCCAGGGTTTCCACCTGCACATCGTGCCGCCGGCCATTCAGGGTGACATACAAATGGGTTCCCTGGCCGTTGCCGGGGCGGCTGGGAGCCGGACTGGCCGGTGCCGGCCCCGGGGCCGCCACCGCCGCTTTTGGCTTGAACAACGCCTCGACCTGCTGGGGGAACATGGCAAAAAGGACGACGATTTCATCTTCCACGGGCAGGCCCGCTTCGGCGCATTGCTTGCGATATTTTTCCAGGCCGGGCTTCAGGAGGTCGGCGGGGCGGTCGGTGACCGGTTTCTTGCCGGAGAGCTGTTCGACCTGGGCCAGGACATTGGGCTCAATCGGACCGGGGGTCTTGCCGTATTTGCCCAGGGCGATTTCCTGGGCGGGCTGGCAGATCATTATCCAACGCCCAAATTTGACGTTCATCATGGCTTGAGTGCCCACAATTTGCGAGGTGGGCGTCACCAATGGGATCCAGCCCAGCGCCTCCCGCACCACCGGAATCTCCCGCACCACTTCCTCGAAGCGGTCGGACATCCCTTGCTCATTGAGTTGGGTGCGAAAGTTCGAGAGCATCCCGCCGGGGACCTGGTAAATCAGGATGTCACTGTCCACCCGCTCGTTGGCCGGGCTGGTGAATTGGGCCAATTCCTGGTAAACACCCTCGAAGTAGGTTCGCAGTTGCGCCAGCTTCTCGGTGTCCAACTTTGGGCAGCGGGGATGGCCTTCCAGCAGCGCCAACATCCGTCGCGTGTCCGGCTGCGCTGTGCCGTTGGCGAATGGAACAATCGAAACTTCCACACAATCCACCCCGGCGTCAATCGCCGCCAGATAGCTGGCCGCCCCCAACCCGGCCGTGTCGTGCGTGTGCAGCGTGATGGGAATGCCCACTTTGCGCTTGAGTTCCTGCACCAACTCGAAGGCGATCCGCGGTTGCAGGATGCCCGACATGTCCTTGATGCCGAGCGAATCGCAGCCCATCTTTTCCAACTCCACGCCCATCTTCACAAAGTTCTCCACCGTGTGAACCGGGCTGATGGTGTAGCAAAGTTCGCCCCGGGCGTGTTTCTGATATTTTTTGACTGCACGAATGGCCGTTTGCAGGTTGCGCAAATCATTCAGCGCATCGAAGATCCGGATGATGTCCATCCCAAACTGGCACATGCACCGCACAAACGCCTCCACCACGTCATCGGGAAAACTGGCGTACTGCACGATATTCTGGCCGCGCAAGAGCATGATCTGCGGCGTCTGGGGAGCCGCCTCTTTGAGCGCGCGCAAACGATCAAACGGATTCTCATTCAGGAAACGCAGGCACGCGTCAATGGTCGCGCCACCCCAGGTTTCCAGGCCGTGGAATCCCATCTCGTCAAGCAGCGGAGCGGCGGGGAGCATTTGCGCGGTGGTCATCCGCGTGGCGGCCATGGATTGATGGCCGTCCCGCAGCACCGTGTTATTGAATAATACCGGTTTCATATCCTGCATAACTACTACCGCGCCGTCGAATATCAAGCTCACCATTTTTTGGCTAACGATGAGCTTTACCTGTTCAACCATTCCATGAACATTAGCTTCTCTTGTTTTAAGCTGGATTTCGCCCCCGCAAAAAAAGCAAAGGGTCGCGCAAATGATGTCCATGTGAAAGCTTTTTGTTTGGCGCCCTCCCTTTGCCTTGGTCCTCCACAAACTCCTCTGCCACCAGGCGCCTGCCGGTTCGGGTTTTGTGCGCGGAATTCGCCAGCCAAAAAATGCCCCCGCCATGGCCAAGGAAAGTGTCGCAAGGAATGGTCAGCGATTGCCAAGGAAAGTGTGGCAAATTCCATTGCCTGTAGCATTCTCCTTTCACAAGCTCATGAATATTGCCAGCGAGGAATCTTGCCAATCCATGCTGCCTTTGGCCAGGGCCATTGCCGCCCATCGCTTCGTCGCGGATATGCATTCCGAACACCTGAAAAGACTCACCGAGGCGGCCATGTTCAAGCGGTTTGAGCAGGACGAGGTTGTTTTCAACGAAGGGGAACCGGCCAATCGCTTTTACTTGATCTGCCAGGGCAAAATCGCCCTGGAGTCCAGAGGCCAGGGCGGTTTGGCCCCCCTGGTTCTATTTGTCGGCGAAGACGAGGTGGTGGGCTGGTCCTGGCTTTTTCCCCCGTATTACTGGCATTTCAGCGCCCGCGCCGTGGAACCCACAAACGCCATTTTCTTTTACGGCACTCGTTTGCGCGAACAATGCGAAGAGGACCCGGTTTTCGGCTATGAGCTGATGAAACGCGTGGCCGCCATTGTGATCAAACGATTGCAGATCGCCCGGGTCCAGTTGCTCCAATTGCAGCAAGAATCACCACCAAGTCTGAGATAATTGCTTAGCCTGGCTAGGAATTCCCCCCATGATGGCTTTGGGTCTGCCCCCAATTCCCCGGTTCACTGGCTTAGCATATCTTGTTGCCATGAAATCAAAATTTGCCCAAGTCGATGCGCAACCAGGAAACCACAACAACGGCGGCAATGGCTTCGCCCACGAAGCCGCGGACCTGATCCAATCCCTGAGCGATTCAAGGATTTACCAGGATTACGAACGCGCCTTCAGTGAAACCACCGGCCTGCCCGTATCCTTGCGACCGGTCGAATCGTGGCAATTGCCCCACCGCGGCAAACGGCATGAGAACCCTTTTTGCGGAATCATGGCCGAAAAAAGCCGCTCCTGCGCCGCCTGTCTTCGCCTGCAACAACAGGTTTCCGACACCGCCACCAACGAACCCCAAACCCTGACGTGCGAGTTGGGTTTGTGCGACACCGCCGTGCCCATTCGCCTCGGGGAACGGCTGGTCGGATTTTTGCAAACCGGGCAGATTTTCCGCAAGCGGCCCACAGAGGCGCAATTCAACCGCACCGCCAAGTTGGTGGCCGAATGGGGGCTGGAGGTGGAATCCGACCGCCTCAGGCAGGCCTATTTCGCCACCAAGGTGCTTTCCTCAAGGCAGCACGACGGTGTGGTCAAGCTGCTCTCCATTTTTGCCCAGCACATCTCCATGGTCAGCAACCAGATTTTGGTCCAGCGCGAGAATACCGAGCCGCTGGCTATCACCCGCGCCAAACAATTCATTCAGGAAAACCAGTCCGCCGACCTCTCCCTGGGCCAGGTGGCCAAAGCCGTCAACACCAGCACCTTTTATTTCTGCAAAATGTTCAAAAAGGCCACCGGCCTCAATTTTACCGATTACGTCTCCCGCCTCCGCATTGAAAAGGCCAAAAACCTCCTCCTCAATCGCAACCTCCGCGTCAGTGAAATCGCCTATGAAGTCGGCTTCCAGTCCTTGACCCACTTCAATCGCGTCTTCAAGAAAATCATGGGTCAATCCCCCACCGAATACCGCGAGCAATTGGTTCTTGCCTAGGCGAATCAGGCGTGTCCAGGACGGCCTTTTTCTCAACGGCTTCCCGGCCGCCATCCTGCGAGATTACGCGGCCATCAACGATTTCCCGCGTCCGGCTACAGCCAGATCCATGAAGCCCTCCAATGAACTTGCAGACCTCAAGGCCGCTCTGGATGCCCATTCCATCGTCGCCATCACCGACGCCGCGGGACGCATCACCCGCGTGAATGACAAGTTCTGCGAGATTTCCAAGTACTCCCGCGACGAACTCATCGGCCAGGACCATCGGATCATCAATTCCGGCTATCACTCCAAAGACTTCTTCAAAAACCTCTGGACCACCATTGGGCGCGGCCAGGTCTGGAAGGGGGAGATTCGCAACCGGGCCAAAGACGGTTCCTTCTATTGGGTGGCGACCACCATCTTTCCGTTTGTCAACCCCGACGGCAAGCCCGCGCAATATATCGCCATCCGCACCGACATTACCGAAGACAAGCGGGCCGAAGCCAAACTCGCCGAGCTGGCCCGAAACCTGGCCGAAAAAAACAAGGAACTGGAGACCATTGTTTACATCGCCTCGCATGATTTGCGTTCGCCCCTCGTGAACATCCAAGGCTTCACCCAGGAATTAAAGCGGTCCTGCTCCCAATTGCGCAATTTGTTGCAAAGCCCGCAACCCTCCACAGCCGCCCGCCGGGAGTTGAAAACGATCCTGGACCAGGACATCCCGGAGGCCATGGAGTTTATTCAGGCCGGGGTGACCAAGATTGATCTCCTGCTGGCGGGGTTCCTGCGCTTTTCCAGGCTCGGACGCGCCGTCCTCAAGATCACCACGCTGGATATGAACGCGATGCTCGCCGACATTGCCCAGTCGGTGGAGTTCCAGCTCAAACAGACCGGCGCCTCCTTGCGCATCGGCAGCCTGCCCCACTGCCTGGGGGATCCGGCCCTCATCAACCAGGTCTTTTCCAACCTCATTGACAACGCCTTGAAATACCGCAGCCCCAAACGCGCCCCCCTGATTCAGGTTTCCGGCAATATCGAAAATGGCCGCTCCCTTTATGCCATTCAAGACAACGGCATCGGCATCGCCCCGGAACATCAGGGCCGGATTTTTGAGATTTTCCACCGGCTCAACCCTTCCGCCTCCGAGGGCGAAGGGCTGGGCCTGGCCATCGTCCAACGAATCCTCGAACGCCACCAGGGCAAGATCTGGGTCGAATCCGCCCCCGACGCGGGCTGCTCTTTTTTTGTTTCTTTGCCACACGGATGAAGGCTAATACATGGGCATGACAAAAGAAGTGATTATCCTGATTGCCGATGATGATCATGGCCACGTCCGTTTAATCGAGAAGAATTTGCTCCGCGCCGAGCTTCACAATCCCATTGTGCGATTTGAAAACGGCCAGCAGACCCTCGACTTCCTTTTCGGCCGCGGCGCCCGCAAACGCGCCAAAGAAGCCTCCTATCTCCTTCTCCTGGACATTCGGATGCCGCAAGTGGACGGCGTCGAAGTCCTCCGCCAGATCAAAGCCGACCCGGAATTAAAGAAGATGCCGGTTATCATGCTCACGACCACCGACGATCCGCGCGAAGTCGAGCGGTGCCACTCCTTGGGTTGCAGCAATTACATCGTCAAGCCGGTCAACTACGAGAAATTTGCCGAGGCGGTCAAACAGTTCGGCTTGTTTATCGCCCTGGTGCAGGTGCCGGGACTCCGCTCTTGATCCGATGAGGAACCAGCCTAAACCCGCGGCGGCCATCCTCATTGTTGATGATGATCCAGGCCTGCTCCGGCTCGCCGCCCGAACGCTCGAGCGCCAACGCTTCGCCGTTTCCACAGCCGCCTCCGGCGCCCAGGCCGTCCAATGGCTCCAGGCACACCAACCCGACCTGCTCTTGCTGGACTTGAAGCTCCAGGACGCCCAAGCCGGCGAAGTCATCTCCCAACTCGCCGCCCTGGGCCGGCTTCCCTCCTTCCTCATCATCACCGGCCAAGGCGATGAGAGGATGGCCGTCGAAATGATGAAAAGCGGCGCGCTGGATTACGTGGTCAAAGGCAAGGATTTCCTCGATTTTCTCCCCTCCGCCGTCGCGCGCGCGCTGCAACAGGTGGATAAGGAAAAAAAACTTGCCGCCGCGGAAGCCGCCCTCCGCCTCAGCGAGGAGCGGCTTCGTGTGGCCCTGAAACATTCGCCGGTCATGGTTTTCAACCAGGACGCCGCCTTGCGCTACACCTGGGTTCACAACGCCCCGATCGGCCTGCCGGAAAAGAACTTCATCGGCAAAACCGACGAGCAAATCTTTCCCGCGGAGGAGGCGGACCGGTTGCGCCAAATCAAGGCCCGGGCCTTGGCCACCGGCACCGGGCTGCGCCAGGAAGTTTCCTGCACCCTCGGCGGCTCCCGCCACTTCTTTGATTTGACAGTCGAACTGGTGCGCAACCCCGCGGGGGAAATCACCGGCATCACCTGCGCCGCCATGGACATCTCGGGCCGCAAGCGCCTCGAACAGGAGGTCTTGCATATCAGCGAAATGGAACAACGCCGCATCGGGCAGGATTTGCACGACGGCGTTTGCCAGCGCCTGGCCGGCATCGAGATGAAATGCCACGTGCTCGCCGAGAATCTTCAGGGCAAAGCCAAATCCCAGGCCGCCCAGGCCAGACAAATCGCCGGGCACGTTCGCGACGTCATCGCCCAAACCCGCTCCCTGGCCCGCGGCCTTTCCCCCGTGGTTCTGGAATCCGAAGGCCTGGCCTCGGCTCTCAGAGCCTTGGCCGAAGACACCGAGAGGCTCTTTGATGTCCGCTGCCGCCTGCTCAGCGACCCGCCAGTGTTGATTCACAACCACACCGTCGCCACCCATCTCTATCGCATCGCCCAGGAAGCGGTGACCAATGCCATCAAACACGGCAGGGCCAAGTCCATCGAAATCAACCTCTCCGCCACGCCCGACAACACCGTCCTCATGATAAAAGATAATGGGGCCGGTTTGGCCCAACCGCCCGGCGCGGGCACGGGCATGGGCTTGCGCATCATGCAATACCGCGCCGGCATGATTGGAGCCAGGGTGCTGCTCCAACAACAACAGAACGGCGGGGCCATCGTGCTTTGCTTCCTGCCCAACACCGCCAACACCCCGGCATCCACCCCGAAATGAACCCCCGCGCAAAATCAGGCGAGCCTAAGACAATTCTCATTGTGGATGACCATCCCATGATGCGCGAAGGGTTGGCCCAATTAATCGGCAACCAGCCGGACCTGGCCGTTTGCGGCGAGGCCGGCGATGCCCGCGAAGCCCTGGAAAAAATCAAGGCCCTCCAACCCGACCTCGTCTTGACCGACATCACTTTGCCGGGAAAGAACGGCCTGGAACTCATCAAAGACATTCAGGCCTTGCACCCCGGCGTGCTCGTCCTCGTCATTTCCATGCACGAGGAATCCCTCTACGTGGAGCGCGTGCTGCGCGCCGGTGGGCGCGGCTATGTCATGAAGCAGGAGGGCGGAAAAAAGATCGCTCAAGCCATCCGCCGGGTCTTGGAGGGACAAGTTTACGTCAGTGAAAAAATGTCCGCCAAAATCCTCGAAATCTTCTCCGGCCATCGCGCCAACGTCGCCAGTTCGCCAGTGGAAAAACTCACCGACCGCGAATTCGAGGTCTTTCAACTCATCGGCCTGGGCTACGATACCAAACAGATGGCCGAAAAACTCCACCTCAGCACCAAAACCATCGAGGTCCATCGCGCCAACATCAAGGCCAAATTGAAGCTGACCAGCATTGCGGAATTGATTCGTTACGCCGTGCGCTGGGTCGAAGCTCAAAACACCGGCGCGCTGTGAACCGGGGCCGCTCCGGCCCGCCGGCAGCAACGATAGATCGCGTCAAAAAACTTCCGCCTTCAAGCCGGTCTCCGTTTTGACGCGCCGGCAGATGCGGGCCAAACTTTGCAGCGGGATGTGCCGGCAATCGGAATGGGCCGCCGGACGCGTCGCCGAATATATCTGCACCATCGAAATCATGGCCCCGCTGTCCTTGAGTTCGCGAAGGCGCTGGAGGTAATGGTCTATCTCCTCCTCCGGCGGCTCCTCTCCGCCGATCAGCGGAAAGAGGCTTTGTATGGTGATGGGGCGTTTCTGGCCGATCAGCCTCGCGTTTTCCAGCACCTTTTCCAACGGGACTTCGCTGCGGTTGACCCGGTTCATATAAGCCTGCGTGCCGGCATCGAGCTTGATCCAGATTTCGTCGTCGCGCGTGAAATAGCGCAGTCCCTCCTGCACCGGGCGCGCATCCAGCCAGGTCCCATTGGTGATCAGAACCATTTTGAAGAAAGGATTGGCACCCCGCGCCCGCACATGCACCACCTCCTGCACCGCTTCGGCAAAATTCAGGCACAGGGTCGGTTCCCCGTCGCCGCTAAAAGCCACGTGGCGCAATCGCAGCAAGTCCGTGTTCAACGAGCCGTAACCGGACATCTGCCGGATTTCCCCCGAATGGATCAGGACCAGGGTCTTTTCCAATTCCGCCGCCATCACGCTCGCGTCCAGTTCGTGCTCCAGCGGCGGCAGATCGCGTTTGACCTCGCAATATATGCAGTCAAAGTTGCATAGCTTGTCCGGGTTCATGTTCAGCCCGATGGAAAGGCCCCGCGCCCGGGCCGAAATCACCACATACACAAACCGGTTGCCCAGAAAATCCCGCGGGCATCCGCCTGCCGTTTCCGCCGCAGGCGCGGGCGTTTCTTTGGCCCCTTCGCCCTCCACCCGGTCCAAACGCGCGAGGATCTCGCCGTCTGAGGTCATCGGTTTCATCTTCATATTCTCGCAGGCCAGCCTACTGGCAAGCCCTCAGACCAGCCACACCATCCTTGTCAATTGCTGGCCATATTTGGTCGTCATCATCACTGGACCACAGCCAGGGCATGTCACGCGCGCCCGGCCGGGCCGCCTTCAATCGGCCGCTGCTTTGGCGCGCAACAGACACCACAAAAGCCGTCACATCTCACCCTCCGGCCTCCCGCGCGCGGGCCTGCTCAAAGTCGAGTCCCAACTGGCGCAGGAGCAAAGCCAGTTCCGTGCCGGAGGCCGGGATGCAAGGGGACAACTCTCCAGCGTGCTCTCGCACCCATGCCCCGGTCGCGGCCCCGGCTTTGGGGCCGCCATTCAAACCCAGCAATTGCTCCCATTCGATCCGTCGTTCCAGACCGTAGGTTTCCAATAAATCCAGCGATCCTTTTTCCCGCAGGATGAGTTTCAGTTTGGCCGCCAAGCCCGCCCCTTCCCTCAACCCCACGTTCATGCTCTGCATTCCCGCCGGCCCGGTCTGATGCGCCGCGTCCCCCGCCAGCCACGCCCGGCCCCGGCCAAATTGCCGCGCAAAACGATGATCGAACTGGATGTCTGTGGCCCAGCCAATCTCCTGGATCCCGGCCGTGAACCACGGGGCGCGCTCTCGAAGCAACTTTTCCAACCGATGCCGGCTGTCCTTTTCGCCGGGAGTTTCGGCGATGATGAACCGGTTGCGGTCCTTCTGCGGGAACTCGTTCGGGGCGTCAGCCTGGACCAATTGAAAACTCCAGCGGCACTTCTTTTCCGCCAGGGGCCAGAGCACGCTCAGCGTGTGCTCGTGCAAGACGATTCTCATCTCCGGCGCAAGTTTCTCCTCCGTTTCCAGTTCGTAAACCACGAAAAGCTGCGGCTCCCCGATCCGAACCGAGTCTATGTTCAGCCATCGCCGCACTGCCGAGTTCTGCCCGTCCGCGCCCACCACGAATTCCGCGCGGGCCGGCACGGTTCTTTTCACCTCCAGCTCAAATTCCGGCACCACGTAGCCTTTGCCCGTCAGCGCCAGTTCTTCGATGGTGGCCGCGGCGGCCCCGTCCTGCATCCCCAAATCCGCCAGCCGGTGGTTCCAGTGGACCTTCAGCCCGGCCCGCTCGTGCAGCTTTTGTTCCAGCAAGTCTTCCAGCAGGCTCTGTTTCAACACCAGCACAAATGGAAATTCCCCCGGCAGGCGCGACAGGTTCAGTTCCGCGTGGCGAACGGCGCCTTCGTAAAAAGCGACCAAATTGATCCGATGGCCGAGCCGGATGGCGTCGCGGGCCACGCCCGCCTCCTCCAACAATTCCAGGGAGCGCGGGTGCAAGGAGCAAGCGTAACTGCGTCCGGCGGTGCGCGCTTCCTCGTCAATCACCTGCACGCCCAGGCCGCTTTCGGCCAGCCGCAGCGCGGTGAACATTCCCACCGGGCCTGCTCCCACCACCAGAACTTCGGTTTGATCAAGCTGTCGCATAGAAATCCTTAATTAGTACTATTACACGGGGACCAAAAGCCGGCTTCCCCATTCTTGCCGGATTTTTGGCATTTTTTGCTTCATCCAGCCAGGTTCGCCGGCTTGGCTGCGGCCAAGCCAGGTCCGCCTGGCGCCTGGGGAGCCTGGGTCTTAAAGCTGGCCCAGAAGCGGGCCGGCAGAAGCGCCACCACAATCAAGGCCGCCTGGCTCGCGTCGAAAAGCATCAGCCAGTAAAACGCCCGGTCCATGAAACCGTAGGAATGGAGCCCCACGCCCAGCATGTTCACTCCGAACCAGGAGAAGCTGGTGACGATATTGCCAAAGACCGCCATGGCCATCAAGCCGCGCTCTTTGATCAGCCCGCCCCACCGCGCGTGCAGGATGATCGCGTTCCAAAGCACAATCAGCAGCGCGCCGTTCTCCTTCGGGTCCCATCCCCAGAAGCGGCCCCACGATTGATCCGCCCAAATGCCCCCGAGGATCGTGCCCACAAAACTGGCCAGCGTCGCAAAGCAAACTATCCCATAGACCATCCGCGCCAACGCACGCGCGGTGTCGGCCGTGAGCGAGCGGGTGAAGAAACCGCGCACAATGTAGATGGCCGCCAGCAACCCCGCCACAAACATCGAAGAGTAGCCGATGGTGATGGTCACCACGTGCGTCGAGAGCCACAGGTTGGTGTCCAGCACCGCCCGCAGCATCTCCATCGTGTCCCCGCTCAACGCCAGATGATGCGCGATGATCAACGTCGTGAATCCGATCAGCCCCGACGCGACCAGCCCGATGCCTCCCTTGAAGATGCGTTCCAGGATCATCCCCATCAGCACCGCACCCCACCCGATGAATATGGCCGAGGAATAGAGGTTGGTCACCGGCGGCCGGCCTTCCAGGAACATCCGGAAGCCCAGTCCGAAGGTGTGTATCACAAACGCCAGCAGCAGCAGCGCCACCCCGGCCCGGCGCAGCGGTTCGGAAAGATTGATCCAAAAAACGCATCCCAGCAGCACCGCGGCGATGTAGATCACCATGCTCTTGTAGAATGGCTCGGTTTGGTTGAACAGGTATTCCTCTCCCCCTTTCCGCAATTCCCGCCCCAGCCCGGCGGCCTGCAACCATTCACGGTACCCGGCGACCGCCTGGTTGAAGCCCGCGGCGTCGCCCGCCTGAAAGGCCTGCGACATCCGCGCGTAGTAGGTGACCGCCGGCTGGACTTCCGGCGAGTTGGCAAACGTGGCGCCCAGCGGCTTCCAGCCGTCGCGCGACTCGCCCGCCTGCGGCGGGATGGCGCGCACATAGGCGAACTCAGCCGCTCGCCCGCTGACACTCAGGAACTCCGCCGCCAGGCGCGTGTTGGGGGAGTCCGCCAAAGCGGCTTCGTTGGTTTGGCCCTGCGCCACCGCCTTCTGGAAGGCGGCCAACTCCTGCGGAAAATCCTCCCCGGAAGCCGGCGCCAGGTTGGCCTTCAGGCGATTGTATAAAGCCAGGCTGTTGTACAAATGCATCAAGTCTTTTTGATACGGTGTGCGCAGTTTTTCGGCCTCCTCACCCTTGTCGGCCTCGGATTGCTCCAGCTTCTGGATTTGCGTCTCGATGCTCCCCAATTGATCGCTGATGTCGTTGTAGGAGAAGTATTGCAGCCCCTCCTTTTGCCCGCCCAGGGAGGCCTCCAAATCGGGGTGTTGGACGCGGAAAATCTTCCGCTGGTCGGCCAGATCGGGCTTGGTCATCACTTCTAAAAGCCATTCGGAGGGGGAGAGCGCCGGGCCGTCCTGGACGCGCACCAGGGAGCGGCCGCTCATGCTCAACAGCGCGTTGCGGGCGACCGAATCAAACGGTTGCACCCGCCCGTTGAGCAGCACGGGAAGCCGGCCGAATCCGGCGATGTCCAATCCGCGGACCAGTCGGGGGGCCTGCGCGCCCGCCAGGAACCAAAGCGCGAAGACGCCCGCGCAAATCCACGGAAGCCATTTTTTCATGACGGGATCCTTTCGGGCGCGCGGATGATCGGCCCCGGCGCGGCGCAGCCGCCTCTCAAAGCCGCCGCCGCCAGGCCGGCGGTGGTCTGCCGGGCGCGTTTGCGGGCGAAGCCGAAGAGGTGTGTCAGGAATTGCGCCACCAGTCCGGTGGCGATCATCGAGCACGCGATATAAGGCGTCAGCGAGGTCGGATTGCGCACCACCTGCAAAATGGAAACCCGGTCGCCCGGTTCAAAGCTCGCCTGGTAATACGCCTCGCCGCGGTAGCGCAGCGGGCTGTTCATCCGGATCACCACGTCCCGGTCCTCGCCGCGCGCGGGATCGTAAAGATGAATTTTGCTGGAAAAATTGCTCGGAATGTCCGTCCCGGCATACACGTCGTGTTTGAACTCCACCAGCGTTATGGCGCAAGGCTTGTAATAGCGCACGGGCCGCAGCGCCAGTTGGTAGGTGCGGCCGCCCACGGTGAAAACTTGCCGCGCTTCCACCGCGCCGCCAAGCAGCGCGCCAAATTGCTGCTGGAGTATCGAACTCCACGGACGCCGCGTCAGCCACGTGGAGACCGTCCACGTGCCCGCGGAACCCTGCGCGGTAAGCACCTCCACCAGCGCCGCCGGTTTGTTTTCGTCGTCCAGCCGCGCCGTGACCGGAGCTGCGGTGAAGAGCAGACGCCGGCCAATGCCATCGGCGGCCTGCAACTTAGCGCCGGGGCCGGACATCGGGCCGGCCGGGAGAGAATTGCTGAAATAAGTCTTCACACGGAGCGCGAAGGGCAGCCCCGGCAGGCGCACGTCGCCTCCTTTTTCCAGCAGCGCCTGCGGAATCGCCGCCACCCGGTCCTGGCCCGGATCGGTGACATCAATCACCGCCAATTCATCGCGGCGGCTGTCCTCCGAATAGTTCTTGGTTTCCCCGATCTCCAGCCGCATCGTGCTTTCGGTCTGGAGCATCTCCGTGAAGAACTGGCCGAGGAGCAGAAAAATCAGGCCCGCATGCACCAGCAACAGGCCCGCTTTGCGCGCGGTCAATTGAAATCGCAGGATGTGGGCGGCCAGCAGGTTGACCAGCAGCACCACCCCCAGCAGCCAGCCGCCGGGGAGCACCGGGACTTTGAGCGCCGTTCCCGGCAGCGTCCAGTACACAAAGAAACTGTGGAAAAATTGGGCCTGGGTGGCGTAAAGACCCAGCCGCACCTGCGCCAGCGTCCCCGCGAATACCAGTATCAGCGCCAGCGCCAGGCAGACAACTGTCAACCGGAGCGATCCGATGATTCTGGCGATCCGGCGGATCATGGCTGGGGATAGACCGCCGTTTGCGCGAACTTCACGAACGCCGCCTCCTCTTGCGCCACCACCGGCGCGTCGCCGGTCAGTTTATAGAACCACGTGCTCGCCCCGCGCGGCACGATCACCGCCGCCAGCCGCGCCGGTTTGCCCTCCGGATTCGAGAGGTCCACCAGCGTCGCCTTCCCGCCCGCCACATCTATGGATTGAGTCACTGTCGGCAGCGCGCTTTCCGGGATCGGCGGCAAACCGATCTGCGCCCGCCAGCGGTTGACATTTTGAAACGTGCCCCCCACATCCCCGGGAAAGGAGCTGACGGCCACCCGGGCGGCCTGGCCCTGCGGGCCGGCGATAGTGAAGCTTTTCACGACCATCGCACTTTGGGGCGCGACCGTCCAATTGGTGGGCGGATGCCAGACCGGCTCCGGCGCCGCGGCCAACGAGAGCGCCGGATGGTTTGCGGGAAGCGCGGGGGCCGCAGGCGGATCCCCGGCCAGGCTGATGCAGGCCGAAGCCACGAGCATCAACGCCGAGATTGTTGGGGCCAGGGAATATGCTGTTTTCATTCTTGCAGAGAGCATATCCGCGACGCCGCCAGCTGCTCTCCCTTTATTGCCATTGATATGACATTTATTGCGAAGTGTCAATTCAAAATGGTCAACGGCGAAAGGAGAGCGACGGGGGTGGTTACTGCCGTCGAACATGCCATTGGCGGAAAGCTTGTTCATCGGAGGCCCAAAACCTCAAAATCAGACAAATAGTGGCTTTGTTCGCTCACTTTCTTGCCGTAGAATAAACTTGCCGAGCAATGGAACTGCAAAGGCATATTTGCCATGCCGGTTTTTATAGACCAATCCAAAATCTGTCAAATGTGACAACATTTGATTGACCCCACTTGAGCCAAACGGATTTGCCATTCGCTTGCCCCGCGGTCTTGGAATGAACGCAAAGCGGGAGGGGCGAGCGCCCGCGAGACCGTGATGTTTTGGCCCCCCCCCGGTTTTGCAATCCACGCAAAGTATCCTGTTAATCCTGTTCATCCTGTCCAGTTTTGCCCCTCCACGCGGTTTCCGAATCAACGCAAAGCTGGTGGCTCCGCGGGAGCGTTGCCATACCGGGACACCACAATGCCCCAGTCGGGCGGGATCAAATCCATGCCGCTTGCTGCGCCCTGGCCATGCGAAGGCGGGTCCACCCCGTCCACTCAGTCCATGGCTGAAAGGGTCGCACAAGAAAGATTATGTATATTTGACAGATTTCCCGCCCTCAGTTCAGCTCCCCCTCATTCTTCCCTTGGGCTTTGCCCGACAGGCATTCCGTCGGCGTCAGAACGGCAACTTCCGAAAACTTCTGGACGATTCCTTTGTCCAATGTCGCCGCGTCGCACCCTTCCGACTGCGCGCACGCCCAAAGCAGAGCGCCCCGAAAATCGCTGTTCATGGCGCGGTCGAATTGCGGGGCTTCCACGATCCACCCCGCCTCTGGCGAGTCCACGTTGGCAATGGTCAATAGCGAAATCAATTTGCGCGCTGTCGCGGCGGCCTCCAGGTTGCAAACACGTTTAAGCCGGATCCCAGTTACTTGGATCGAACGCCATCCTGGCCAGCGTCGTGATTCCCGGCAGAATCACCAGAGAATCAGGCAAAGGCATGGTGACCGCTTTCACTGACACCTTTCACCCGCAAAATCAGACCTTCCCTGAAAGGAGGCTCACCAATAGACGACAACGCGGCCTTGGCCTCCGGCGCCGCCGCCGCCGTTGAAGCCAGAAGCACCACTGCCCCCGCCACCCGGGGCATTGCCAGCACCACCGTCACCCAGGCCCCCGCTTCCGCCATAGCCTGCGGAACCTCCAAATTCCATATAGGAGTTGCCGCTGCCTCCAGTTATACTGAACGCGCCATCGCTCCCGCCTCCAATGCCTGCGTTGCCATCACTGCCAAAATACCCCCCTTCGCCATCGGACCGTAAGGTGCCAGCTCCGCCGGGACTTCCACCGTCGGCGGAGATCAAGGAACCGAAAGAACTGGGTTGACCCGCCATGTTATCCGCACCACCATCACCGGCAGTGACCGGAAAACTCGCGCCGACAGTTACAAAAAACACGCCCTTGCCATAGCCGCCAGCGCCTCCCGCTCCTCCGGCTCCCCCGTAACCATCGGTAACCTGGTCCTCAACTCCGTCACCTCCACCGCCGCCTCCTCCCCAAACCTCAACCATAATTCTCGTGACATTGCTTGGAACAACAAATGTTCCGTTGTTGGTGAAAACTTGCATGTTGGGAACAGCATTCAGATTGGTCAGCCCCGATCCATCGCCGGAAAACGTCCCACCCATAAAGTTTCTGGAACTGACGCCTTGTGTGCCGGATTGCGGGTCATCCCAGATTTGCAGGGCTGCCACGCCGCTTCCGCCCACCAAAGACAAGGTGCCCTCAAAATTGGTGGAATTGCCCTCAATCAAGCTGTTGGTGATCAGGGCGCTATAACCATTTTTGAGATTCCATGAAGATGTCCCATAAGGCGGAAATGCCTGCGACCATATCACAGATCCGCCGTTGACATTCAGATTGCTGGCGGTGTTGGCCGTGCCAGCCGCGCTGGCAAAAAGTGCGTAGGGCGAGGCCAATACCTGCACGCGGGGCCCGAGGGTTTCACTGTTGGTGCCGCATTGCACCGTGATGTCCAGCCAGCGGGCCGCGCCGTTGAACGCGCCCGCGCCGAAATCGAGATTGACCGTGAAAAGTCCGTTGGCCAGCGTGGCGCTGTTGGTAATGGGGCCGCCAATCAGATCGCCGCCGCTGGCAGCGTCGTAGAGGTTGAAGATCATCGCATAAGCGCCGTTGGCGTTGGTGCCGGTGTCGCTGAGCTGGCCCTGGTAAGTGAAGGCGGTCGTGCCTTGGGCCAGGGCGCTGGAGGGGTGCAGAGCGCAGAGTAACACCGTGGCAAGGGCGATCCACCGGGTGAGGGGGAGGGTTGTCTTCATGGGTTTGTTTGAGGCAGGCAAGGAACTTCTTTCCACGTTCTCTTCACTGTTCCAGGACCCGGTAAAAGCGCTGGGCGACGCCGGGGGCGCTGTTGGTGACGGTGATCGCCGTTCCGGTGCCGGAAACATTGGTCAGCGCCTGCCAGGTGGTTCCCAGGTCGTTCAGGTATTGCACGGTGTAAGTTTTTCCCGGCACGGTTTGCAGCGAAAACACAAAGTCATTTCCGACTTTGGCTGGGGCGAAAATGATTGGCGCGGGCCAGATCCAAAACCCGCCTTGAATGCTGAATCGGGTGCTCGATGGCACGGCGGCCAGCGGTTGGGCGATGGTGCTGGCCAATTGAAAGCGGCTGCTAGCGCTGAACGTCGTCCCGCCGCCTGCAACTACGCTACGAGCGATCGCGAAGCGGCTGCCGCTTTGGGCGAAAGCCGTGCTGGAAACCAAGAGGAAAAGCAGAAGAATTCTCATGCGCGGCTCCAATTATTTCTGGGCGGAGGTTTTCATCAGGGTCTCCAAATCAGCAATTTCAAACCGGCATTTTCACCGCGTTTTCAGCCCGGCCCTGTCACTTGCCCACGACAGGCGTGGGTCTTTCTCTTGACTCTATTCCTTCTCCACAGATTTGCAATCCTTTTTTCCAGCCGCAACCTGTTATTGTCTGCCAAGACTTGTTAATGGCACGATTGCCGCCCCCCGCTCACAATTTCAGAACATCCCAATCAAAAGTGTAGCTACTACACTGTCCCCCGTGAAGGCGGAATCAAAACAGTTTTGTAACAACTTGTTAATCAATAGCTTATACACAACAAGGCCCCGCGGGCGCCGGGATCAAAAACCTCCGATTCCTCCGTTTCCTCCGATTTTTTCCCAGCCCTGGCCCCTCCGGCCCGCTGCCCCAAATGCCCAGCGGTCAGGTCAAAACAAGCTCGCTCCGCAGCAGCGTTGCCCTGCCGCAATAGGATGATGCCCGTGCCGTGATGCCTCTCTTCACTTCGCCTTGAGCAATTCGGCGGGGGCGACGGGCTGGGCGGCCATCTGTTCGTAGAGCGCGAACTTGGCCAGCACCTCCCGCTGTGCGGAGTCCAGCATCGTTTTGCGCAACGCGGGGTCGCGGCCGTCCAGGGCCTGGAAACGGCGTTCGCCCGCCCAGAAGCTTTCCAGGGGAACCTTGGGAGCGGCGGAGTCCAGCCGCAAACCCGGCTGGCCCGCCGCCAGGCGCCGCGGATCGAACCGGTAGAGGGGCCAGAAGCCGGTGTCCACGGCCAGTTTTTGCTGGTCCAGCCCAAGGGCCAACTCGTAACCATGCTCGATACACGGACTGTAGGCGATGATGAGCGAGACGCCGGGGAAGGACTCGGCCTCCTCGAAGGCCTTGACGGTTTGTGAATCCTTGGAGCCAAGGGCGACCTGGGCGACATAAGCGGTGCCGTAAGTCATGGCGATCAGGCCGAGGTCTTTTCTGCCGAGGCCCTTGCCGGAAACGGCGAACTTGGCCGACGCGCCCCGGGGAGTGGCCTTGGACTGCTGGCCGCCGGTGTTGGAGTAAACCTCGGTGTCCAGCACAAGAATGTTGACCTTGTTGTTCAGGGCGATGACATGGTCCAGGCCGCCAAAACCGATGTCATAGGCCCAGCCGTCGCCGCCGACAATCCAGACGGATTTTTTGACCAGGGCGTCGGCCAGGGCGTAAAGACTGGAGGCCTCCGGCGAGGCGATGGGTTGGAGGCGGAGGCGCAATTGGCAGACGCGCTCGCGTTGGGCGGCAATCTGGATTTCATCGTCCTGGGTGGCGGCAAGCAGGGCCTGGACCAAATCGGCGCCCAGTTGCGGGGCAAGTTTTTGCGCCAGTTCGCGCGCGAACTCGGATTGCTTGTCCAGCCCGAGCCGCTGGCCCAGGCCATATTCGGCATTGTCCTCAAAGAGGGAATTGGACCAGACGGGGCCGCGCCGGGCGCTGTTGAAGGTGAAGGGAGCAGTGGGGAGATTGCCGCCGTAAATGGAGGAGCAGCCTGTGGCGTTGGCTATAATGAGACGGTCGCCCGACATCTGGGTCAGGAGTTTGAGATAGGGCGTTTCGCCGCAGCCGGAACAAGCGCCGGAGTACTCGAAGAGCGGCTCGCGGAATTGGGAGCCTTTGACATCCATCGCCAGCCGCGCGCGGTCCGGGGAAGGCAGGTTGAGGAAGAACTGGTAGTTGGCCTTCTCCTGCTCGCGCAAGGCGGGCATGGGCATCATGTTGATCGCTTTCTGTTTGGGGTCCGTCTTTGATTTCACCGGGCAGACGGCCACGCAGAGCGTGCATCCGGTGCAATCTTCCGGCGCCACCTGCAGGGAGTAGAGGGAGCCTTTCCATTCTTGCGAGCGGAAGGGGGTGGATTTGAAATGGGCCGGGGCGCCGGCCAGATTTGTGGCCGGATAGAACTTGGCCCGAATGGCGGCGTGCGGGCAGACCAGGACGCATTTATTGCATTGGATGCAAATGGCGGGATCCCATTCGGGTATCTCCAGCGCCAGGGCGCGTTTTTCCCACCGCGCGGTGCCCGAAGGCCAGGTGCCATCCACCGGGAAGGCGCTGACGGGGAGCAAATCGCCCTTGTTGGCCAGCATCAAGGCGGTGACGCGCTGGACAAAATCGGGCGCCTCCTGGGGGACGCTGGGCGGCTGATGACGGGCGGAGGAGACAGCTTGGGGAGTTTTGACTTGGAACAAGGCGGCCAGCGTTTGATCCACGGCGGCGAAATTCTGGTCAATGACGGCCTGGCCCTTTCTGGCGTAGGTCTTGCGGATGGTGTTCTTGATTTGGGCAATGGCCTCCTGGGGCGGCAGGACATTGGAAATGGCGAAGAAGCAGGTTTGCATGATGGTGTTGATGCGCCCCCCCATGCCGGCAGCCTTGGCCACGCGGTAGGCGTCAATCACATGGCATTGGAGATTTTTGGCGATGATTTCCCGCTGGACTTCCACGGAAAAATGGTCCCAGACCTCCTCCGGGCCGAAGGGCGAGTTGAGCAGGAGCGTGGCGCCCGGTCGCGCGCAATCCAGCACGTTGAAACGGTCCAAAAACGACCATTGATGGCAGGCGACAAAATCCGCCTGTTTGATGAGATAGGGGGAATGGATGGGGTCGGGGCCGAAGCGCAGATGCGAGATGGTGACGGCGCCGGATTTTTTGGAGTCATAGACGAAATAGCCTTGCGCATAGAGGTCCGTTTCCTCCCCGATGATTTTGATGGAGTTCTTGTTGGCGCCGACGGTGCCATCGGCGCCCAGTCCGAAAAAGACCGCGCGCACCACTTCCTTTGGCTCCAGGTCAAACTCCGCGTCAAAGGGCAGCGAGGTGTGGGTGACATCGTCCACGATCCCCACGGTGAAATGATTTTTCGGCGTGTGCCGCTGGAGTTCCTCGAAAACGGCGGTGACCATCGCCGGCGTGAATTCCTTGGAAGAGAGGCCGTAGCGCCCGCCCACCACCGCCGGTTCGGCGTCAAAGGAGGCCAGCCCTTTGTCGCAAGCTTCGCGCAGCGCCGCGACGGTGTCCACATAAAGCGGTTCGCCGACGGCGCCCGGTTCTTTGGTGCGGTCCAGCACGGCGATGCGGCGCGTGGCGGGAGGGAGCGCGCCGAGGAAAGCCTCGACTGAGAAGGGCCGGTAGAGGCGCACTTTCAGCACGCCGGTCTTGGCGCCGCGCTGATTGAGCCACTCGGCGGTCTGTTGGGCCGTTTCGCCTCCGGACCCCATGATGACCAGCACGCGCTCGGCCTGCGGATGGCCCGCGTAATCAAACAACCGGTATTGGCGCCCGGTCACCGCGGCGAACCGGTTCATCGCCTCCTGGACCAGCCCGGGAGCGCGGTCGTAATAAGGATTGCAGGCCTCCCGCGCCTGAAAGAAAACGTCGGGATTCTGCGCCGTGCCGCGGAGGCAGGGCCGGTCCGGGGAAAGGCCGTTGTTGCGGAAGCCCTGGATGGACTGGTCATAGGCCTCCATCATCTGGCGCAATTGTTCGTCGGTGAGCCGGTGGATTTTGGCCACCTCATGCGAGGTGCGGAAGCCATCGAAAAAATGCAGGAACGGGACGCGCGAATCGAGCGTGGCGGCGTGGGCGATGCAGGCCAAGTCCTGCGCCTCCTGCACGGAGCCGGAGGCCAGCAGCGCAAAGCCGGTTGGCCGGCAGGCCATCACGTCCGAATGATCGCCGAAAATGGAGAGGGCGTGGGTGGCCAGGGTGCGGGCGGTCACGTGCATGCAGAAGGGGAGCAGTTCGCCGGCGATTTTGTACATGTTGGGAATCATCAACAGCAGACCCTGCGAGGCGGTGAAAGTGGTGCTCAGCGAGCCGACTTGCAGCATCCCGTGCAGCGCGCCGGCGGCGCCGGCTTCGGACTGCATCTCCACCACGCTTGGGACGGTGCCGAACAAATTAGGGCGGCCCTCCGCCGACCATTGGTCGCACCATTCGGCCATGGGCGAGGAGGGGGTGATGGGAAAGATGGCGACCGTTTCGCTGAGGCGGTAGGCGACGGAGGCGGCGGCCTCGTTGCCGTCCAGCGTGGCGAAAGGGGCGGCGGGCGAACTTTGGATTTTGGGTGAGTCATTCATAATCAGAAAGCGGAAGACGTGAGGACGACGGAAAGTTTACCCAGCAACCAGCCGGGCGCGCAACCCAAGGCGATGACCAGACCGGCCAGGAGCGCGATGGAGAACAGCGCGGGGTATGGCGGGCGAAAGGGTTGGGAGCCGGCGGGAGGCTCGGCGGCGTAAATCTGTTTGAGGACTTGCAGGTAGTAATAGAGCGAAATCGCGCTGGTGCCCACCGCCACGATGACCAGCCAAAGCATTCCCAAAGGAGGCGCGCCCGCCACCGCCGCCGTAAAAAGGTAGAACTTGCCAAAGAACCCGGAGAGCGGAGGGATGCCGGCCAGCGAGAGCATAAAGACGAACATGCAGGCGGAAAGCAAAGGAGCGCGCCGGCCCAACCCGGCCCAGTCGGCCAGGCGGTCGCAGCCGCCGCTGTTTTCAACCACCGCCACCACGGCAAACGCGCCGAGCACGGTGAGCGAGTAAGTGATGACATAAAAGAAGAGCGAGGGAAGCATCTGCTGCGAATCGCCGAAAAAAGCAAGCAAGGCGTAGCCCCCGTGGGCGACGGCCGAATAGGCGAGCAACCGCTTGACGCTGGTCTGCACCAGAGCGGCGATGTTGCCGACGACCATGGAGAGAACCGCCAGGACGGCCAGCAGAGGCATCCATCCGGCCCGAAACTCCTGCCAAGCGGCGCTGCCACGCCAGGGGTCAAATCCACCCACGATAATTCTGGCCAGCACAAAGAAGCTGGCCACCTTGGAGGCCGAGGCGATGAAACAGGCGATGGGCGCCGGGGTGCCTTGATAGACATCGGGCGCCCAGAAATGCAATGGGGCGGCCGCCACTTTGAAGGCGAAGCCAGCCAGAGTCATCACCGAGGCGGCATAAAAAACCGGCTCCACGACCTGGGCGCCGAGTTTTGCGCCAATGGTTCCCAGTTGCAGATCGCCCGTCAATCCATAGAGCAGGCTGATGCCAAAGAGCGTGAACGCCGACGCCACGCTGCCGAAAAGAAAGTATTTCAAGGCCGCCTCCGCCGAGGCCAGGCTGGCTTTGTTAAAGGCTGTCAGGACATAAAGCGGGAGGCTGAGCAGTTCCAGCGCGATGAAGATGATGAGAAGATTATCCGAGCTGATCAGGAGCATCAAACCGGCGGTGGCAATCAGGAGCAGGGCGAAGTATTCGCCCAGGTGCCGGGAGAAGCGCGCGCCGAAGGAAATGACCGCAACCACCAGCGTCAAGGCCAGAAGGACGATTTTGAAAAACTGGGTGAGAGGAGTCAGCGCGAGCATTTCGGAGGTGGCGTAATCCTGCCCGCACGCGATCCAGATCATGGCCGCCAAGCAACCCAAACAGGCCGCGGAGCCGATGACCACCGCGCGGGTGGCCAGACTTTTGCGCCGCAGGACCGCCAAATCCAGGACCAGCGCCAGCAACGCGGAGACCAGGACGATTTCTTCGGGAACCAGCGGGCGCATCCACCCCAAGGAGGAGTTCATGGCAGGCCTCCTTTGACGAGCCGTTGGAACAAGGGCGAGTGGAGCGTGGGAGTAATCAAATTGAGCAGCAAACCGGGCCACAAGCCGATCAGGACAGTGGCTCCCAGCAGGAGCAACGCGCCCGCCCGTTCGGGGATGGAAATGGGTTCGATTTGGATCACCGCGGATTTCAGGTCGTTTTCGGCAAAAAAGGCCTTGATCCAGACGCGCACCATATAGGCGATGCCGACCAGGAGGCCGGCCCCGGCAAGAATCGTCAGGAGCGGGAAGCTCCCCCAGGCGCCCACCAGCACCTGCAATTCGGCGATAAAGCCGCTGAACCCGGGCAAGCCCATGGAGGCAGCCCCCGCCAGGACAAAGGTGACCGCGGCAAAGGGGGCCAGAACGCTCAGGTTCATCGGTTGCAGCGCGCTCAATTCCCGGGTATGGACGCGGTCGTAAATCATGCGGCCGACGACCGCAAAGAGCAGGCCGGCGATAATGCCGTGGGAGAACATTTGCAGCACGGCGCCGCTGAGCCCGATTTGAGTCAGGGTCATCAGGCCCAAGAGCACAAAGCCCATGTGGCTGACGCTCGAATAGCCGATCACAAATTTGAAGTCCCGCTGCACCAGCGCGACGGTGGCGCCATAGACGATGCCGATGACCGCCAGCAGGGCGATTTCATTTTGCCAGGCGCGCAGCCCGTCCGGGAAGAGCGTCATGGCCACGCGCAAGGCGCCGTAGGCGCCGAGTTTCATCACCACCCCGGCCAGCAACATGGAAGCGGCGGTGGGGGCGGCGACGTGCCCGACGGGCGCCCAGGTGTGGAAGGGCCAAAGACCCGCCAGGATGGCAAAGCCGACAAACACGAGCAGGAAAGCCCACTTTTGGAAGGCGATCGGGAACGGGAATTGGGAGAGTTTGAGCAAATCAAACGTCTGCGCCTCGGAGACGACGTAGGCGGCTATCAAGCCAATCAGCACCATCGCGCTGCCCACCAGGGAATAGAGCGCCAGCTTCATCGCGCCGTATTCACGGCGGGTCGAGCCCCAAACGGCAATGAGGAAGTATTTGGGGATGATGGCGATTTCGTAAAAGACGAAAAGGAGGAAGAGATCAAAGCTCAGAAAGACGCCATAGACGCCGCCGATGAGCGCCAGATAGAGGGCGAAAAACTCGCGGGTGCGCCGCTCGATGTTCCACGAGAACAAGACGCCGACGACGGCCACAATGCCGGTGAGCAACACCAGCGTAATGCTCACGCCGTCGGCCGCCAAATGAAAGCCGATGCCCAGGTCCGGAATCCACGGAATATTGACCAAGTCCACCAAAGCGCCGGCCGGGGCCTGGCGCTCATATTGCGCCGCGCCGGCGAGGGCAATCGCCAGTCCCGCCAAAGCCGTCAAGAGCGCCGTGAGCCGGGCCGCGCGCCGACTCTCCGGCGGCAAGAGCGCCAGCGTCGCCGCGCCCAGGAATGAAATGTAAATGGTCCAGGCCAGCATGGTTCAAAAAAGTTTCAGCATCGCCAGCGCGGCCGGATTGGCCACGCGGATGAGAATTTGCGGACAAATGCCCAGCACGAACATGAGCGCGATCATCGGCGCGACGGTGAGCCGTTCCCCGGTGGTCAGGTCTTTCCAGCCCGCCCAGCGATTTTGCAAAGGCCCACTAAAGACCCGCTGCAAAATGGCGAGCAGAAAAATGGCCGTGATCAGCAAACCCAGAGTGGAGACCGCCGCCGCCCACCCCACCAAGGGCAGAGAGCCTTTGAAGATGAGGAATTCGCTCACAAAGCCATTAAGGCCGGGCAAACCGAGGGAGGCGAACAAAGTGATGCCCATCAATCCGCAAAAAACCGGCGCGGCTTTGCGCAAGCCGCCAAAATCATCCAGGCCGCGGAGGCCGCCGCTGCGCTGCTCGATCAAGCCGACAAAATAGAAGAGAGCCGAAGCGGTCAAACCATGGTTGAACATTTGCAGCATGACGCCGTTGAGCGCGGCGGCTTTTTCGGTGCCCCAGGCGGCGGTGTCGCCGGTGATGCGCACGACGGCGAAGATGCCGAGCAGGCAGTAACCGACGTGATTGATGGAAGAATAGGCCACCATCCGTTTCAAATCGCGCTGGGCCAGGGCGGCCGCCGCCGAGAAGACAATAGTCCCCACGGCCAGACAGAGGAGCGGGGTTTGCATGGCGCGCATTTGCGCCGGAAAGAGCGGGAGCAAAACCCGCAAGAAACCATAGACGCCCATTTTCGACATGGCGCCAGTCAGCAGTATGGCAGTGCCGGTGGGCGCTTCGGCGTAAGCGGAAGGCAGCCACGTGTGGAAAGGCATCAGCGGCGCTTTGACGGCGAAGCCAAGGAACACGCCGAGAAAAACCACGGCGGCCAGCGTCTCTTTGGATTTGAAAAGGGAGCTGCCCAACTTGGCGAACAGGGCGTTGTCGAGACCCCCGTTTTGCGCGACTTGGGCCAGTTGGCCAAAATCAAACAGGCCGGTGGCGGTAAAAATGGCCAGGAAGCCCAGGAGCATGGCCACGCTGCCGGCCAGCGTATAAATGAAGAATTGGTTGGCGGCCCGGGTGCGCCGCGGGCCGCCCCAGATTTTGATCAGGAAAAACGCCGGGATCAAACCCAGTTCCCAATAGAGGAACCAATGAAAAAAGTTCAGCGCCGTAAAGGTGCCGAATAAGCCGGCCTGCAAAAACAAGATCAGCGCAAAGTAAAGTTTCGGGTTCTGGCCGATCTTCCACGAAGCCAGCATCGCAAATGGAACGAGCAGGGCCGAGAGCAGCAACATGAGAAGCCCCAATCCGTCAATGCCCAGATGGTAGTCAATCCCCAGCGACGGCACCCAGGCATGGCGCTCGGGGAATTGCCAGCCGGCCTGGCTGGGTTCAAACGCGGCCCACAACAGCGCCGCGCCGGCCAGGGCGAGCAGGCTGAAGGCGAAGGCGACGCGCTGGGCCAGTTTTGGCTGGTTGGAGGCAAGCAACGTGGCTCCTCCGCCCAAAAGCGGGATCAAAGTCAGAATGGTTAGGAGAGGGAACGTGTTCATGCGGACACCCATATCAAAGCCAGCAGCCCCAGACTGACGGCCAGTCCCACGACTCGCAAATATCGCTGGATGCGGCCATTTTGCATCCACGAGAGGATGCCACCCGTGTCGCGCAACCCTTGGCAACCGAGGTCGAAACCGGCATTGATCCCGGATTCGTCCAGGGCGCGGTTGATCTGCGCCAAGGCGCGCGTCAACCCCGATACGGCGCGGACCGCGCCGGCCCAGACCACGCGATCCAGCCAGTCGGCGCAGAGCGAAAAAGCCGTGTTGAGCCGGATCACCGTCGCGGCATAAAGCTCGTCAATAAAGAACTTATTTTGGAGCAGCCAGAAAAGCGGCGGCAGAGATCTCTGCAGCGGGTCCGCCTGGCGCGGACTTTGCCAGGCGACCCTGGAATAAACTCGCCAGCCCAGGGCAAAGGCGATGCCGACGACCAGGGTGGAAAGCAAGAGCAGGAGGAGTTGCGGGCGGGCAAAGAGAGCGGCGAAGGTGAAACGGGCGTTTGCTCCGTTCAAATAGGAATCGAACCAGGGCCAGGCGGGCGTTCCCAGAAAACCGGCCAGCACGGCGAACACCGCCAGGATGGCCAGCGGGATCGTCATCACCGCGGGACTTTCGTGCGCCGGAGCCTGGGTGCCTTGCGCTTCTGCCGGTTTTCCGAAAAACACCCAGCAGACCTGGCGCGTCATATAGAATGCCGTCAAAAACGCGCCCGCCACGCCGAGATAAAAGGGCGCCGAGGAGAAAGGCCAATCCCGCGCCGCGCCCAGGATGGCGTCCTTGCTCCAGAACCCTGAAAAGAAGAGCGGCACGCCGCAGAGGGCCATCATGCCGGCGGCGTAGGTGGCAAAAGTCCAGGGCATGAGTTGTTTCAGGCCGCCCATTTTGCGGATGTCCTGTTCGCCGTGGCAGCCGTGAATGACGGAGCCTGCGCCGAGGAAGAGGAGCGACTTGAAAAAAGCATGGGTGATGAGATGAAACATTCCCACCGCCACGCCGCCGACGCCCAGGCCCATCATCATGTAACCGAGTTGCGAAATGGTGGAGTAAGCGATAATCCGCTTGATGTCGTTCTGCGCCACGGCGATGGCGGCGGCAAAAACCGCCGTGACGGCCCCCACCCAGGTGACAACCTGGAGGGCGGCCGGATGGGGACCGGCGCTCATGAGCGGGTACATGCGGGCGACCAGAAACACGCCCGCCGCCACCATGGTGGCGGCATGAATCAACGCGCTGACGGGGGTCGGGCCTTCCATCGCGTCCGGGAGCCAGACATGCAAGGGCACCTGGCCGGACTTGCCCACCGCTCCGGCGAAAATCAGAAGCGAGATGGCAGTGGAGAGAGCCATGCCGCCCATCGTCGCGCCGGCCACCAGCCGGTCCAGCGAGGCTTGTTCAAGGCAGCCCTGGCCGCGGTCATAAAAAAGCAGAGTGCTGCTCCGGGAATAAAGCCAGAGCATGCCGAGCAGGAGTCCGAGGTCGCCAATGCGCGTGGTGATGAAGGCCTTTTTTGCCGCCGCCGCCGCCGCCGGTTTTTCATACCAGAAACCAATGAGCAGGTAGGAGGACAGCCCGACCAATTCCCAGCAGATGAAGAGCAGGAGGAGGCTGTTGGCGATGACGATGCCGAGCATGCCGGCGCCAAAAAGCGACATAAAACAGAAGAACCGGGTGAAGTTCTCGTCGCGCGCCATGTAGCCAAGGCTGTAAATGAAAATAAGAAGGGCCAGGAGCGTCACCATCATGAGAATGATGGCGGTCAAGGGGTCGAGCATCCAGCCCAGTTGCACCGTGGTATGAGCGAGATCGAACCAGGTAAAATTACAAGACTGGCGCAAAAAGCGCACCCGCAAGGTGCTGAAAAACACGGCGCAGGAGAGGAGCCAGGAAAGGGCCATCGCGCCGATGGACAGCCCGGCGGCCAGGCCGCGCCGCTCGCGCTTGAGCAGCGCGCCCCATCCCGCCGCCAGCAGCGGCAACGACGGGACGAGCCATAGAAACAGTATCAGGGGTGGCATGTTTCAACCTTTGAGCGAATCCATCGTGTCCAGGCGCGTGGATTTTCGCTGGCGATAGATGGCAATGACCAAGGCCAGGCCCACCGCCACTTCGGCCGCCGCGATGGCGATGGAAAAAAGGACAAACATCACCCCGGTCAGGGCCTGTGGGTTGGCGCCGAAGCGCCAGAAGGCGATGAAATTCAGGTTGGCGGCGTTGAGCATCAGTTCGATGCCGATCAGAACGAGGATGGCGCCGCGGCGGGCGACCGCGCCGGCGAAACCGATGCTAAAGAGCAACGCGGAGAGAAGCAGATAATGGGAGAGGGGCGGGTTCATCACAGGTTCATCGCCTCCCCGGTTTTGGCGCGCTGTTGCGTCGGCGAATTGCCTGGAAGATTGCCGTCGGATGGCTCGCGCAGGGCAATCACCACGGCTCCCAGCAGCGCGGCGGTCAGCAGTACCCCAACCATTTCCAGCGGCAGCACGTAGCGGGTCATCAATTCTTCGCCGATTCTCTTGACCGACGGAACCGGCGCGGGCGGGGCGCCATGTTGCAAACTGGGGCTGGCGAGAATGGGCAGGAGGAGGCCCGCCAGCAACAGCACCGCGATCCCGACACCGCTTATCCAGGAAGGCGATGACTGTCTGCCGCCAAGGGCGGCTTCTTCGCCCCGGGTCAGCAGGACGGCAAAGACGATCAGGATGGCAATCGCCCCCACATAGACCAGGAGCTGGGCAAACCCCACAAATTCCGCGTCGAGCTGCAAGTAGATCAGGGCCAGCCCGGCAAAAGCGGCGGCGGCGCACAAGGCGCAATGCACCAGCCGGCGCAAGGCCATGGCGGCGACCGCGCAAACGACGGTCAGGGCGGCGAGCAGATAAAATGAGATCTCATTGAGCATAATTATATTGACGTCGTTCCGGATACCCGCCCTTCCAACTCCGGCCCAGCCCGACATAGGAAGCGGCCAGGACGCCCGCGCCGAGCAGCCAGCGGATTTCCAGCGCGGCCGGGAATTGCCACAGGCCGCTCTTGCACCAGGCGACGGCCACGACCAGATTGATCAGCGCGAGCGGGACCAGGAATTTCCAGGCGAAATGGAGCAGTTGGTCCAGCCGCAAGCGCGGCAAGGTGGCGCGCGCCCAGATGAAGAGAAAAATCAGCGCGCTGAATTTCAGGGCGAACCAGCCCCAGGTAGGCAGCCATTGGAGCCAGGGTGCCGGCGCCTGCCATCCCCCAAGAAAGAGCGTCACGGCCAGCCCCGTCACGGCGAAAAGCCCGAGATATTCCCCAAGGAAAAACAGGGCGTATTTGAAACCGGAATACTCGGTCAGATAGCCGGCGATCAACTCCGATTCCCCTTCCGGCAGGTCAAAGGGGCAACGGTTGGATTCGGCGGTGGCGGCGATCAGGAAGAGCGCGAACCCGGCCAGGCCCCAAGGGGTGAAGACGTTCCAGCGCGGGACCCAGCCCAGGGCGAAGCCGGATTGGGCCTGGACAATGGCGGGCAAAGACAAGGAACCGGCCGCGATGAGGGCCGGAACGCTGGCCAGCACCAACGGGACTTCGTAGCTGATCATTTGCGCGATCGCGCGCATGGCGCCCAACAGGGAGTATTTGTTCTGGCTCGACCAGCCCGCCATGAAGACCGCCAGTTCGGAGGCGGAACCGATGGCAAAAAAGAAGAGAATGCCGGAGTCCAGCTCAATGGCGCTCATGTTGCGTCCGAAGGGCAGGACGGCGAAGGCGAGCCAAACCGGCACGGTCAGCACCAGCGGGGCGAGAAAATGGAGCGCCTGATCGGCGGAAAAAGGTACAATATCCTCCTTGATCAGCATCTTGACCCCATCGGCGATCGGCTGGAACAACCCGAAAGGCCCAACGCGGTTGGGGCCATACCGATTTTGCATCCGGCCCAGCGTTTTGCGCTCCAGGATGGTGGCGAGGGCAAAACAGGTCCCGAACAGCGCCATCAGGCCCGCGATGATGAGCAACATCGAAACCAGCGGACGGGCGGACGCCGGGGCGAATCCCGCCAGCCGGTGCAGCGTGGAAACAAAAATCTGGTCCAGGGCGTTCATGGGGTGAGAATGGCCGGGGCGGCGGCTTTTTTGGCACGGGCCTTGCGCTGTTCTTCGTCGCGCGCGGCGTCCACGGCGGCGGCTTCGGTGGGATGGATTTCGCGATAGTACTGGTTGGATTTGGCCAGATTCATTTTGTGGAGGACCAGTGCCCGGCGATCCTGGGCCAACTCGAAGACCCGGTCCATTTTGATGGAATCGAAGGGGCAGACTTCCACGCAAACGCCGCAACTCATGCAGACCATCGCGTCAATGTCGAACACCTTGGGGTGAAATTGCATTTTGCCCAGGTAATCCGGCTTTTTGACCGTGTCCTTGACGATGCGGATGCAATGAGCGGGGCATTCCTGCTCGCAGATGGTGCAGGCCGTGCAGCGCAAGCCGACCAGAGGATCCTGCCCGTCGTAAACCAGGAAAGGAAGGGTGCGCGCGTTTTCCTGCGGAGGCAGTTTCTCCTCCGGGTACTGCACGGTGGTCAGCCGCGCGGGATCATAATAGCTGCCGCAGAAATTGCGCCCGGTCTCGATCAGCCCCCGAAGAATGCCGCGGCCCAGCATCAGCGATCCACCTCCCCGAGCACGATATCAATGCTGCCCAGGATGATGACGACATCCGCGATGGCATGGCCGAGGCACATATCTTCGAGGACGGTCAGGTTGATCAGACTTGGAGGGCGGATGCGGTACCGATAAGGCGCCGGCCCGCCGTCGCTGATGAGGTAAAAGCCTAATTCGCCTTTGGGCGCTTCGATGCGTCCATAGGCTTCGCCGGCTTTGGGGCGCAGATTGCGCAGTTTGGCTTTGGGATCCAGGAACGCTCCTTCGGGAATGTCCCGCAGGGCCTGCTCCAGAATGGCGAGGGATTCGCGCATTTCGAGAATCCGCACCATGTAACGATCAAAAACGTCCCCCCGCGCGCCCAGGGGAACCCGGAATTTGAAGCGGTTGTAAATCCCGTATTGATCCACTTTGCGAATGTCATAATTGACTCCGCTGGCCCGCAGCCCCGGGCCGGTCACCCCGGCATTGACTGCCAGAGCGACCGGGAGCACGCCCACGCCCTGGGTGCGAGCGCGGAGGATCTCGTTTTCGCTCAGGAGAGCCTCAAACTGGTCGAGGAAGGGATGGAAAGCGGCCGCGACCCCGGCGGCCTGTTCCCGCCAGCCGCCCGGCAGGTCGCAACGCACGCCGCCAAAGCGGAGGTAATTGCACATCATGCGCGAGCCGCTCAAGGCCTCGAAGAGATCGAGGATTTTCTCCCGTTCGCGAAAGGCGTACATGAGCGGCGTTCCCAGCGCGCCCATGTCCTGCAAGAGGAATCCCGCCATGCAGGCGTGGTTGAACAGGCGGGTGAATTCGCCGACGATCACGCGAATATATTCCGCGCGGTCCGGCACCGGCAATCCCGCCAGCTTCTCGACGGTCAGGACGTAGGCCCAGTTGTTGGTCATCGAGCAGATGTAATCCAGGCGGTCGGTGTAGGGGATGGCGGCCAGGTAGCTGTTGTGCTCAGCGATTTTTTCGTGGTTGCGATGGAGGTAGCCGAAAATGGGCGTCAATTTGGCCACGCTTTCCCCGTCCAGCACCACGTTCATCCGAAAGACCCCGTGGGTGGAGGGATGATGCGGCCCCATGGCCACCTCGAGCAGGTCGTGGTCGGCCCAGCCTACGCGGCTCGGCGCCGGAAGTTCGGCAGGCGGCGCGATCATGGCTGAGCCTCCTGGTCCCCAGCCGGCGCATAATCCTTGCGCATGGGATGATCGGCAAAGTTGTCCCACATGAGGATGCGGCGCAGATCGGGATGCCCCTGGAATTGCACGCCAAAAAGATCGAAGATTTCCCGCTCTTGGAATTCGCAGCTGCGCCAGACCGGCGTGAGCGAGGGCAGGGCGACCTGGCCGCTCCGGTCAGCGGTGCGCAGCCGCAGGATCAGCGGCCCCTGCCCCAGGGCCATGGAGTAGAGATGATAGACGGCTTCGAGGAATCCCGGGGTCTTCCGTTCGACCAGTTCCTCGGCCTCCTGTTCCATCCCCCCAACGATCTTCTTGACTTTGACTTTCTCCCGGACGGTTTTTTCCGGCCAGTCCACGCCCGTGACGTTGGAGGCGTAGTCGAAGCGCAGTTGCGGATCGTCCCGCAAAAACGTGGCGATCTCTACCGCCCGCCCCGGCTCCAGGAGCAGTGAGGGCTGCCGGGCCGGACTGTTGTTGGGAACGATCTCCAGGCGGGCGCCCGGCAGAGCCGCGGCGACGCGGGCGATGATCTCTTCAAGAGTGTGCATCAGGGGTCTCCGGGGCGGCGGGCAGGCGCGGCCCCACCAGGTCATGCGCTCCAAATTGTGGAACGGGATACTCCCCGGGGGCGTCGGCCCGCAGGTGGCGCGGACGCCCCGGACCCGTCAGGCTCTGGGCGGCGATTTTTTTCTGCAACGCGATCAGTCCGTCCAGCAGCGCCTCCGGGCGGGGCGGACAACCGGGGATATAAATGTCCACCGGCAGATAGAGGTCAATTCCCCGGAGGACATTATAGCCGTCCCGGAAGGGACCGCCGCAGATGGCGCACGCGCCCATGGCGATGACATATTTTGGCTCGGGCATCTGGTTGTAAAGACGGACGACTTGCGGGGCCATTTTCTTGGTGACAGTTCCCGATACAATCAGCAAATCCGCCTGCCGGGGCGATGGCCGAAAGACCTCGGCGCCGAAGCGCGCCATGTCAAAGCGCGCCATGGACGCGGCGATCATCTCAATGGCGCAGCAGGCGAGGCCGAACTGCAGCGGCCAGAGGGAATTCTTGCGGCCCCAGTTGTAAAGCTCTTCCACCGAGGTGAGCAGCACGCCTTGGCGGCTTAACTTGTTTTGCGGTTCCTGCTTCATCAAAGGCGTTCCAAAATCTATTTCCAAGCCAATACCCCCTTGGCCCAGGCCCAGGCCAGCCCTTCCACCAGCAACAAGATGAAAATCAACATCGCCAGACACGCCCCAAGCGAAAGCCCCTTGCAGGCCACAGCGAAGGGCAGCAAAAAAATGGTTTCCACGTCGAAAATCAAGAAAATTATCCCATAGAGATAATATTCGAATTTGAATTGCACCCATCCGGTCGGCTGGCCGTCCAAACCGCACTCGTAAACGGCGTTTTTGACCGCCCCCGGCTTGCGCGGCGAGAAGCTCCGCGCCCAAAGCCAGGCCAGGGCCAGCGGCGCCAGGCCGAAGGCCGCCGCCGCCGCCGCATAGAGCGCCAGAAACATCCAGGCATTCGCATTCATGACATTTGATTCTATCAGCGTCCCTGGCAGCCTCAAGCCGGCAGAGGCTCGACCAGGATCAGTTGGGCCAGTTGGCAGCTCAGCGCCAGGCGCGCGTTGCACACCTGGCAAATCAGGCTGGATTGACTGACCAGCAGCCGGATCACCTGCTGTTCGCCAAATCCGATCTCCCGCAAGCGGCGGCTCACCTCCGGCGGGGCGGCAAGCTGCTTGATGCGCACCAGCATTCCCGCGCGCACTCGGCTGAGCGGGCAGGTGGAGGGCTTGGGACAATCGCCCGAGTCGTCCGGCGGGTTGGGGTCATCCCATTGGGTTGTCTGGGCGAACAGTTTCATTTTTCATCCATCTACCAGCAAACCTACCGGGATGTCCTTTTTGAGACTCCACTCTTTTTGCCATTCACAGGTCATTTATTGGTCAGTCCGCTCTTTGAACAGCGGCTCAATCCGGTCATTTCGGCTATCGGACGGAGAGATAACCAATAAATGTCCGAAAATTCGCAACCAATGTGTAGTCGTTCTTCCCGTTTAGGAGTGATGCTACTGGCAACATGAAAAGCACGAAGCTCATTAAGAAAAGCCGATCTCAAAGGAGCCGCAGGCAAAATTCTGCGCCGGGCGCCGGGGCCGGAAGGAGCGTTCTATGATGTTCGTGGCAGGAATCAGCTTCAAGACGGCACCGGTCGCCCTGCGCGAGCAACTGGCCGTCACGCCGTCGCGCCTCATCGAAACCGCCACCCGGCTCAAAGAGCAGGGCGGGCTGTCCGAATTGGCGCTCATCTCCACCTGCAACCGGGTGGAATTGTACGGAGTAGCCGGGAACGCCCAGGGATTGGCGGAACTGCTCGGCTCGCTGGCCCGCACACCGGTGGATGTCTCCCCATATATCTATGTTCATAGGGACGCGGACGCGGCGCGGCATCTGTTCTCCGTCGCCAGCGGCCTGGATTCGATGGTGCTGGGCGAAACGGAAATCACCGGTCAGATGAAAACGGCTTACGAGGCGGCCCGCGCCGCCAAGCTGACCGGGCGGGTGATCAATTGCGCCTTTCAACGCGCCTTTCAAGTCGTCAAAGACATCCGCACCAAGACTCAAATCGGCCGCGGCGCGACCTCGGTGGGCAGCGTGGCCGTGCAATTGGCGGAGAAAATATTCGGCGGCGATTTTCGCGACAAGACAGTCATGATCATCGGCGCCGGCAAAATGGGGGAGGCCTGCATCCGGCACATCGCCAAAAACGGCGTCGGCTCCATCATCGTCGCCAACCGCTCGCTGGAACACGCCCAGGCCCTGGCCCGCGAATTCGGAGGCCGCGCGGTCAATTATATGGATGAGGGCCTGGCGGCGATGGCCGGGGCGGACATCGTGGTCAGTTCCACCGGCTGCCCGGAAACCATCCTGGACCGCGAGGACGTGGAAGTGGTGATGAGGCAGCGGGCCAACCGCCCGTTGTTCCTCATTGATATCGCCGTGCCCCGGGACATTGATCGCGCGGCGCAGGACGTGGAAAATGTTTTTCTATACGACATAGACGACCTGGAGCAGTTGGTGGCCGGGAATGTGCGGATGCGCGAGCAGGAAATGGGGCCTTGCCGCCAGATCATCGAGAAGCACACGGCGCAATTGATGGCCAAGCTCCAGGAAGCCCCGCGCCCGCCGGAGACGGCTGGCGCGCCACCCCAAGCGAGCTGGGCCTTTCCCGGCGGGAATTACAGCTATGGGCAATAAGCCTCAATTTTCTTATCAAGACTTATAATAACAGCACCGCAATGGCAATGAACTCAACAACGCAAATATGAAAACACACCTATCCAACAAACACCAGCCGGCTCGACGGATCGGAGCCGTGCTCCTGACGCTGGCCGCGACTCTGACGGCCCACGCGGCGGCAATACCGCTGACCGGGCAACTGATCGCGCAACCTGTCACCCCTAATAACGTCGCCACCTATGGGCTCCCGGCGAGCACGGTTTATTCCGGCGGCTTGAGCTCGGTCGGCGTCGGCGTGCCGCTGAATCTGGAGGTGGACGTCAACAGTGCCATTCCCGCCTCGGGTATCACCAACGTCAGTTTTGTGCTGACCAGCAAGCCTGTGTTATCGGCTGCGGCGCTTGCTCCCACGTTGCTCCCCACTAATATGGGTGTCTTTTTGCCGTCCGACCAACTGATTTACCAGGTGGCCGGTCGCGCGACATTGCAGCCCGATGTGACGGGACAATACTCCGTGACCGCTACCGTCAACACGAAGACCAATGGCTCCACTAACTTCACATTCAACTTCTCCGCCGCCACCTATCTGGGCGTTGGCGTATGCGAATTCTGCCACAGCGGCAGTGTGGTTGCGCAGGATGAATATACATATTGGACCAACACCGCCCACTCGATGATCTTCACCGAGGGGATCAACGGCCAACTGGGCAGCTACAGCGTCTCCTGCCTCAAGTGTCACACGGTGGGGTACGACACCAATGCCGCGAGTTACGCGGACAACGGATTCTACTCGGTTTCCATCAACACGAATTTGACGGGTCTGGCTGCGGCCTGGCAATTTCCGACCGTTCTGACTAACAGCAATTTCGCCAACATGCCGTCGGCCCTGCAGAACCTGGCCAACATCCAGTGCGAGAACTGCCACGGGCCGGGCAGCGAGCACGCCTATGCCTTCGGCAACACCAATGTTTCCAACTGGCCCAGGCTCGCGGTCAGCTTGACGGCGGGCGCCTGCGAACAATGCCATGACGATCCCCCGCATCACTACTATGGGACGGAATGGTACGCCTCCAAACACGCGGTCACAACGACCATCCCCTCCGGCGCGGGCCGCGGCTACTGTGTGCAGTGCCACACCGACGCCGGCTTCATGGCCCGGATTGATTACACGGGCACCAACGCCACGACATTTGCTCCGACCAATACCATCAATACCGCCTACGATGCGATTGGCTGCCAGACCTGCCATGAGCCGCACGGGAACACGGCCCCGGCGGACAACATTCACCTGATCCGCACGCTGGCCAATGTCACGTTTGGCGACGGCACGGTGATCACCAACGCGGGCGAGGGCGAGTTGTGCATTGAATGCCACCACTCCCGCGATGGCGGGGCGAGCAACAACGTCGCCCTCTACCCGTTGGGGAGCAACACCTGGGTTGGCGGCTCCAGCTTTGGCCCGCATGACGGCGTGCAGGGAGACATGATCGAGGGCGTCAACGCCATCACTTATGGCCAGAACATTCCCAGCTCCGCCCACCGCGAAACGGTGTCCAACCTTTGCGTGGGCTGCCACATGCAGGCGGTGCTGCCGGGCGATCCGGCCTTCCTGCAAGCCGGCGGACACACGTTCGAGATGACTTACAATGTGGTTTCCAACGGGGTGACGAACGTCATGGACAAGACCGACGTGTGCGCTCAATGCCACGGCCCGCTGACTACTTTCAACTTCCCGGTGGAGGATTACGCCAATACCGGCATCATCCAAGGAGTCCAGACCGAAGTGCAGATTCTGCTCAACCAACTCTCGACGCTGCTGCCCAATTCGAGCGGTGTGGTGGATGGCTCAGTGAAGAGCAGCCTGTCGGTCACCACGAAATGGACGCAGGCGCAGTTGGAGGCGGCCTACGACTGGCAGTTTGTCAACAACGACGGCAGCCTGGGCATCCATAATGCCCCGTTTGCCACGGGCATCCTCAAGGCCTCGATCGCCAACCTGTCGGGCACCTCGGTGCCAGGGGGCCTGCCCGATGCGTGGGAGATCGCCTACTTCGGCTCCATTACCAACGCGCAAGGCGCGCCCAACGCCGACCCGGCCGGCGACGGCATCCCCAACTGGCTCAAATACGCGCTGGGCCTCAATCCGACGGTGGCCGGACTTCAGGTCCCTGGCGGGGTGGTTTATGCCAATGGCACGGGAGCTTTGCTCGGCAGCACCAACACGATCCAGATCTACACGGCTGCGGATGTGACCTTCAACACGGTGGCCGGCACAACCTATCAGATCCAGGAAGTCAGCACTCTGGGCGGCGGCTGGCAAAACGTCGGCGAACCGTTGGTGGCAACCAACAACGCCGCCTTCAGCTACCTGACGCCGACACGGGGTAATTTACAACAGTTCTTCCGCGTGGTACACACTCCGTGACCGGACGGACAGAGGCTGGATAGATTGACGGACAACATGGCGGCTGGCAACCTGCCAGCCGCCCATGAAAACAGAGCCAGAGAGGAACCTTATGAACCAACCAGCGGCGGCCAATGCGGATGCGTCGGGCAAACGGCGCCAAGGCGCGGCCGGGTGGGTTCGCGCTCTGGTTCCGGGACTGGCCTTTTTCGCGGCGGGGGCCGCTCTGAGCGCGTGGTGGTTTTTGCAAGCGCCGCCTAGCGCGGCGGCACCGGATCATTCCGGGCCACCCGCGCTTTCGGCCGCGACCAAGGCGGTTCTGCGGCATCTTGAGTCGCCGGTGGAAATCCGGTTTTATTCATTGCTTGACCCCGCCAGCGTTGGCGACAGCGGGCGGGAGTTCTCCGGGCGGGTGGAGCAACTGCTTTGCCTATATGAGCAGGAGGCCGGCGGCAAAATCAGCATTGCGCGCGTGAATTCGTTTTCTGCTTCCACGGCCAATGCCGCGGTGGCCGATGGCATCAAGCCGTTCAACATGGACAAAGGGGACGCTTGTTATCTCGGCCTGGTGGTGGTCTGCAGTGGCCACAAGGCATCTCTTGCTTCGCTGGCCCCGGAATGGGAACAAGCCCTGGAACCAGACCTCAGCCGCGCCATCGCGGGGGTGGATCTTTCCGTTCCGCACCCGCCGCCCGCGGCCAAGGCGGATAAGGCTGCGCTGGCTGCGGTCCGGCAGGCCATTCCGAATCTTGATTCCGTGTCCGTGGAGGACGGTTCGCGGCAGTTGCGGGCAGCTTCAATAGCTGAATTCAAAAAGACGGCGCAGGAAATGCAGGCCAAAGTCCAGCAAGCTGAGGACCGCTTTATCGAGGCGCAGAATAGCCAGTCTGAGGAGGACCGACAGGCCGCATTGACGGATCTTCAGCGGGTCAAAAATGAACAAACCGAGAAGCTCAAGGAAATCGCCCTTGAGTCCAAGGCGCAAGTGGAAGCCTTGCAACAACTCAAGGGAGCGGCCCATTGACGCGAGGATGCGAGGGCTTATGCGCTTGGGACCCCACCGAAACTGGCGAAGGACAAAGAGGACGAAAGAGTTTCTGTTTGAGGCTGGTGCTGAGGCGCATCTCGACACTCCTGCAATGCGATTTGACGATTCCCCCGCCCTACAAAGTGGCGAGAGCGTTCGGGAGCGGGGTTTCTTCCATCCAACTGTGGCAGTATCACGATGCGCCCGCACGGCCGGCTTTTTTCTGGCGGCCTCTTTGGCCGCCATCGCCCAGAACGTGCAACATCTGGGCATCACTCAGCCGGGCGGCATGCCCGGCGTTCCGGTGGTAACGGGCGTGGAGCGGGTGACCAACGGAGTGAACATCGCCTGGGACGGACCTTCCGGCTACTACCAGCTATTTGAAACGGAAAGCTTGACGGACCCCGCTTGGAAGGCCGTGGGCAAAGCGACCAATTTGCTCCGGCAAATCTCTGTCAAAACAAATCTTCCGAGCGCGTTCTACCGCGTCGCCGGCCCCTTGCCCAAATACGCGGGGTCGGCCGCCTGCGCGGATTGCCATTCGCCCGTCCGCAACTCGCTGGCGCATACCCACCATTTCGAGGCTTTCACCAACGCGGAGTTTCTGGCCAAAGGCGGCCAAACCAACGCCTCCTGTCTGCCCTGCCACACCGTCGGCTGCGACCTGCCCACCGGATTCGTCAGCCGGGCCAAGACACCCAAGCTGGAGGGCGTGCAATGCGAGAATTGCCACGGGCCGGCCGCCAGGCACGCCGCCAATCCCGACGACCCGGCCTGGGTCCCTCGGGTGGAAGTCGCCGCCACCGTGTGCGGGGGCTGCCACACCAGCGCCTATCACCCGACCTTTGAGGAATGGGCCGCCAGCCCGCACAACGCCGTCATCTCCAATCTCAACGCCAAGACGCAGATCGGCAACTGCGGGCGCTGCCACTCCGGTTCGGCGCGGTGGAGCTTGATCCAGGGCCAGGCGCCGCTGGTGGGGGACGCCAACATGGGAATCGTCTGCATCACCTGCCACGACCCGCATCAGACCAACCGCTATCCGGCTCAACTCCGGTATCCTGTGGCCTCGACCAATGACTACTTCATGCCCACCAACGGCGCTTTTGCTCGTTACTACAATCCCAAGATCAACGTGTGCGGCCAATGCCACAATGATACGGGGGCTTCGTGGACCAATACCGCCGCGCCGCCGCATTTTTCGGCGCAATACAACATGCTCTTGGGAACGGATGGCGAACTGGCCTCCGGGCTGGCGCCTTACCAACCCGGCTCCCACGCCCTCCTGCTGACCAACCAGTGCGTGGAGTGCCACATGCAAACCTCGCCCTTTGTCAGCGAGGCTGTGCCGGCCGTCACCGGCCACAACTTCGCGGTGAACAGTTATAATCTGTGCCTCGATTGTCATCCGTTCCCGGAGTTGCTGGAGCAATTCACGCAGGGCGCCATCTCCAATGAAGTCCAACTGGTGAAGCTCGAATTGGATTACTGGGCGACGAACAACGCCCCGGCGGCGTTGCGGAGCTACGGAACCAACGCGTGGGAATACACCACGACCAACGTGTTTTCGCTCGGCGGTCCCGGTCCGGGTGCGGCCGAACAGGCGCTCATCCCCACGAACATTCAGAAAGCCCGGTTCAACGTCTATGTGGTCCTGAGCGACAAGAGCCTGGGCATCCACAACCCCGAGTTTTGCGTCACGCTCCTGGAGACCGCCGAGGACTGGATCGCGGCAGAGTTGGGCCAGTAAAACAACCACTTTATGATCCAAAGCAACCTCAGCATCCTCGCCCGCCAGGCCGTGAAGGACGGGCGGGGGCTTTGGCTGACCGTTGCGGCGCTGGTCCTGGCGCTGGCGGCGATCTCGTGCGGCACCGTCACCCGTTCGGTGGTGCTGCTGCCCGAGGTTCCCGGCGCCAAGTACATCGGCTCCAAGGAATGCGAACAGTGCCATGAGGACCTTTGCCGGGAATTTGCGACCGCCGACCACGCGCGTTTGATCGCCGCAGGCACCAACGCCATCAACGCGGGCTGCGAGGCCTGCCACGGGCCTTGCAGCATTCACTCCGATTCCGGCGGGGAGACTTTGCCTCCCTACACCTTTAAACCAGGGCGCGCGCAAAGGGGCAGCTTCGGGGCGCGTCTGGCGGTCGAGCCGGGCCGCTCCACCGAGACCCTTTGCTTTCAATGCCACACCGACGTGCGCGGGCAGTTTTCCCTGCCCAGCCATCATCCGGTGCCGGAAGGAAAACTTTCCTGCACCGACTGCCAT
>JBEKOF010000004.1:0-41250 GCA_049522055.1 Verrucomicrobiota bacterium | reverse complement strand
ATGACGGTTCTTTGGCGGGTTGCTGATCTGGCTGGGAGAGATGGGCGGGGAGGGGCGGGTGAGGGGGATCAGGGGTGGACTAGCAGACGATAGAAGCGGGAGGGGGGTTTTTGGCGGGGGTCGGTCACAGTCATGGAGGTGTTGGTGGGCGCGCCGGGGATGTCGGCGAGGGAGGACCAGGAGCCAATGAGGAGGTCATCGCAACTCTCAAGGGAATAGTCGAGATTGGGCTGGGCCTTGAATCCCAAAACGACGGCGGCTGGATTGAGTTGGATTGTATCCAATAATGGCGGGGAGATTCCCGCGATGTCCGCGCAAAGCCAGGAGGCGGCGTCGGCCATGATCGCGGTCGCCTGGGAGCTGAGCAGGAGGGCGTTGGAGATGTAGATGATTCTGCCGTTGGCCGCCGGCCCTTGATGGAATTCGATGCAACCGGCGGCGTCACCGACGGGGCTGTTGCCGCATGACATGGAAATCCAGGGGACGTAATGGTCGGCAGGATTGACCTGGGCCGGATTAATCAACCCAAAGTCACGAGTGATGGGCGGCGGAAATGGAAAGGACCGGGCGACGTTTGGCATGGTGACCTGGTTGGTTTGGACTTGGAAGAGGGAACCGGAAGGGGCGGCGTCATAGTAAACCCAGGGGAGTCCCAAATAACAGAGCAGGCCGTTGGTGACGCCATTGCCTCCGTCTTCGGGGCCTGAATCCTGGCCGTCAACGCCGGCATAAAACATAGGGGAAGGGGAGACGGACATGACCAGGAGCGTGCCGCCGCCGCGCAAATAGCCGAGCAAGGCGGAGCGGGCGTCATTGGTGGTATTGACAGTGGCGACGTACCAATCGTCGCCCATGTAGAAGGCCAGCGGGAAAAGGGTGGCGTTGAAGGAGTTGGTGTCGGCGCACTGGCTGAGAGAGAGGGGAGTCCACTGGCAGGCCAGGCCGTTGGTGCCGGCAAAATCCAGGGCCGGCCCGCGATAATCGTGAGTGCCCGGCCCGGATGGGAGCAGGGCCGCGCGGCCGGGGGGCAGTTGGGCAAAGAAATTTTGCAAGGCGGCTTGGGCCAGCCAGTTCTTTTGCTGCTGAACGAAATCCGGCGCGGCGTTGGAAAGGACGGGTTGAACCCATTGCCATGAGGTGGAGTTGTTGGTGCAGGCGGTGACACCCATGACGAGAGCGCCTTGGGGATTCACGCCGACAACATTGTGTCCGGAGGGCACGAGCGCGAAGTCGAGCAAGATCATTCGATTGAACATGGCGGGCCATGCGCGCCAGGCGAGCACCGGGGCGCCGCTCAAAGGCAGGCTGGTGGAATTGCTCACCGGCGTGTCAAGAATCAGGGCAGGCTCCTGGGCGGAGGCCGCAACTGCCGGCGGAGAATAGGCCACGAAGACGGCATAGGACTGGGGCGCTTGCAGCGAAGTGACATTGGCGGCGGCATAAAGGCGCTGCTGGTAGGGCACGCCGAAATTCCAATGCAGCCCCGGAACGATGCCGGCGAAGGACTGGAAATCGGTCCAATCCTGGGGCAAGAGGCAGTCGCCCGCCAAAGAGAGGGTGACAAACGAACCGTTGGTAATCGGTTGGACAGCCGACTCGGCATAGACCAGGGAGTCATCGGGCGAAAAAGGCGGGGCATTTGAAACCGACGGACCAATGGCGATGGTGTCTCCATTCATCACGCCGGAGATGTACAAGGAACTGGGGGCTTGCAGCGGGCGGTAAACCAGATTGGATGAGAGAACCAGTCCATTGCGCGTGACGGTGTTGGTGTGGATGTTGACGAAAGGATAGGAGAAGCTCAAATCAAAGGAGGCCGGCGAGGAGGAGACGATGGTGAAGGAACAGGCGCCGTTGCCGCCGGAGGAGTAGTTGGTGATGTCGGTGGCCGTCGGCCCCTTGTCAAAAGCAATGCAGGCGGCATCGCCGGCGACGACACGGACGATGGAGTTGCTGACCGGCTCAATGAGGGCCAGGGACTCGGTGAAGCCGTAGTCATAACGATTGCCGCGCCCCGGCCCCGACCCGATGACCAGCCCATACCCCTCGGTCTCGCTATCGTTGAAGTCAGAGAAATCCGCGAGGGAGGGTTCGAAATCGCCGCGATAGAGACTGGGCCAACGCTGCAACATGCCGCGCAAATAGAAGCGCAGGCGCTCATCGCCCGTATGGACATAGACCTGGGCGAGAGTGTCCAGAATCCAGTTCACCTCGTTGGCAGACCCCAGGCAGGCCCAATCGCGACCGCTGTTAGGCTCGGCCAGGAAGGCGCTGTCCAAGGCACCATCCCAATTATCGGAGTCCATGGCCCAGACAGACAAGGAGCGCCAGAGGAGTTTTTGGGCCAGATCCAGGGCCTGCGCGGCGTTGTTGCTGCGGAGAGGGTCGTTCATAAAAGTGAAGTGGTAATCGAGGAGAAAGGCGGCGCTCAGAGTGGCGCTGATGGCGAAGGGTGAGGAGGGGACATCGTCAATTTCGCCGCGGGTCCAGACGAAATGTTTGGCCCAATTGAAAAGGGAGTCAATGTTAGTCAAGTAAGATGTGTCGGTGGTGCCGCGGGCAAGGTCGTATCGGTAAAGCTCGACGAGGACGCGCGCGGTGAACCAACCCTCGGAGTTATGGAGGGTGGTGGCGTTGGAGCCTCCATAATTGGTGACCCAAGCCCCCGCCAAGGGCTTGGTCCAATACAAACAGGGGTCGTTGCTGACGGTAAAGCGCCGGGCATAATTGGTGAGCAAGGCGTTGAGCTGGTTCCTGACGGAGTTGAGGGAAGTGCCGCTCAAGGCCCAGGCGTCCACGGGCATTTCGCGGTGCCCGCCGAAGCCCATCAGCCCGACGGCATTGGTCTCACAGTAGTCGGGTTCGTCGAGGTCTCCATACAACTCGGTTCCAACCGGGCCGGCAAAATCCATGAGGCGGGCCACGCCGGGAATCCAGGCGACATCGTTCATGGCGGGGACCCGCGGCAGGGAGTTGCTGTAAAGGCCAAAGAGCCGCTCCTGAAAACGCTCGTTCGGATCTTCGGTGTCGGGCAGATTCGTGTCAATTATAAGGCTGCAGGAGGCGGAGATGCTCTGGCCGGCGGCGGGATATTCCTGGTTGCCAAAACGCGAACCGCCGGAGGGCCAGGCCAGGGCGATGAAGTTGGAGGAGGTTCCGGCGCCCCAGGCATAGACCGTGGCAATCTGGCTTTCGCTTTGGGCCCAGGTGGCGCGGGAGGCCTGGAAATCGTAACCGTAGTAAAGGCCCAGGGAAGGGTCCCAGAGGCCGATCATGGGAATGGGATGACCGGCGAGGGGACAGATATAGCTCCAGTTGCGGTTCCAGAGGCAGGAGATTTCGGGCGTGCCATCGTGCGGGTCCAGGAGCAGGGGAAAAGGGTCGGCCACGGGGGTGGCGTTGAGCCATCCGCGCTGGTGCCAGACCTGGGCGGTTGGCATGGAGCAAACCAGGAAATGAAACGGAGCCGGCTGGTTGGTAGGGAACAGGGCGATCCATTTCGCCTGGTCGAAGGAGACGAAGGTGAGCTGGAAACTAATGACCGGCGGCAAGGTTGGATCGGCGGGGAGACTCAAGGTGACGAAGTCGTTGGTGTCGAAGACGACGGCATTGGAATCGGCGGCCCGAAGCAGCGAGAGGGTGACCCCGCAGGCGTTGGAGACCACGCTGTCGGCCACCAAGGCTCCGTTGGCTGCCAGAGTGTTGGTGACATGGAGGCCGCCGATGGCCACGTCGAACCCCTGGCTGTCCGCATGGCCGATGGAGTATGGGGATGTTTGGGCCTGGCAACAAGAGCAGGCGAGCCAAAGGCAGCAGCCTCCGGCCAAGGCCCGGATTGGGACCAAGCTGAACAAACGAGTTTTCGTCATAGAGAACTGGTTTCAGCGTTTAATATCGGCTGGCCGGGGCAAGACATTAAATTGGGAGATGGGAAGGATGCGCAACTGGCTGAACATTTTTGAGGGTTTTTCAGCGGTCAACCGGCTAAATTTATGCGGTGATTGCGCCGATAAGAGAGGGAGAAATGCAAGAAATGCATGTCGGGCTGTACAATTATCTGTATCTGCTGAATCAATGGCGCGGCGTGGTGCTATTGATGATGGTGGCGGCGGGTTGGGCGATGCAGCGATTCGCGACGGTGGAATGTGTGGTTGCGACGCTGGCGTTGTGCGCAACTTTCCTGGGCGGATATTACATCAAATGGCAGATCGCCTTTTATGACTTGCACCACTGGCCGGGGGTTGGAGTGTTGCTGGCGCTTCCGACGGTGGCGTGGTTGCTGTGTCAAAACTATCGTCTGCGCGCCTATCGGCGGACGATATGGCTGACGGCGATAACGGGGCTGTTTGTTGTGGCAGACGGGCACATGGATTATGGGGCGATTTTTTCGCCGGGGCGGCCCTGGCAGGCGATGGCGTGTCTGGCTCTGCTGTGGCGATTCGGCTATTGGCTGGCAAGAAATGCTGATTGGGGAGAGCACCGGGGGCGTTTGCGATTCATCCTGATCTGTAGTTTGGCCGCTTTTCTGGCCGGCTGGTTCCTGGGTCAGAGCACGGGGCATCCGGGGATTGGACTGGCGTGCGGAATTTTTCTTGCGCTGGTTCCCTGCCTGATCGGATTGCGGATGGCGAACAAGGCCCTGAGCGAGGTGCTTGGCGGCCTGATCTTTGACATGGTGTTCTGCGAGGGTGATTTTGCGGAAAAGGGAGGCCGGGCGGAAGAGCCGCTTCCGAATCTGACGCTGCTGCGGCACTGGCGTGAGAACGGTTCGGTGCGCAAGGCTTGGCGGGCGGCACAACCTCACCTGGTGGAAAATGCGGGAAACTACCCGGTCTGGCTGTTCGCCGCAGAAACGGCGGCGATGCATCTGGGCCGGCCGCAACGGGCGATCAAGATTATCCGGCGGCTGGATCATTGCGAGGCGTTTACCCCGGACCAGAAGGAATTCGCCGTGCAAGAGCTTAAAGCGTGGCTGGCGATCCTTGGAAGGGATTTGGATTTGCAACAGTTTCACAGTAAACGTGGCGCGGTTGAAAAGAGGGGGCCGATGGCAAAGGCGGCGGGGCTGCGGCAGCAAGGCAGATTCAAGGAGGCGGTGTCGTTGCTCGAATCGCTGATGGCCCGGGACCCGGAGAATTTGGCCGCCGCCCTGCTGCTCATGCGGGTCTATGCCCAGGACATGAAGCGTCCGCAGAAGGCGGAGAAGCTGCTGGCGGCGATGGAAAACCAACCTCACGTGGCGGCGGGTTTGGTGGAGTATGCGAGGAGATCGATACCCGAATGGAATCTGCTGGCGCCCGCGGCGCCGGAACAGAAGAAACGGTGGTTCGGGCGGGGCGAAAGGGCGGACGCGGCTCCGGCAAAGGTGATGGTTTCAGGCCCTCCGGGCGCCGGCGGCGAAGCGCCGGAAGATGAGGACACCATCGAGTCGCGCCTGGTCGCCAGGCCTCCAGCCAAAGCGGCCCCGACGCCGGTCGCGAAAGACGACGTGGATGCGCTGCTGCGCAATGGCAATCTTGGCACGGCGGTCGAACTGCTGGAGCAACGGATCAAAGAGGAGCCAAAAAGTTTTGAACGGTGGATCAAGCTGGCGGACGCACATGCCAATTTTTGCCACAACCCGCATGGGGCGATTAAAATCATACGGGAGATGGAGAGGAGTTCCAACTTCACGCCGGAACAAATCGGTCAAGCTCAGTCCTTGCTGAAAAAATGGTGCGCGGGCCAAGCGAGAAGCCTCTATGGAGTTTGAGGGCGGGGAAAGCGGCTTGCTTTGGCCGCGCAGGTTGAGTTATTTGTTTAACCCCTTGAGAATCCGGTGAAATTGGTTTTGCCGGGGAGGGCGATGGGGGAAAAGCGAATCGCGGGGCGCGGATTGCGGGGCGAAAAATTTGAATGGCAAAATATGAAACTCTTGTTAATCGGCATCGGGCGCTGGGGAGCCAACCATTTGCGAGTCCTGCATTCCCTGCCCGTGGAGCTGTTCGTGAGCGAACTGGACGGCCCGCGGCTGGAAAATGCGCGCAAATTGGGGATTGCGGAATCGCACCTGGCCGCCGATTACAAGGAGTTTGCCGCGCAGGCCGACGCGGTGGTGATTGTGACTCCCGCCCCGACCCACTATCCGCTTGGCCGGGAGTTTCTGGAGGCGGGCAAGGATGTCTTCATCGAGAAACCGCTCACGCTCTCGCCGGAGGAAGCGAAGGAACTGGCCGAAATGGCCGACCGGACGGGGCGCATTTTGCAAGTGGGCCACATTTTCCGCTATGACCCGGCGAGCCGGTGGATTCGCGAGGCGATGCAGGAGGGAAAATTCGGGGGCGTGCGCATATTGCGCGGGCATTTCGGCGGGTTCAAGCGGCCGCGCAACGACAGCGGGGTGATGTTCGCCGACGGCATTCATTTTGTTGATTTGTTCAACTATTTTCTCAAGGCCACGCCGCGGAGCGTGCTGGCGATCGAGCATGATTTCATGGGACGCGGCATGGAGGATGTGTCGCTGCTTTCGCTGGAATACGACACCGCGCTGGGCCGCACCTGGGCGGTGGTGGAGAACGATTATTTTTATCCGGGGAAATTCCGCGAAGTGATTGTGGTCGGCGAAAAATGCAGCGCGGTGTGCGATTACAACGTGGCGCAATACAAGATCAAGCTGCACGAAAACCGGCACGTGCGGGACGGAAACGACTTCAAAGGGGTGGAAGGGGCGGTCCGGCAGGTTGAATGTCCGCCGGAAGAGCCGCTGCTGGCGGAGTTGCGCGCCTTCCTGAAGTCCGCGCAAACGCGGGAAAGGCCGCTGGCCGACGGCTGGGCCGGGTACGACGCGGTGCGGGTGCTGGACGCCGCGCTGGAATCGGCACGGAGCGGCCAGGCGGTGAAGTTGAAATGATGAAGAGTCGGCAAAAAAATTATGCAAAAAATCCCATTGTCAAAATGTTTCGTGAACTCGGAGGTGGAGGAGGCGGCGCTGCGGGCGTTGCGTTCCGGCCAATATATCCTGGGCAAGGAATGCGCGGCGTTTGAGGCGGAGCTGGCCGCGCACACGGGCGTCGCGCAGTGCGTGCTGGGCAGTTCATGCACGATGATCGTGTATCTGCTGCACGAACTGCAAGGGGTCGGCCCCGGCGATGAGATCGTCGTGCCGAGCCATACGGCCTTTCCCACGCTGGAGCCGCTGATCCATCGCGGAGCGCGGCCGGTGTTTTGCGACATTGACGACACGTTCTGCCTGGATGTGGAACAACTGGAATCACTCATCACGCCGCGCACGGTGGGCATCATTCCGGTTCACCTGTATGGGCATCCGGCGGACCTGGACCGGGTGCTGGCGATCGCCGCGAAACACAGCCTCTGGGTGATCGAAGATTGCGCGCAGGCGCAGGGGGCGAAATACAAGGGCAAAACGGTCGGCAGCATGGCGCCATTCGGCGCGTTCAGTTTCTTCCCGTCCAAGAATCTCACCGTGCTGGGCGACGGCGGCTGTGTGATGACCAACCACGCGCAAATGGCCGACCGATTGCGGATGCTGCGCAACCACGGCCGGCAGGGAAAGTACGACCACGAATTCCCCGGCTACAACGTGCGCTTCAACGAAATCAACGCGGCGGTGGGCCGGGTGATGCTGCGGCGCCTGGACGGCTTCAACGAAAACCGCCGGGCCATTGCGGCGCGCTATAACCAACGGCTGCAAGGCCTGGTGCGGACGCCGCCGGCGCGCGACTGGGCGACGCCGGTTTACCACATGTATGTCGTGCGGGCGGAGAAGCGGGACGAGCTGCAAAAATTTCTCAAGGAAAAAAACATCGAGACGGGCGTGCATTATCCCAAGCCGAACCATCTGCAACCGGGGGTCATTGGATTGTTTCCGTACCTCCCGAAACTGCCGCGCACGGAGCAGGCGGTGAAGGAAATCCTGTCGCTGCCCATCCACGGGGAAATGAGCCTGGACGCCGCGGACCAGGTCTGCGACGCAATTGCGGAGTTTTACGGGAAGAAACCTTGAATCCGCTTTCTTTGGACGGCAATTTCGGGTAGAATTCAACTGTGGAAATGATGGCCGCGAGGAAAGAAGATCGCCCGGTCACGCTGCCGGAAGGCGTCAGCCTGCGGCGCGTGGCCCAGGTGCTTCTGGAGGCGTGGGAGGCTGGTGCGCATCAGTGGACGGACACTCCGCTGCAATTGCGCGAAGGCGCGCCGCCCAAGCCGGCCATGCCCGTGCCGCAGGACGCGCTGGACTTGTTCCGGCTGCTGGCGGAGCGGGGCGCGGAGTATTTGCTGGTCGGCGGCATGGCGATGCTGACCTACGTGAGCGGGCGCAATACCAGGGACGTGGACTTGCTCATGTCGGGCGCGACGCTGGGGCAAATTCCGGAACTGGCGCTCGAAGACAAGAATGATTTTTTTGCGCGGGGAAAATTCCGCAGCGTTCAAGTTGATTTGCTGCTGACGCAAAATCCGCTTTTTAAAATTGTCGCGGAAAAGTTTGCCGCCAAGCATCGCTTTGCCGAACTGGAAGTTCCCGCCGCCACAGTCGAGGGCCTGATTGTATTGAAACTTTACGCGCTGCCGTCGCTTTACCGGCAATTTGATTGGGACCGAATCTACGTGTATGAAAGCGACGTCAAACTTTTGTTGGCCCGCCACAAACCGAAGATGGAACCGTTGTTCAAATTGCTTGAGCCACATCTTCTGCCGACGGATTTAACCGAGTTACGAAAGATCGTTTCACAGGAACAGGACCGCATCGTCAAAGCAGAAGGCCCCGGGGCGAGTTGAATGTCAACCGACGAACATCTGATTCTAAGCCTGGTCATTCCCTGCTACAATGAGCAGGACAATTTGCGCGCGCTGGTCGCGGCGATCCGCGCGGCGGTGGACCCGCTGCAACTGGCTTACGAGATCATCATCACCGACGATTGCAGCACGGACCGGTCGTGGGAAATCCTCAAGGAACTGGCGGCGGGCGACCGGCGCGTCCGCGCGCAAAAGTTCGCCCGCAACTGCGGGGAGAGCGCGGCGAGCTTCGCCGGGATGAAAGCGGCGCGGGGCCGATACATCGTGACCCTGGACGCGGATCTGCAAAACGACCCGCAGGACCTGCCGAAGTTTCTGGAGGCGCTGAAGGGGTTCGACTGCGTCTGCGGCACGCGGGTGAAGGCGCGCGGGGAGGGGGACAATGCGATCCGGGTGGCCTCCTCGCTCATCGCCAACTGGGTCCGCAACAAGTTGTCCGGGGAACAAATCGCCGATGCGGGCTGCACCTACCGGGCCTTCAAGCGCGAATGCGTGGATAATTTGAAGTTCTTCAAGGGGATGCACCGTTTTTTGCCGACGCTCTTCAAGATCGAAGGGCACACCGTGACGGAAATCGAGGTGACGAACCATCCGCGATTGGCGGGGGAGAGCCATTACGGGGTATGGAACCGGCTGTTCGCCTCGTTCCACGATTTGCTGGCGGTGCGCTGGATGAAACGCCGCATGTTGCGCTACCAGATCGCCGAGAAGATCAATTAGATCCGCCGCTCGCCGCCAGGAGGCTGGAGAAAACCACCTCCTTGATTTTCCAAACCAGGGCCATGGTCATCGTCAGGGGCAGGAGGGCCAGCAAGAGCGCGAACCAGATTCCCCCCCCGCCGGCCGCCGCCAGCAGGCCGCGCGCAAAGACGGGAAGGCCCGGCAGTTTTGACAACAAGAACCCGCATCCCAGACCGGCAAAAATCGCGAACAGGAGGGTGAGGTTGCACGCGGTGAAAAGTTTGGTCTCCGCCCGCAAGGTTTCGTCCGGCAGCATGGCGCAGAGGCGGCGCAGAACGGCATTGATCTGCATGAGCAGGCCGAGGCTGGAGAGGAACAACAGCCCCGCGCCGGCGGCGAAGAGGGGAACGGCGGGGAATTGATGCCACCAGAATAAAAACGGCGAGAGGCCGGCACCGGTGACGGCCAGCGCCTCCGCGCGATCCAGCGCCCGGCGCCAGATTCGCTCCTGCGGCTGAAAGGCGCGCAGGAGGCGCAGGCCGCGCCAGAGCATCCCGCTCAAAATGAGCGCCGGAACAAAAGCCAGCCGGCCAAAAGACTCCAGCCAGGCCGTCTCCGCCGTCTGCGCGCGAGCCAATTGCAGGCAAACCAACGCCATCAGCCCCAGCCCCCAGAACAGGGTGGACAAGCCGCGCACCAAGCAGCCCAGGGCGCGAAGCAACCCGGCTTTCGCGGCGTCAGGCATGGGCATGGCCGGGCGGCAATGGAGGAGGGAGCATCAGGTCAGGTAGGTGTAGTCCTTGAGTCCGCGCTCGAAATCATCCAACAGGCGCATCCCTTCGGAGGGCTTGAGGCGGTCGGATTTGATGGCCTCGTCCACCTGCATCTTCATTTGGCGTTTGAGCTCATGTTCGTCGTATTGGACGGAGGTCAGGGCCTGGACGATGGTCGTGCCTTCGATGATTTCCTCGACGTAATAGCCGGTGGGTTCGTCGGGGTCCAGGAAGACGTGGACCTCGTTGACGCGCCCGAAGAGATTGTGGAGGTCGCCCATGATGTCCTGGTAGGCGCCCATGAGGAAAAAGCCGAGGTAGTAAGGCTCCGGGCCGTTGCCGTTGCTGCGCAGGGCGTGCAAGGGGAGGGTGTCGCGGACGTCGGAGAAATCAATGAACTTGTTGACGGCGCCGTCGGAATCGCAGGTGATGTCCACCAGGGTGCCTTCGCGGTTGGGGGCCTCGTTGAGGCGGCTGACGGGCATGATGGGGAAAAGCTGGCCCAAGGCCCAGTGATCGAGCAGGGACTGGAAGACGGAGAAATTGCAGAGGAACTGGTCGCCCAAAGTTTCCTCCAACTTGCGGATTTCCTCCGGCATGTGGGGCTGGCCGTGGAAGCCCTGGACGACCTCCTGGCCGATCTCCCAGTAGAGGGACTCGATCATGGCCTTGTCGGGCAAATCGAGCAAACCGAGGGCGAACATGTTTTGGGCCTCCTCGCGGCGGTCCAGGGCGTCGTGGTAGGCCTCCAGCTTGTTCATGCGGGCGAGGTTTTTGCGGATATCCAGGAGGTCGCGCACCAGGGCGTGGCGGCTGGCCACCTCCGGCACGCGGGCGCCGGCGTGGATTTTCTCAATGGCGCCGAGGATCTCGACGATCAAGACGCTGTGCTGGGCGACGATGGCGCGGCCGCTTTCGCTGATGATCTGGGGATGGGGCACCTGCTCCTGGTTGCAAACCTCGGCGATGTAAAAGACCATGTCGTTGGCGTATTCCTCGAGAGTGTAATTGGTGGAGCTGTCGGAGGCGGAGCGGCTGCCGTCGTAATCCACGCCCAGGCCGCCGCCGACATCAATGGCTTCGATGGCAAAGCCCATTTTGAAGAGTTTGGCGTAGAAGCGGGCGGCCTCCTGGACGGCTTTTTTGATGGTCAAAATGTCCGGGACCTGGGAGCCGATGTGGAAATGGAGGAGTTTGAAGCAATGCTCCATTTTCTCGGCGCGCAACAGATCGGCGGCCCGGAGGAGTTCGGCGGTGCTCAAGCCGAACTTGGCGCTTTCCCCGCCGCTTTCGGCCCATCTTCCGGCGCCTTTGCTGGTGAGGCGGACGCGGATGCCCAGGCGCGGTTCCACGGCGACCTGGCGGGAGACGGCGATGATCTGCTTCAATTCCTCCAGCTTTTCCACCACCAAGACGACCGTCTTGCCCAGCTTGACCCCCATGAGGGCCATGCGGATGAACAAGGGGTCTTTGTAGCCGTTGCAAACAATCAAGCTGCCGCCCTGGCTTTGCAAGGCCAGGCTGGCGAACAACTCCGGCTTGCTGCCCACCTCCAAACCGAATTGGAACGGCTTGCCCGCGTCGAGTATTTCCTCCACCACCTCGCGCAGCTGGTTGACCTTGATGGGAAACACGCCGCGATAGTTGTTCTGGTAATTAAACTCGGCAATGGCCGCGGCGAAGGCCTGGTTGATTTCCTCCACGCGTTGGCGCAAAATATCCTGGAAGCGGATCAAGAGCGGAAACTTCAAGCCCCGCCCTTTGGCCTCCTCGATCACGTCGGTGAGGTCCACGACTGAGCCGGCCTGGCGCAGCGGCATGGCCACCACGTGGCCGGCTTCGTTGATGTCAAAGTACGGGGCGCCCCAGCGCTGGATGTTGTAGAGGGCGCGGGCGGCCTGGATGTCCCAGGGAGGTGTCGGGTCGGAAGATTGGCTCATTTCATTGAAACTCGTGCGCACTATAAGAAGCCCGCGGGAAAATTCAACCATGTGTTGCAAAAATATTTCCGGGGTGTGTTTGAAAATGCGTCCCGGGTATGCTTACATCCTTCCATGCGCCCCCCATCGCTTTGCGCCCTCGTCGCCCATTGCCAGAAGCGGCTGCGCCCCGACGCGTTCGACGATTATGAGGGCGCGGCCAACGGGTTGCAGGTGGAGAACTCCGGCGCGGTGACCAAAATCGCCGCCGCGGTGGACGCCTCCCTGGCCACCGTGAAGCTGGCCGCGGCCGCCCAAGCCCGGCTGTTGATAGTGCATCACGGATTATTTTGGGGGCCGGCGATTCCCTGGACCGGCCCGCGCCACGCCCTGCTCAAACTGCTCATCGAAAACGACCTGGCTGTTTACAGTTCTCATTTGCCGCTGGACGCGCATCGCAGATTGGGCAACAACGCCCTGCTTTGCGCCGCGCTGGGTTTTAAGAACATCCGTCCCTTCTTCATGGAACGCGGGCGGCCCTTGGGCTGGCAGACCCGCGCCGGCATCCCGCGCCAAGACCTGGGGGAAAAGCTCGCCGGCATCTTGGGCTGGGCGCCGGTTCTTTTGCCGGGCGGCCCCACGCGATGCCGCCGCATCGGGGTGGTGACGGGCGGGGCGGGGAGCCAATTGAAGATCGCCGCCGCGGAAGGGGTGGACACGTTCATCACGGGCGAAGGGCCGCACTGGACGTATGCGCTGGCGGAGGAATTGGGCCTGAACGTCTTTTACGGAGGCCATTACGCCACGGAAACCTTCGGGGTCAAAGCCTTGGCGGCGGAACTGTCCAAAGAATTCGGCGTGCCGTGGGTTTTTCTCGATCATCCGACCGGGCTTTGACCGAGTCATCGCGGGAACAAAACAAGTCAGCTTTTTCCCAAACCGTCGGCTTCGGCGTCGCTAAACTCGGAGTTGGTCCGGAGGAGTTCTCTTTGCATTTCCGGATCCGCAGCCATTGCCGACAGTTCAGCTTCCCAGTCGTCTTGGCGAGGCGGCAAACTCTCGCGCATCTGATGAACGAGGCGTTCGAGCACGCGCAATTGGATCGCGGGAGGCAACTGCGCGAATTGGCTTTCGATTTCGTTGACGGCGGAGACTGTCATAATACTCAATTTAATGTTGCGGCTTTTTGGCAATTAGTCAAGGGGAGAAAGCCGGGCTGCGTTTCAAAACATGTAGGTGGGACAGGGGCAGTCCTGGGAAGTGGATTCGATTTGGACGTGGGTGGCGCCGACTTGTTGCAACCGCTGGCTGACGACCCGATGGGCCAGCTCGGGGCGGTTGCAGTCGCGGCTCAGATGGCCGAGGTAGAGGCGGGCCAGGCCGGCGGAGACGACTTGTTCGACCAGGTCGGCGGCGCCATCGTTGGAAAGGTGGCCGTGGCGGCTCAGGATGCGCTGCTTCAAGCTCCACGGGCGGCGGGGGTCGTCCCGCAACATTTGCAAATCGTGATTGGCTTCCAGGAGGAGAACGTTGGCGGAGCGGACGCGCTCAATGACCAGCTTGGTGGCGTGGCCCAAATCGGTGAGGAACCCGATGTTGCCGGAGGCGGTGCGGAGCAGGAAGCCGACCGGATCATTGGCGTCATGGGGAACGGAGAAGGTGTCCACCATCACGTCCCCGACCTCAAAGGAAGCGCCGGTCTGGAAAATGCGGGCGTTGATTTGGATTTGGAGCTGGGCCTCGATGGCGTCGCGGGTGAGGCGGTTGCAGAAAATGGGGAGTTGGAGTTTGGCGGCCAGACCGACCAGGCCGGCCACATGATCGGAATGTTCGTGAGTGATGAGGATGCCGTGCAAGGTTTCCGGGGAGCGGCCAATGCTGGCAAGGCGGCGGCGGATTTGGCGTCCGCTTAATCCGGCGTCAATCAACAGGCGGGTCAGGGGCGTTTCCAAATAAGCGCAATTGCCGCCCGAGCCGCTGCCCAAAATGGTGAAATGCACCGACACGCCCCACCTTAGAAGGCTGCGGCGGGGCCGGGCAATCTTTTTCGGCATGTTTCGGGAGGCGGGCGTCGTTTTGGCTTTGCTGTTGGGCAAAACTTGACGATGATGTACCCGGGTGCCGTGGCGGGCGGCCGGAAAGGCGCGCCGACGGCGGGAGCGAAGGTCGAAGCCGGCGGACTTCGCGCTTGAGTTGATAATTTATTCCGGTAAGATAACCAGCGATGTCTCAGGGATTACATTTATCGCAGCGCATGTCGTTGTCGCAGGTGCTGGCGCCGCAGTTGCAGCAGTCGCTGGCGCTCTTGCAGGCGCCGACGCTCGAATTGAAGGCGCTGGTGGAGCAGGAAGTGCAGCAGAACCCGATGTTGGAAGAAGTGCCGGCATCGGAGATGGAGCAGATAGACCGGGACCGGGAAGAAGGCAGCCCGGCCACCGATCCCGGCGACCTGGCCGAACCGCCGGCGGACGTGAAATTTGACCCGGCCACGGAAAAGCCGAGCCGCGCGCCGGTGGACGATTTTCAGGCGGAGTTTGAGCGGGCCGTGGCGCAGGACCAGGAATGGCGGGACCATTTCGCCCAAACCAACCTGCCGCTGCGCCAGGGGCCGGAAGCGGAGGAACGGCGCCAGTTCATGCTGGACTCGCTGGTGGCGGGGACATCGTTGCAGGAGACGTTGCTGGAACAGATGCGCTATTCGGACTTGAGCGACCCGCAGCGGGCGATTGCGGAGATGATCATTGGGAATATTGACGACTCGGGGCGTCTGAAGGAAAGCGTGGACCTGCTCTCCTTCTCCACCAATGTGCCGGTGGAAAAGATTCTGGAGGTGCTCAAGATCATCCAGACCTTTGACCCGCCGGGGGTGGCGGCGCGGGATTTGCGGGAATGCCTCATGCTGCAATTGGAGCGGGCCGGGGCGGAAAAGACCGTGGAATACCGCATCATCCGCGACTTCTTCGATGCGCTCTGCAAGAGGAAGATACCGGAAATCGCGCGCGGGCTTGGGCTGAGCGTCGAACAGGTCCAGGTGGCGGCCAAGCGCATCACCTGCCTGGAACCCCGCCCGGGCCGCGACCTCCTGCCCGATGACGACCGCTACATCTCGCCGGAAGTTTTCGTCACCCGCGTGGGGGAGGATTACGTGGTGACGACCAACAACGAGCAGATCCCCCATTTGCGCATCAGCAATAATTACAAGGACTTGATGGCCTCCGAGCAGCCGCCCGAAGTGCGGGATTACATCCGGGACAAAATCCGGGCCGGGAAATTCCTGATCAAGAGTTTGCAGCAACGCCAGCAGACCATTCTGAACATCGGCAACGAAATCGTCAAACGCCAGCGGGAGTTCATGGAGAAAGGGGTGGCGCATCTCAGGCCCATGACGATGGTGCAGGTGGCCGAAGTGGTGGGCGTGCATGAAACCACCGTCAGCCGGGCGGTCTCCAACAAATACATGGAAACCCCGCAGGGGGTTTACGAGATGAAATTCTTCTTCACTTCGGGCATCAAGACCGACAGCGGGGGCGGGATGTCCAACACCAGCGTCAAGGACATGGTGGCGGCGATGTTCGCGGGGGAGGATTCGGCCAAGCCGCTGTCGGACCAGGAGATTGTCAAGATGCTCAAGGAAAAAGGCATCGTGATCGCGCGCCGCACGGTGGCGAAGTACCGGGATGAACTGAACATCCTGCCGTCCAATCTGCGCAAGGTCTATTGATTTTTTTTCAAGGCCGCCTTGGTCGCGGCGTGCAGTTCGTCCAGCTTGGGTTTGAGTTCGTCTTTCACCTCTCGGCTCATGCGGTCAATGAAGAGGATGCCGTTGAGATGATCGTTTTCATGCTGGATGGCGCGGGCCAGGAGGCCGCCGCAGGAGAATTCAACGACCTCCCCTTTTTCGTTGATGGCGCGGACCTCGGCGGCGGAGGGGCGTTCAATTTCACCGTAAATTTCCGGGAAGCTCAGGCAGCCTTCGGCCGCGGCGGCGTTTGGGCCGGCGGCTTTGACTTCGGGGTTGATCAAGACCAGGGGCATGATGGCCAGCGGGTCGGCCTCCTGGCCGCCGAGTTTGAGCGTGGAGGGCCGGTCGGTGACGTCGCGGAGGTCGAGCACTGTCAACTGCAAAGCGTAGCCGACTTGCTGGGCCGCCAGGCCGATGCCCTTGTGCAGGTGCATGGCTTCCAGCATGGCCTCCGCCAGCTCCTTGATTTCCGGCGTGATTTTTCCAACACGCGCGCCCTTCTGGCGGAGGGCCGGGTGGCCGTATTTGACGATATCCAACTTCATTTTGCGGCAGGGGGCGGCGTCGGGTCCGGGGCCGGGCGGGGCCAGGCTCGTTTTTGGTTCCATTTTTGCCGCCAATTGCATTGGCAACACGTTTGCACGCTCTCCCGCGGTTTGCCAGCGCTTTTTCACCATCCCTGGTTGAGCATTTCGGCGACCTGCGGGATGCCGGGGCTTTGGCCGGTGCGCACATAGAAACCACTGGTGGCCACGCCGGCCAGCAGGCTCATCTGGTCGTCCAGGCCGAGAAGTTTTCCCAGGCAAAAACCGGAATTGAAATGATCGCCAGCGCCGGTGGTGAATTTGGGCTGCGCGGTCCACGGTCCCCCGGCCAGACTGACCTCACCGTGGGTCACGGCCAGGGCGCAGGCGACGGGGTGGACGACGAGCGTGCCGATGTTTAATCTGGCGGCGATCTCGAGAGCCGTTTCCGCCAGGCCCTCCGGGGTGGCGGATGGCGGTTTGACGCCGCAAACTCGCGCGATCTCCAGGGCCTCCTTCTCGTTGAGGCCGAGGATGACATCGAAATAGCGTTCAAACCGGGCGATCAAATCCAACGCCCCCCGAATGTCCTCGCCGGTGCGCTTTTCGGGATCGGCCAGATCAAAGAAAAGGACGCGGCGGGGAGAGGCCAGGGCCGGGCAAACTTCGCGCAGGATCGCCTCCCAGATCTGGCTCATATAGGGGAGCATCGTCCAATTGACAAAGGCCACCAGGTCCGAGCCGCTGAATTTGGCGGTGAATTTTTCCCGTCCGTAATGGGCCAGGATGTTCTGCCACGTCATTTCCTTCAGTGAGGCATGTTTGCCGAGCATGATTTTTCCATCCTCGAATTCCAGAGCGTCGGTGGCCCCGGGATCGGCGATGCTGTGGACTTCGGCCCGGGTGGCAAATTGTTGAAAGACCGGATGGAGCGCCGGATAACCCAGAAGGCCCAGATAAGTGACATGGAGGCCGAAGCTGGCCAGGGCGTTGGCCATGATGGGACCGTTGCCGCCGAGCTTGGTGAGCTGCGGCACCAATTCCAGGTTGCCGCTTTTGCCGGCGGCGGCGGCGATGCGCTCGGCCAGGCCGGCAATGGTCGAAAGGCGCTGATAGCTTTCGGCGTTCTGGCGCTTGTCCACGACGTGCAGTATTTCATCCACGAAGCCGTCCAGGCCGACAAACGCGCTGAGCGTCCCGGCGCGGCTCTCTGAGGCGAGGAGTTTTTGGGCGCAAAGGGCGCGAAGTTCAGGAGTGTTTTGGGTCATGGTGGTAGGATGGGAGGCGGAGCGGAAATCTTAATCAAGGTCCACCCCGGCGAGTTTCAAAAAGCGTTCGAGATCGTCGTTGCTGAAGAATTTTATTTCCACCGCGCCTTTGCCTTCGTGGAAATGGAGGTGGACTTTGGTGCCGAAACGTTCCTGGAGACGATTCTCCAGGCTGGCCAGGTGGGCGTCGGTGGGGGCGGCGGGCCTTGTTTTTGCGCCGGTTTTTTGGCCCGGCCGGTTTTGGAGGGAGGCGACCAGTTGCTCGGTTTGGCGGACGTTGAGGGAATTTCTCAGCACCCGCCCGGCGGCCAGGCGCTGATCTTCGGGCGAAGGCAGGCCGAGAATGACTTTCGCGTGGCCGACCGAAATGCGCCCCTCGCGCAAATGGGATTGCAGATCGGGACTGAGCTTCAAGAGACGCAGGGCGTTGGCGATCAGGACGCGGTTCTTGCCCACCTTGGCCGCGGCCTGCTCCTGGGTGAGGGAGAATTGTTCGATCAGTTGGGCGTAGCCCTGGGCTTCTTCGATCGGGTTGAGGTTTTCGCGCTGGAGATTCTCGATCAGCGCCAATTCGAGCACCGTGCGATCATCCGCCTGCCGCACGATGACGGGCACCTGGGCCAAACCGACGATCTGGGCCGCGCGCCAGCGGCGCTCCCCGGCAATGAGCTCGAAATGATCCTCCCGGGCGCGCACAATCAGCGGCTGGACAATTCCCTGTTCCCGGATGGAATCGGCCAGCTCGGCGAGGGATTCGGCGGAAAAATCCTTGCGCGGCTGCAAGGGACAGGGACGCAGGCTGGCCACGGGGACCGATTGGACGGATTCGCCGGCGGGCAACGGACTGGCCGCGGCCAGGGCGGGGAACACCCTGGCCGCCGATTGGGCGGAGGCGTCCATGCCTCCCAGAAGCGCGTTGAGGCCGCGCCCTAAAATCGGTTTCGCCATGTGCCAGAAGTTAAGGGCAATCGCCACCAGGGGAAAGGCAAAAATCCTGTTTTAAACCAGACCGGAACCCTGTTTTCTTTTCTGTCGAAAAACGGCGGGCAACGGGGTAGGCTCTGGGTTCGTTGAAATTCCTTTGGCCAGGCGCATTTTGGTTTGCCGCCACCATTCCGGTGGTGGTCCTGTTTTATCTGCTCAAACGCAAGCGGGTGGTCAAGCTGGTCTCCAGCACGCTGCTCTGGCAGAAATTCCTGGCCGATGTGCAGGCCAACGCCCCGTTCCAAAGGCTGCGCCATAATTGGCTCCTGCTGCTCCAACTGCTCCTGCTGGCGCTGGCCATTCTGGCGCTCAGCCGCCCTTACTTCGCCGGGCATACCCCGGCCAGCGAGCTGCGGGTGGTGATTTTGGACGCGTCGGCCTCCATGCAAAGCACTGATGAGGAGCCGTCGCGTTTTGAGAAGGCCCGCTCGGAGGCGCTGCAATTGGTCAACAGCCTCAAGGACCAGGACCAGATGCTCATCCTGCTGGCGGGGGGCAACACCGAGGTCAAACAATCGGCCACCAGCAGCAAGGCGGACCTGCGGCGCGCTCTCCAGAATTGCCAGGTGAGCGACTCCTCCACCCGGCTGACCGAGGCGCTCAAGCTGGCGGAAACGCTCCTGCGCGACAAACACAACCCGGAAATCCATTTGTTCAGCGACGGCGCGGCGGGGGATTTGAGCCAGTTCGCCAGCCAGAACCTCAACGTGATCTATCACAAGGTCGGCACGCGCTGCCAGAACCTGGGCATCACCACGCTGGACATCCGGGAAAACCCGGAGAACCGGGCGCAACGGGCGATTTACACCAGCGTGGCCAATTTTTCCACGAACGAGGAGCAAACCGACCTGGAACTTCTATTTGACAATCAGCCCGTCGAGTCGCGGGCGCTGGTGTTGAAGCCGGGCGAAACCTCGCCCCAGGTCTTCACGGCCGCGCAGGAGCGGGACGGCGTTTTCACGGTGCGCATTGACGCCAAGGATGATCTGGCCGCCGACAACCAGGCCTCCATCGTGAGCTTGCTGCCCGCGCCGGTGAAGGTGAAGCTGGTCTCGCGCGGCAATCGGTTCCTGGAGAAGGCCCTTCACGCCGCCGCGAACGTGGACTTGACGGTGGCCGGCCAGAACAGCGACGGCGCGGAGGAATTCGACCTGGTAGTGCTGGACGATGTGACGCCGGCGGTCTGGCCCAAACCCAATCTGCTCGCGATCCATGTGGCCAATTCCAACTGGTTTGACCTGGGCTGGACCACGGTCGAGTCGCCGACGGCGGTGGACTGGAAAAACACCCATCCGCTCTTGCGCTACATCAACCTGGACAACGTGCAAATCAGCGAGACGCTGGGGGTCAAGACGCCGAGCTGGGCGGCGGCGCTGGTGGAAGCCCAGCAGACGCCGCTGATTCTGGCCGGGGAACTTTCGCGGCAGAGAATTGTGTGGATTGGTTTCGACACCTTGCAGAGCACCTGGCCGTTGCGCATTTCCTTTCCCATGTTCATCGCCAACGCGGTGGAGTGGCTCAATCCGGCGGCGACCAAATCCAGCCAGTTGATGGTGCATGGCGGCGAGCCTTTTCGCTACGCGCTCACCCAGCCGGCGGCCACGGCCGAAGTGATCATGCCCGACGGAACCAAGCGCGTCCTGGCGTCGGGGGACGCGCGCGAGATAGTGTTTGGCGAAACGGGCCGGCAGGGAATCTACCATTTGCATGTCGGCACCAACGACGTGACCTTCTGCGTCAACGTGCTCGACGCGGCGGAAAGCAACACCAAGCCGCTGGAGGAGCTTCAATTCGGCAAATTTAACAGAGTGAGCGCGACCGAGATGACGCGGGCCAACGTGGATATGTGGCGCTGGATCGCCGCCGCCGGCCTGGCCGTGCTCCTGTTTGAATGGTGGTTCTACCATCGCAGGACGGTGTGAGGGGGAGCGTCGTGGGATTGCATTTTTGTTTATTTTCCGGCTGACATTCTACTGCCAAGTGGCTTACATTCACCCATCATCCTTCCTGACCGCCTCGGCGGCAGGGCGCGGGGCAGCCTCTTCGGAAGCTGCCCCTGCTAGCTCAGTGATAGAGCATTACCTTCACACGCTAGCAATTATCATAGGTATTGTGCAAGGTTTGCTGTGCTAATGAGCCAGGCTAAAACGCCATTTTTGAAGGACTTGGGAGTGTGGTCCGACCCGGTGCGGTCGCAATCAATCTCTTTGTGCGATCCGACTATAAGCCCTAAGAATGGTCCTCCGGCCCGCCCCCCGAAACGCGTCGTCCATTACTTCGCACCTGGCCGCTTTTGGGATGCCCCAATGGGCAAAAAACTCTTCAAATCCCGTTGACGACTTTCGGGGCAAGCGCCCTGCTAGAAAACACAGTTGTCAGAAGAACCAACTTTCCTCTAGTCTTGGACTATGCAGAGACGGAAATTAGACCGGTGGCTGTAATGGTCGGCCAATAACCAGTTGCATTCGAATGAGAACAAGGACTATCGCCCAACCAGCAGTCCAGCTTGGCCAGGAGATTGACGGTCTCCTGGCAATCGAGCCGCCGCACAACCGCATCGTGTTCGTCTCCGCCTTCGTAGCCCTCCGAACAATTCTCCGACTTCGTGATCGCCTCCTCGCCCGCTTTCAGGCTGGCTGCCAACTACGGCTGACCATCGGTATCGACCTTGGTGGAACCAGCGCAGAGGTCCTGCTGGAACTGCTTCGATGGAACTGCGAGGTGTTCGTTTTTCACAACCCAATCGTCAGGGCCACTTTCCACCCGAAGATCTACTTCTTCGAAGGCCCTAACCAGAGCACCCTCATCCTCGGCTCGAACAACCTCACAGATGGTGGCTTCTACACTAATTACGAGGCCGCGGCCAGATACGACTTTGACCTTCCGGCAGATGCCCAGGACTTCCGCCGGATCATTGACCCCCTGCTCCAGCTCATCGAGCTTCCTGCTGGGGCGACCGTCCAGCGGCTCACCCAACAACTGATCAACACCTTGACAGCGCGGGGCATGCTGGCAACAGAATTTGAAGCCAGGCAAAACCGCCGCAATCAGGCCGCGAGACAGCCACATCCCGCCGAGCAGGCCCCTGCCAATCCGTTCCTTGCCGTTGCTGTCCCGAACCCGCCGCTGCTACCTCAAGCGATCAGGGCTCAGGAGCCCGCCGCCGCCCAAGCCCAAGCCCAACCGCAAGCGCAACCCCCCGAAAAAGCTCCGGCCCCACGCCCCGAAGGCGGCCTACTGCTCTGGCGCAAAACGCTCCCTCAAACGGATGCTCTGCAAGTGCCCGAGGGAACCCATCATGTGGGCGGTGTGCGGCTCACCCAGGCGAGATTCGAAAATCCGCCCGGCCACCGCATAGACCAAACAACTTACTTTCGGAACATCTTCCGCGACTTTCAATGGGAGCACGAAGGAGGGGGACACAGGGACCAGGAGCACACCTTTGTCCCGATGCGCGTTTTCATAAGGGGGCAGGACTTCGGCACCAGAAACTTTGAAATAAGCCACAAGCCATCAGGCGAAGCAGGGCAGGCGAACTACACGACAATTCTCAGGTGGGGGCGCGAGTTCACGCCGACAATTACTCGGGAGAACGTTACCGGGACAGTTCTTTCTCTTTACGAGACTCCACACACTGACGCTCCGTTTCTGCTCGAACTCGCCTGACCGAGTTGGCTAATCAGCCTCGTCGGATTCCTCACCAGTCGCGGTCCGTTGCCGTCTTCCGCGTAGCCGCAGCCAGGCATTGTAGAGCACCTCCTGCTGCGCCTTCCCCACTCCAATCTTCCCGAGCACGGCAGCATCCTGACCCCGCAGGAACACCAAATCGTTCTCCGCCTTTCGATACTTCTCATCGGTAGCCGCTAGTTCGGCGGCGCTACATTCCACCACAGGCAAGAGCAGCCGTTCGATTTCCGACGGGACAAGCTCCAAAACTCCGCCCCCGTAATGCCTGCCCTCAAGCTCAGCCGTCAGGCAGGTCAGGCTGTTCACAAAGCTGAAAACCAGCGACTCAGCACTGGACCGCAGCGGTTTGATTCGGTAAGCCGTGTCAGTGGTATAGGCTCCAGCTTTATTCAGGATCAGCCGCGGGATATTGTGAGCCCGTTTGAGCATCCCCACAGGAACCACATAAACCGACGGAACCCTATACCAAGGTGTTCGCACCCGGCACTTGTAACGCGTATGCAGCTTCTGAGCCAAGCCGCTGTCTAGGTAACTGTGGACGTTGGCGGGCAAGTCCTCAATCTTGTCCTCTTGAAACCACAGAAAATTTGTCGGCAGCCCTGCGCGCCGGTTCGCTGTGTGGTCAGCTCGGGAGTAAACAAGCCCCTGCACGTGCTCACTACGGCCAAACATGGGGTGCGCCCATCGTTGCAGCCCAAACTCCTCAACCACTTTGTCCGGCACGAGGAAAAATTTATTCGCTCCGGTCACAATCCCCACATCCACGCTCGCCTGCTCGCTAAACCGTCGCACCTGCTCATCTGCACGCAATTGCGAAACCAAATCACGCTCCTCTCGTGTCAGAAACACCGGCATCCACTTGCCCTCGATGGTGCTCCCATTCGCGAAGCCAGCCCCCTGGAACATTGGCTCCGGGTCTGCCTCCAGTTGCCGCCGCCTACACACAGGGATAACAGCAACGCCCCTCGAGTGCTCCGCCCGGTGGTATTTCTTCTCGGCCATCAACAACACCGTCCCCTGCAAAGTATCCCCAAACCAGATTTCCTCAGGGTCGAGAATCAGAATCCGAGAGCACTGCTCAGCCAGAAACCGGCGCAGAGATTGCGCGTGCGGAATGTGAAAAATCTCCGACGGCACCACCATCCCCAGCCGCCCACCCGGGCGCAGCAGCGCCAGTGCTCCAATCACGAAAGGCACCCACGCGTTCGTGTGCTTCGTAAACGGCAAGCCAAAACGCTTGAATATCCTCTCCGCAAGCAACTGCTGCTCCTTAGGCAAATACTGGTAGCGAATGAAAGGCGGATTACCCAACACCCCGTCAAAAGCCTCGATTTGGCCCGCATGGAAAAGGAACCATCGGAGAAAATCTCCCTCATTGACCTCCACCTTTGCCGTGCCAGTCCGCGCTCGCGCCTTGGCAGCCTCCTCAGGGTTGATCTCGCAACCGAAAATCGTCTTGAGCCGGGTGCATGCCCGCTTTTGCAGCGCTTCTACAAATGCCCCATCGCCGCAACTAGGCTCTAGCACACGTTGCGGCCTCAGCACCTCAACCCACCGCGTCAGGAACTCCGCAATATCCGCGTCCGTGTAGAAACCACCCCTCAGTTTCTGAGCCGTTTCAAACTGGATAAAGTTCATCTCGCCCTCCGTTTCGATTTCGGCTTTCCGCCGCCCGCACCTCCCACGCGATAGGGCACCTTGTCCTCGGCTAAAGTCTCAGCCCCGAAAAGCTGGCCCTGTCCACGCTCCCGCAGGTATTCGCCAGCACGACGAAGGAACCAGTTTTTCAAGGTCATGCCGTCCCGAATTAGCGCGTCATAGAGCTCCTGCTTCTCAGCTGGATCAATTTCGAGGACAATTCTGCCAGATTCGCCGCGTGCCATGTAATGTAACATAACATGCCCATGTAACATGTAAACAGTTTTTTTTCATTTTTTCTCCGACCGATGATGTCCCTTTCACCCAAACCCAACCAGACAAGTGGCCGACCACCATCTCGGTGAGCAACTGAGGGCTACCAAGGATAAAAGCCGCCGCACCAGGAGGGCAACCCATGTCATAGCGCCGGCGGCGATTATGAACTCAGCCGTTTCCATTGTTCCTGCGCTTGTTCGGCAAAGGAAGGGGACCCCTCGGACTTGCCGTTCTCGTCGAATGCCAGTCCGATCATGCGCAGCCTCGCGTCGGATCACGCGTGGCGCGCGAGGAGCCGGGCGCGCACGCCCTGCGGGTTGAATCGTCCTTCATTCTCCAGGCCGATGATTTTGCTTTGCGCCGCTCTTGCGTCCAGATAGGCCGCCACTTCCGTTTGGTGCCGGAGAAGGTAGCCGAGCACGGAATACACGTCCGCCAGGGACAGGCTGGGATATTGCTGGGCCATTTCCTCCGCCGTCGCCCCCTCGTGAAACGCCTCGGCCAGGGTGTCCAAAGTGACACGTGTGCCCGCAACATGAATCACGCCGCTGGCGTCCTCCGCAAAAGGAACGCGTTCTGTCTGTTCGAGCACCAAGCTCATGACGCCAGCGTAGCGCATCCGATCAGGAAACGCAAGCGTTGGTCTCCGCTCGCCACCCCTTTTCAGAGTTCAAGTCTTCTTTCTTGACAAGACCGAGAAATGTCTTACCATTTTGGCATTACCAAACTCGAGATCGTGCCGCGATCACGGCCTGGGCTGAAAATGGCACAAGAACGTTGCCCCATTTCCTACACGGATAGGACCATTCACCGGCGAGCAATTTCCCCAGCACAGGAATGACAAATGTTGGAAGCCATGTTTAAATAGGGCTGATGAATCAAGGCAAGATGCTTCCATGAACTGGCCCCTGGTGTTCAACAGCCTGCTGGTCAGCGGCGCGGCTACGGCGGGGGCGGTTGTCGGCGGGTTTTTCGCGGCGCTGTTTCTCGCCGGCTTGGAGGCGCGCTGGCGGACGTTCTTCACGGCCGCGGCGGTCCTCGCGCTGGCGCTGCCGCCCTTCCTGGTCGTCAATTGCTGGATTGAATTGCTGGGCGAACGCGGCGCCTGGCGGCCCTGGCTGCCCTGGAACATTTATTCCTTCGGCGGCACGATCTGGGTGCTGATATTGTTGACGTGGCCGGTGACCTTTTTCCTGGCCGCCGCCGCGCTGGGCCGGGCGCGCGCGGAGCAGTTGGAATCGGACCCTCTCCTCCGCGGCGGGGCGCTGCTGCGCTGGCTGCTGCTGCCGCTGGCCCGCACGGCGCTCTTGCAGGGCGCCATCCTGACCCTGGTGTTGACGCTCAATAATTTCGCCGTGCCGGCGATCCTCCAGGTGAAAGTCTTTCCCGCCGAGGTGTGGGTGCGGTTCAACTCGACCTTTGATTATGGCGGGGCGCTGGAGTTGAGCTGGCCGCTGGTGCTCGCCCCGTTGTTGCTGGTGATGTGCTTGCGCCGGCGCGAGGTGGTGTGGTCGTGGCGCTCCGACGCCCCGGCGGCGGAGGCGATGCGGCGGCAATTGGGTGCGGGCTGGCATCGGGCCTGCGGGGCGGTCGCGCTGTTCTTGGCGGTGTTTTCGCTGGGCGTGCCGCTGTGGCAATTGCTGGTCAGCGCCAAGACCTGGCGGGAATTGGGGCCGGCGCTCGCCGCGGGGCAATCGGCCGCCGCGCACTCGGCGGCGTATGCGGCGGTGACGGCTTGCGTGGTCGTGGCCCTGGGCCTGGTGAGCTGGCGGGCGCGGCTGGATTGGGCGCTGTGGCTGCCGTTTTTCATCCCGGGCGTTTTGCTGGGCATCGCGTTGATCTGGGTTTTCAACCGGCCCGCGTTGAAGTTCATTTATCAGAGCGGGGCCATGGTGATTCTGGCGTACGCCATTCGTTATGCCGCGCTGGGCTGGACGACGGTGGCGCGGGCCGTGCGCGGGACGGACCGCAGCTTGACGGAGGCGGCGCGCCTGGAAGGGGCCAATTGGGGGCAAATGATGCGCCACGTTTATTGGCCCCAAATCGCGGGGCCGGTGGCGGCGGCGTGGTACGTCACGTATCTGCTTTGTCTGTGGGACGTGGAAACGCTGGTGTTGATCGTGCCGCCCGGCGGGGAAAGCATGGCGTTGCGGGTTTTCAATTTGCTGCACTACGGCCACAACCCCCAGGTCAACGCGCTCTGTTTGTTGCTGATGGCGCTGGCGGCGCTGCCGCTGCTGGCTTGGGCGGCGTGGGGCGGGGCCAGGCGCCGGCGGCGGGGCGGGCCGGGGCGGGCGGCCGCGCTGGCCGCGGTGTTGTTGACAGTGGCCGGCTGTTCGGCGCGGGAGGAGAAAGGCGCGCCCCTGCAAAGCAAATTGTTCAGCCGGGTGGAGATCATCGGCACGCGCGGCACGGGCGTCGGGGAGTTCAACAAGCCGCGCGGGGTGGCCGTGGACGCCCAGGACAATTTGTATGTGGTGGATATGACGGGGCGGGTGCAGAAGTTTTCGCCCCAGGGGGCTTATTTGTTGAGCTGGCAGATGCCGCAAACCGACAAGGGCAAACCCAAGGGCATGTGCCGCGATCAGGACGGTAACATCGTGGTGATCGAGCCGCATTACTCAAGAGTCAATCATTTTTCGCCCCAGGGCAAACTGGTCGCCCAGTGGGGAGTGGAGGGCACCAACGCGGGGCAGTTGGGCATGCCGCGCGGGGCGGTGGTCAACGCGCGCGGGGAAATCTACGTCTGCGAATACACCAAGTCGGAGCGCGTGCAGAAATTCACCGCCGATGGGGCGAAATACCTGGGCGGCTGGGGCCGGCTGGGCGGCGGCCCGGGGGAATTCAGCCGGGCGGAGGGGCTGGGGATTGACGCGGCGGGCCGGATTTACGTCGCCGATTCGTGCAATCATCGCATCCAGGTTTTTTCCGGCGAGGGCCAATTCCTGCACGCTTACGGCAAAGCCGGTTCCGGCGCGGGCCAGTTCAGTTATCCTTACGACATCTGCGTGGACGCGGCGGGGCGGCAGTACGTCTGCGAATTTGGCAACCATCGCATCCAGATTTTTGACGCGGAGGACCGGCCGCTGGAAATCCTGGGCGGCCCGGGCGCAGAGCCGGGCCAGTTCAGCGAGCCGTGGAGCATCGCCCTGGATTCCAAGGGCAATCTCTACGTGGCGGACGCGCTGAACCATCGCGTCCAGAAATTCTTGCGCCGCCAGCCGGAAGAGCAACCGTAATGAACCGTGAGGGAATAGACGGCTTGGCGCAAGTGTGCCGGCAACATCTCAAAGTTGACCCGATGGCGGGTGCTTTGGTGGTTTTTTCGAGTCGGCGGCGCAAAGCGTTGAAGTGCCTCGTATTTGACGGGCAAGGGTTTTGGTTGTGTCAAAAAAGGCTCTCCGTCGGAAAGTTTTCGTGGTGGCCGACCAATGCGGAACCACCCACCTTCGGGCTGGACGCCCGTCAACTCCAGTCGCTGCTTTGGAATGCCAAGCCGGCCAACGCCGATGCTGCTCCAATGTGGCGGCCAATTATGCCTGCGGGTTAAGGCATGGTGGCTCTTCTGGGGCCGAAGAAGGATGCGAGCATCACTGGGTATTGATCGGGAAAGCTTGAACCATGTAATGCTTCTTTCCCGCCTAACCCGCATCCGGGCCAAAGTCGGTGACTTTTCCAGTCGAGTCAACAGTAACGTCGAAATACCAATCATTCAATTCAAAAAAAGAAGCTTCCCTCAGAAAATCCAATAAATACCAACTGCCGTTGGTAGAGTCTTTGTCCGTCGTATCGGGCTGACCAAGAAGGTTGCCGACCTGGTTGCTCTCCATTCCGAGAAGAGGGTGTCTGCACCGCATGGAAAACGAGGGCTGGATTGCGTCGCGCTGGGGCGAGGCGGAGAACGGACGCAAGCGAAAATATTATTCGCTCAAAAAGAACGGGAAAAAAGCATTGGAGAGACAGCGCGAACAGTGGGTGACTGTTTCGGGGGTGCTCAAGAAGTTATGGAAGGAACAATATGTATAATCTCGAACAATCAATTGAGGAATGGCGCCGGCAGATGCTGACTGCGGGCATCAAAACCCCCGTGCCACTGGAGGAACTGGAAATTCATCTGCGCGAGGAAATCGAGCGGCACACGGAAGCGGGCTTGAACAAGTCACAAGCATTCCAGGCTGCGGTCGAGAAAATCGGGCAGGCCCATCTGCTGCAAAGGGAATTCAAGAAAGTGGAAAAAAGCCATAAAATAATCCGGGCGATCATGCTGGGCATCGGGTGGGTGGCAGCCGGTTACGTTTGAGCGGCTACAGTTTTCATGGACTTGCTCTAGTCTTTCAACTGCTCCCCAAGTCACATTTGTGTTTTAACTTGCTCGTATGCAAATAGTTGCAATTCAAGTCGCTCGCCGCTTTTTGCCCCTTCCCGGAACAAACTCCCCCCTCCAAGACCTCCGATTTCTCCGATTTCTCCGATTTATTTCTTGATCCCAGCCGCGCCGCCGGCGCCGCCCGGTCATTTTGCTTCGCGGGATTTCAAGCGGTCCTGCAGCAAGCCGGTCCAGGCCTCGCGTCCGACAAACAGATCGTTGGGAAAGTGGTAGTGGCGGGTGATTTCGGAAAGTATTTTGGTTTGATCGTAGGTGTTGAGCGACATCCCCGCCAGGTATTGGAGCCGCATGTTGCCGTCGGTGTTGATCTGCGCGTCGGCCATCCACTCCCCCAAATCGGAAGCCTGCACCGCGTAAGTGGCCAGCAAGTCCACGGCCGAATGGAACCCGGCGTCCTCCAGCGAGAGCTTGACGGCCGCGTAATCCGGCCGGTCCAGCCGGTCCTGCCACCCGGCGACATCAATGCGCGTCGGCTCCACCTGCCCAAACAAGACGGCGTCGTAGCCGTTGCCGTCGGCGTCGTTGCTCCAGACAATGCCGTTGGGAAAAACCTTGAAGAAGGTGGCGAGCACGCTCTTGATCGTCTCCGAATTGCTCTCATAAAATGGGATCCACAAGGACATCACCCCGCCGGGGTTGAGATGCTCCTTGCACATCTGGTAATACTCCACCGTGTTGAGCGCGGCGCAGCCTTTGACCCAGGGATCAATCGGGTCGGAGGTGATGACGTCGAATTTCTCCCGGGTCGTGCGGATGAAATGGCGGCCGTCGTCATGCACCAATTGCACGCGCGGATCATTCACGACGTCATAATTCTCCTTGTGGAACATGGGAGTGACATGGGCGGGGACGAGAGATTCGATGTCGCAGATGACGATGCGCTTGACGCACGGATAAGGCACAAACGAACCGGCCGTTACTCCCGCCCCGCACGCCACCACCAGGACCGATTTGGGTTCCGGATAGGCCAGGGCGGAAATATGGCCCAGGAGCCGCTGCAACCGCATGTCGCGCGGGTCGTTGGAGGCCTGCACCTTGCCGGCGGAGTGGAAGCTGCGCACCCCGTCGGTTCTCAGCGTCACGGCCACGGTGCCGTTGAACCCCTCGCCCATATAAGTGCAATAAGTGGCGGTGGGGTTGAGGTTCATCGGCACACTTTCCTCAGCCACAATTCCCGGAATCAATCTTTCGTAAGTGGCCGAAAACCTTCCATACGCCACCGCCGACCAAGGCAGCGGCTCCGTCTTCCAGGCCAGAATAACGGCCAGCAAAAACGCCACGCCCAGCACCACGGCCAACCCAACCGCGCTCGTCTGCCCATTGCGGGATGCTTCCGGGGCGGAGGCGTCCGGGGATTGGCTCCAAAGCAGGGGCGCCAGCACCACCAGCCCGGCGAAGAAGGGCAGCAGAATCAACAGGCACTGCGCCAATTGCGAGCCGCCCAGGGGAACCACCAGCAGGCTGAAACCCAGCGCCCCGGCAATCGCTCCCACGGTGTTGGCCGCATACACTCCGCCCACCAGCCGCCCTCGATCCTGACCGGGTGAGGCCAGGACGGCCAGCGCCAGCGGAAAACTTGCCCCCCACAAAACCGGTCCCGGCAGGATGGCCCAGAAGCACCGAGCCAGGTCCAGTTGAAAAAGCAGCCAGGGGCTTGTGGAGAGCGAGGGATCCACCGGCCAGTAAGGCAGCGAGCGCGTGATCATGCAGGCCGTCCACGCCGTCGCCCCAATCAACAGTAATTGGCAGACTCCCAGCGCCAGGCGCGGCCGCGTGATCAGGCGAGTCAACAAAGAGCCGAGGCTGCTGCCCAGGCCCAACCCCACCAAAAACACCGCCAGAATGATGGAGAAGGTATAAACCGTCGCGCCAATCATCAGCGCCAGCAGCCGCGTCCAAACGACCTCCGCCCCCAGCGCCCCCAGCCCGGACAACGCAATGGCGATGTAAACTGAGCGGCGGCCGCACCCCTCCGGCTGGATTTGCGCCTTGGCATTTTGCTTTTCCGGGACGAAGGAAGTCCACCAAGCCAGGACGAAAGCGATCAACGCCACCGCCCCGTTGATCCCCGCCGCCACAAAAGTCGCTGTCCTCATGTCATAGAGCCGCAACAGGTAAAACCCGGCCAGCAAGCAGCCAAAAACCGCCCCGGCGATGTTCCCGGCGTAGAAAAAACCGAGCCACGAAACCTCGCGCGGCGAGGTCTCAACCCATCGCGAGATGGCCGGCAGGGTCGCGCCCATGAGCAAAGTCGGAGGCAGCAAGCAAACTGCGGCGACCGCGGCCCGGACCATGATTCCACTAAAACCGCTCCCGCCCGTGGCCGTGTAGATTTGGCTCACCCAGGGCATGCCGAACAAAACCGCGATCCCAATGATACCGATCCCAAACTCCAACGCCGCATAGACGCGCAAAGGATGCCGGTTGGCCGAGACCAGCCGTGGCAGCAGCAGGCTTCCCAGGCACATTCCCCCCATATACGTTCCGAGCAGAACTCCGAGCGAAACGCTGGTCAGGCCGATGACCAATTGAAGAAGCTGGAGCCAGATAATTTCGTAAATCAGGGCCGCGCAGCCGCTGCCGACAAACAAGAGCAAAAGCAATGGCAAAAACCCGCGCAATTCGCGCGGGCCTGCATTTTGATCTGTGGTTGGTCCGTTCAAAATCTGGCGTTCTGAGGGGCCAGTTTCGCACACCTCCATCCCTTGCGAAAGCTAAATCATGCCGGCGCCAATCGACCCGTCAGCCGCGAAAACCGGCGCTCGGACGCAGGGAAATCCATGCTCAGAGCAAAGGCGCTGACGACGGCCCAGAGCGCTGAACTGGCCAAATGCCACGCCGTGGGCGGGCGTAGCGGCGGCAGGGGCGGCCCGCGCAATACCATCACCACCATGCCAAGGGCCACGCTTCCCGCCGCCATCCATTGGTAAAGCGGAAGGCCGGCCACGCGCGGGGTCTGCGGCTCCCCCCGATAGGCCTCTTCCACAAAGCGCGACATCCCGGCCATGAGCAGGTATAGCCCGGCGATTTGGAACGGCCCCGCGCCGCGAACCCGAAGCCGCAGCAGAACCAAGCCGATCAGGAGGTTGGCCAGAATCGAGTAGAGAGGCGCGGGGTGGATGGGCGTGCCGGAAAAGCCCGCCAGCTTGACGGCGCGCGAATGGGGGTTGGTGAGGCGAATCCCCCAATCCACCGGCCGGCCGTGGCAGCAGCCTTGCACCACGCATCGGAGGCGTCCAATCGCCAGGCACCACGGGGCCGCCACGGCGAAGGCGGCCATCACCGCGGCGGCCGGGCCTTGACAGAACGCAATAACTGAGACTCCCAGCAATCCGCCGAGAATCGAGCCATAGTAGCCGAACGGGCGCAACAGGGCCGGGGATCCCTCAACCCATTGCGCAAAAACCCCCGCCCCGATCAAGGCGCAGCACGCCACCAGGACGATCCACCCCAGGTTGCCGGCGCCCGCCGACATTCCGGCGATCAGCATTACCGCCAAGCCCGCCAACCCCGCCCATAGCCCGTGGTTGATACCCGGAGCGGACCGAAACGCCAGGCCTTCCAGTGATTGCCCAGGGCCTCGATTTCATCGAGCATCCGCCTCCAGAGCCTTTCAGGGCGGAGGCAAACCGCGCCGGTCAGCCCGCCGGCCAGCACATCCGCCAAGCTGTGCATCCCGGTGGTCAGGCACGAAACGGCAAGACCCAAGCACCAGAGCCAGCAAGAGGCCGCCCAGCGCCGCAGGGAGCCGCGCGCCAGAAACGCCGCGCAGATCACCGCCCAAGTGACATGGAAAGCCGGCAAAGACCCCGCGGCGGGCAGGGCCATCCGCTGCTCCCAGGCCAGCCATTGACTCATCCAATCATTCCCCGTCACTGGCCGGAACGCGGCCGTCGCCGGCACGGTGGCGTAGAGGAGCGTGTTGAGTGCCGTTGCCATCCAGCCGCTGACGGCCAGCCGCCGCATTTCCGCGCGGTCGGCGCAGAGGAGAAAAGTCAGCGGCGCGACCAGGTAAATGCTCGCATAAACCGGCATAGTTACCGGCAGAACGGGAATCGCCCATTCCCAGCCCGAGCGGGTCTCCAGCGCGTCGGCGGGGATTCCGATTGCCTTGACCGCCAAATAGAAAACGGCCCACGGAAGCAGAACGGCCAGCGCCGTCCCCACGCGGCGCGAAAGCGGCAAGAAGCCTTGCCCGGCCGGCAGCCCCATCCACGGCGCGGGGAGTTGAGAGCCGAAGCGGCGGCGGAGATCAGGACCCTCGTAGCCAAGCAGGAGAGAAAGGCAGCCCAGGGCCGCCACCGGCGTGGCGATCCAAAGCCCGCTGGTGCTGTTTGCCACGATCGCCGCGCCGGCGCAACAGAGGACGAATCCGGCATAAACCGGGTGGGGAAGCAACGCGTAAACCCCCGTCGTCACCACGCGCGGCGGCGGGAAAGCGTTCATCGGCAGGCCGCCGCCATCGCGCCAAAGCCGCCACATCGCCAGGACCATCAGCAAGCCTCCGACCGCCAGAAGCGGGATACCGATCCAGAGGGAATGGAACGCGGGCAAAGAACACGTCAGCCGCGAACTCCAGAGCCACAACCCAAACGGCGCCAAGAGGACAAAAAAGCCGCCATAAGCCACCTTGCGAGCCAGCGGGGAAAAGCTCAGGCCCATCGGACCTCCTCCCAGACTCCCGATCCGGTGTAATCTCCCGAAGCGGTGCGCGGACGGGCGGGTCCGGCCATTTTGATCTCCCGCGCGGGGGCCATCCCTCTGGCAAGCCACACCAGCCAGCGTGGCAGGCAACGCCGCAGGTCGCGGTCGCAGAGCGGGCGACCGCTCCCCGTATCCCATTGGCCATACTCCGTGCGGACCCGCGCGCCCCCGTTGGGAAACGTCTCCAGCTTGCCGTCCACGCGCGCGCCATTCTCCAACAGCAGAGACAATTCCCGCCCGCGCCCCCAGCGAATCCAGACCAGGCTCGATTCCCCGGCGTGCGCTCTCCCCCACCAAAGTTCGCGGAATGGCAGTTCGGGCCTGTCCGTCTCCATGCGCAAATGTTCCACATAGCCGAGGCCGCGGGGAGCGGCGCCGCTGGTCGCCGTGTTGCCGACGGCGTCGCCGTTGATCCTTGTGACGGTGGCTTTGGGCGCCAGGCAGTTCCAGCGCACGCGCAACTGTTCATCCCAAGCCAGCATGCAATCCTCGCCTGGGGCGGACGGCTCCCAGCGGGCATGGAATCCGTCGGGGCCTCTCCACAGCCATTGCCCATTGTCCAGTCGGGGCTTGCGCAACTGCCTCCAACCCAGGCGGGAAACATCCCGCCTCTGGCCATTGGGGAGGACCTCGCAACCGGAAGCCCACGGGATAGCCGGGCATTTCCAGAGGCCGAGCCGGGCCCGGCAGCCGAACCAGACCGTACCGTCGGGAAAGACGGCGTCGAGATACCATTTATCCAAGCGCATGTTGTCGGAGAACTTTGCACACCGCGGCTGCCGTTGCCAATTGGATAAAGCCAAATAGAGGCGTCCGGGCGGATTTCATGGGCAGGATGGTGGAAGGGATGGACCAGGAGCCAATGCAGATCCAGCTGCCGCAGGCAGAAACGGTTCGTTGAAAAAAACGGAGAAAACGGAGAAATCGGAGGTTTTTGATCCTGGTGCCCGCGGGGCCTTGTGGTATGTAACCTGTTGATTAGAAATATGTTAGAAAACGGTTTTGATCCCGCCCCCCGCCGGGGACAGTGTAGTATCTTCACTTTTGGTTGGAATGCGGAGGGCAAAAGGCTGGGCCTGGATTTGGGGAGGCGCTTCTTTGGGCGCGCGCGGCCGGAAGGGTGCGACGCGGCGACATGGGACAAAGGAGTCGTCAAGAAGATTTCTGGAGTTGCCGTTCTTGCGCCGACGGAATGCCTGCCGGGCGAAGCGCGAGGGAAGAATGACGGGGAGGAGATCTGCGGGCGGGAACTCTGTCAATTATACATACATCCGCAGTTGCTTCGCGTTGATTGCAAAACCGGGGGGCGCAAGATTGGACAGGATGAACAGGATTAACAGGATAAGCTCTGCCTTGATTCCAAAACCCGGGGTGGGGAGAATAATATCGTTCTTCCAGGACTTTTCTGACCGTGCTTTTGATGGGTGATCCTGTTTATGATAAAATATGCGATTATGCGGGTGACCTATTTCCCGCCGCAAAGGAACGCAAGGAGCACAGAGATAAGAACTTATGTTTTTTTCTACCACGGATCGCAGGGAAGTAACGAACTCTGAACAGAAGCAAACAAAGCACACGAAGAAATACTTTCGTTTCCTTGGTGACCTTATGTTCAATTTTTTTTACCACGGATGGCATGGATGGCACGGATGAAAAATCAAGCCCCGCTAAGCGTCGGCTTGACATTGTCCAATCAATCGTTTAATGTATGATTCAAATTATTATGGCTTATGGCCTGAAATGTTGCGCGATAACGCGCAACGCCTAAGCCGTCACTGGAGAGCACGATTATGAATTCGAAATATGACCGCCGCAAATTCCTGAAACATTCCACGCTGGCCGCCGGCGCGCTGGCCCTGGCGCCGGAGGGCTTCCTCCGCGCCCAAGCCGCCCCGAAACGGACCGCGGTGGACGAGGTGACCCTTGGCCGCACTGGTGTGAAACTGAGCCGGCTGGGCATGGGAACCGGCAGCAACAACGGGCACATCCAGACGGCGCTCGGACGCGATGGCTTCACCAAACTGGTCCATTACGCCTACGATCAGGGGGTGCGCTGGTTCGATTGCGCGCAATCTTACGCGACGTTCGAGTGGATGGCCGGAGCGATCAAAGGTCTGCCGCGCGAAAAAATCTTCCTGCAAACGAAAATGGACGGCCAGCCCGCCGACGTGCTGGCGGCCATTGACCACCACCGCCAGATTTACCAAACGGATTATATTGACAGCATGCTCATCCATTGCATGGTGAAAACCGCGTGGACGGACGATTTTAAGCGGGTGATGGAGGCCTTTGACCAGGCCCGGGAGAAGAAGTGGATACTGGCCAAAGGGGTCTCCTGCCACAGCCTTCCGGCCTTGCGCGCCGCAGTGGCCACCGAATGGACGGAGGTCCACCTGGTGCGGGTGAATCCGCAGGGCAAGCGCATGGACGGCCCGGAGGAACAAATGTGGAGCCCGACCGACCCGGGCCATGACCCGGCCCCGGTTCTGGCGGAACTGAAAACGATGCGGGCCAAAGGCCGCGGGGTGATCGGGATGAAGATCATTGGGGACGGCCAGTTTGTGAATCCGGAAGACCGGGAAAAATCCATCCGATTCGCCATGTCGCGGCCGGAGCTGGACGCGATCGTCATCGGTTTCAAGAGCACGGACGAGATTGACGAGGCGCTGAAGCGGATGAACCAGGCCCTGGCTTTTCCAGCCTGAGTTTTGATCAATTGCCGGCATCCCGGACTTGGGCTTTATGGGGGCGGGTTTTGAGGTTCGATTTGCAATTCCAACTTGTCGCTAATGGACAGGGCGAAGGATCTGGGCAAAATGGACTCCTGGCTGGCTCCTGGGAGCCAGCCTTCGTGCATCAGGAAATGATTTTGGTCCACCACCTCGACGCCGCACAGATAGTCAATCCCGCCTGACCCCGGGGTGGCATAGGAATCGTAAAGGAGGCGGCCGTGGAGAGGATCGTCGAAAAGCATGATGGTGGTGCGCTGCGGCCCGACGCTGGAGAGGATGAAAAGGGCTTTCTGACTATCGGGGCCAATTGGCAGAACCCAGGCGACGCCTTGGGCGAAGGGGGCGGCCACCAGCTTGCCGCCGTTTTGGAGATAAATGGTGTTGGTCTTGCAACCATAGCAGGCGCCGGCGTCGCGGGGGTCCACCAGAAACAAATCCGCGACAAAAGGCTCGAATTCCAGCCGGAATTCGAGGTCGGGACTGATCTGATTCAAGGCGTTGAGGAAGGCCTGGCAACGGTCTGAAACCCGTTGCGGCGGATATTGATTCTTGACAGCGGCGGCCATCGCATTGGTCTTGAGGGAATAAAGCAGTTGGTGGATTTGGCCGGCAAGAGACTCGTTTTTTTCGCTCGTCTGGTTTGTGGGACTGGTCTGGCTTGACTCTTTGGCGGGAGAAGGGGCCACCGGCCCACGGGTCGCACAACCGGTTGCCACCGCCAGGGCGACCAGCCAGCCAGCCAGAAGCAATCGGCGGGTCGTATGGCACTCTGGCATCATTGCGCCTTGAAGGAATCTACTTGGTTTTGGGTGTGACAATCAGGACGCTGTCCTTGACCTGAACGCTTTCAAATTGCTGCAAGGCGGCGGCGTTGGTGCCTTGGTTGAAGGACTGGGCCAGATTCTGCTGTTGCAAGGAGGCCAGGAACGGCGGGGGGACCGGCTTGCCTTTGACGACCAAGGAATCCACGAAAATGGAGAGAAGGCCGTTGGAGATGGCCAGCTTGAAGGTGCCGCTGCCGTTGAGATAGCGGCCCTTGAAGTTGACCACGGGCATGGGGGGAAGGCTGTCCAAAGGGAGGCTGATTTGGGCTTTGGTTTCCTCGCCGTCAAAGGCGACAAAGAACTCGTCCTTGTAGGCCTTGAGTTCCGGGGTGGCGCCGAGCAAGGCGTTGGCCTCCGGCCCGGTCAAGATCAGCGGCGGGGTGTTGCTGTGAGCCTCGACGGCCTGATGGAAGGCATCCACGCGGGCGGTCAAGAGCGCGAGTTGATCGGGAGGCATTTGGCTTTTGGGCAGGGCCATCGGGCTGGTGTCGGTGTAATCGGCGACCATGCGGTTGAGACGGTTGAGGGCATAGCGCCCCACCAGGAACATGCCCAGGAGGACCACGGCCAGCAGGATCAGGGAGGTGATGCATCCGTAAAAAAAACAGCCGCGCTTTTTGGGCAGAGGAGGTTGGGTGTCTGGCATGGCGCCAGTTTGGGGGCGGGCGGGGCTGAAGTCAACTTCCTGATCGAAGGGGCGCATTTGACTTTTTTGGATGCTTCTCTTGGCGAAGAAGCGCTTTAAGATCCCGGACCTTTCGATTGAGAATTGGTCATTTAAAATTTGTCATTGGTTATCGTCTCCAACGCTCAAATCCAGTCCATGACAGAGAAGCATCCAAAAAATGGAATGCACGATGCATCGCAAGGGGACCAAATCTGCTTTACCTGTGGGCGGCTTGGGATATAATGGCAAGATGGTGCCTTTGGAATCGAGCAAGCTTTTTTGCGATCTGTCGCCCGGGGACATGGTCAACGTGAAGCGGGTGACGCAGGAACGGACTTACGCGCCCAGGCAAATCATCTTCAAAGAAGGGGATGCCGGGGATGGGATTTATGTGGTGAAGGAGGGAACGGTCGTCCTGACCAAAGTGGTGGCGCACGGGGAGGGGCGGCCGATTTCGCGAGCGGTGGCGGGGGACCTGTTCGGGGAAATGGCGGTGCTGGACAACAGTCCCCGCTCGCTGGGTGTGGTGGCCGAGGAGGCGGCCACTGTTTATTTCATCGAACGCAACGACTTGGTCCGGCTATTGGACACCACACCGCGGCTGGCGACTTCGGTGGTGCGGGAGTTGAGCAAACGAATGCGGGATTTCAACGAGAAATACACCAAAGAGGTGCTGGAATCCGAGCGGCTGTCGCTGGTGGGCCGATTTGCCAGTTCGATCGTGCATGATTTGAAGAACCCGTTGAATATCATTGGGATCTCGGCGGACATGGCGTGCATGCCGTCGGCGACGGTGGAATCGCGGCAGGTATCCAAAGTGCGGATTCGCAAGCAGGTGGAACGGATCAGCAACATGGTCAACGAGCTGCTGGAATTTGCGCAGGGGTCCAGCGCGCATTTCGTGCTGGCGTGCGTGGATTACCGCGGGTTTGTGCAGCAGCTCATCGAGGATATTCGGCCGGAGGCGGCCCTGAAGTCGGTGGCCATCGAATACATCAACCAGCCGCCCGCGGTGTCGGTGCAGGTGAATCCCCAGCGGCTGGCGCGGGTTTTCCACAATTTGATCGGCAACGCGGCGGATGCGATGTCCGGCGGGGGGAAGGTGAAACTGAGTTTCAGCGTGAACAGCGACAATGCGGTGGTGACCGAGCTGCAAGACACCGGGAAGGGCATTGCGCCGCAAATGCTGGATCGTCTTTTTCAGGCGTTCGCCACATACGGCAAATCCAACGGGACGGGATTGGGTCTATCCATTTGCAAGAAGATCATACAGGACCATAAAGGGACCATTTACGCCCGGAATTCGCCCGAGACTGGCGGGGCGATATTTGGGTTTGACTTGCCGATTGTCCCGGCTGCGAGGTCGTAATGAACTCCGGGCCGCGGCGGGTCAGGGGCCGGGGGCAAGGCCCGCGAGCCGGGCCGCTTCCATGAATCGCATTCATTTATTGTCCGAGCAGATCGCCAACCAGATTGCGGCCGGCGAAGTGGTGGAACGGCCCGCCAGCGTGGTGAAGGAATTGGTGGAGAACTCGCTGGACGCGCAATCGGGGCGTCTTTGCGTGGAGATTCACGCAGGCGGACGGAGCCTGATGCGGGTGACGGACGATGGCGTGGGCATGAGCCGGGACGACGCGCTGCTGTGCCTGGAACGGCATGCGACGAGCAAGATCCAGCGCGCGGAGGACTTGAGCGCGATCACGACGCTGGGATTTCGGGGCGAGGCGCTGCCGAGCATCGCCAGCGTGAGCCGATTCACGCTGACGACGCGCGAGGGAGAAAGCCCGGAGCCGGAAGGGACGCAGGTGATCGTGCACGGGGGAAGAATCATCGCCGTGAAAAGCTGCGGGAGCGCCCCCGGCACGTGCATCGAAGTGCGGCAGCTTTTTTACAATTTGCCCGCGCGCAGAAAATTTCTGCGGGCCGAAGAAACGGAGTCGGCCCACATCCAGCATTATCTGACGCTGGCGGCGCTGGCGTTTCCCGGGGTGGCGCTGGATTTCCTCAAAGACGGCCGGGCGGTCTGGCAACTGCCGCCGGTGCGGAACGCCGACCGGCTGGCCGCGTTGCGCGAGCGCTGGCGCGGGTTGGGCGGGGGCGAAGAGAAGCTGCTGGAGTTGGATTTCGAAGGCGTTCTGCCTTCCACCCGCGAAGAAAGCGAGCCGGAGGCCGAGGCGGCGGCGACGACGCCAACGCATCCGTTTCGGGTGTGGGGATTGATCGGGGCGCCGGGCGTCTCGCGGTCGAGCCGGGCGGAGCAGCATGTGTTCGTGAACCGGCGGCCTGTGGAAAACCGGGGGGTGAATTACGCGTTGTTGGAAGGCTACCACACGGCGCTGATGAAGGAGCGGTATCCGGTCTGCTGCCTGTTTCTGGAGGTCAATCCGGCGGAGGTGGACGTGAACATTCACCCGGCGAAGCGGGAGGTGAAATTCCATCGGGAAAAGGCGGTGCGGCAACTGCTGGCCCAGGCGATTCGTGAGAGCCTGCTCAATTACCACGCGCCGGCCAGAAAGACGGCGCGCCCCGCGGCGGCCGAACCGGTTGCGGTGATTCCGGCGCCAACGAAACTGCCGGATACTCCGAGGCCGGCGCTTCCGCCGGCAGACTGGCCCGCGCGCGCGCCCGCTTCGCAGCCCGCGGCCGTTGCGCCGCCGCCGGCGTCCGCGCCGCCTGTCGCGCCAGCGGCATCGCCGCCTTCCGCCGCGCCGGCGGCGCCTTTGGCCGCGCCGCCGCTGCTGCAAGTTCCGCTGCGGCTGGTGGGGGTGATCGGGCGACTGTACGTGGTGCTGGAATCGGATCGCGGGCTGGTGCTGCTGGACCAGCACGCGGCGCATGAGCGGGTTCTTTTCGAGGAAATGCTGCGGCGGCTGGAGGAAACGGCCGCCGCGCCCTGCCAACGATTGCTGCTGCCCGAAACGGTGGAGCTGCCCGTGCGCGACGCGCTATTTCTGCGCGAGCAACTGCCGACGCTGACGCGCCTGGGGGTGGGGCTGAGCGAGTTTGGCGAGCGCACCTTTTTGCTTGACGCGCTGCCTCCCTTTGTGAAGGTGAGCGATCCGCGCCTTTTTGTTTTGACGCTGGTGGATGAGTTGAAGGCCGCGGGCCAGGGGGTGAACACGCTGCGGCTGGGGGAGCACACGGTGGCCAAGACCGTCTGCCGCCATGCGGTCAAAGCCAACGATTATCTGGCTTGGCCGGAATTGGAGAACCTGATCGAGGATTTGCGGCATTGTGCGATGCCCTACACCTGTCCGCACGGGCGGCCGACGCTGATCGAAATGAATTTCCGGGAACTGGAGAAGAAGTTCGGGCGGGCGCAGTGAAAGGGGCGAATGGGGGGAAGGCCTGTCGCGCCCAGATGCAATCGGTCAACCCAGGAATTTTGAAGAGCAGAGCCCAGCGCGGCAAGCCGCAACCAAAGGGATGAGACTGAATTGAGAATTTGTCATTGAGCATTTGTCATTTGTCATTCGGGGAGGCGATTCGGAAAATCTTGTCGGAAATGCGCGATTTTTTCCTATAGAGTATTTCAATAAATAATGTAGCCATTTTAGAGGAGTGTGGTATGGTCTGTCCATGCGAACGCTTTCTTTGGATCTCCGTGAACGAATCCTTGTTTCCTACGACCGTGGCGAGGGCACTCGCGCC
>JBEKOF010000003.1:0-42475 GCA_049522055.1 Verrucomicrobiota bacterium | reverse complement strand
CGACCGAGCCGGGCTTGGCCGCCGCCGTCCTGGCCCCCGCGACTTCGGCCACCAACTTTCTCCACGCGTAAAGAAGGTTGGCATTGATGCCCAGTTCCTCGCCCACTACCGCAGCAGACTTGGCGAGCGCGTTCACCGAACGCATTGCCGGGCAAGCCCGGGAAATAATCAAATGGAAGGGCGGAGACCATGTCGGCCCACATGGTTTTCCCTGTCGCCGCACGAGGCCGTTTCCTTTCTATATTTGCTATTTTGTTGATGGCGATGCGATTTACTTTCTTGGACTGGTTCACGAGCGCCGTCATCCCGATTTCCTGAAAGCCCGGCTTGGCAACAACGCTTAGCAAATGTTAAAAAACGACCCAAACTATGGCCGCCACCTTTTCCTGGTACGCCGGCATTGGGAGTGGATCAGCAAGTCGGGGCTTTTGAGCATCCTCACTTCGGATTTGGACGCAAAGGCGTCGCGCTCGTATTGACAGAGACCCAAAAGGGCGTCTTTTGGGAACAGGCGAAAACGACATAATAATCGCGATGACCGCATCTCCCCAGCCGCAATTCACCTCCACCGCGGCCCTCCTTCGCCAAGATAACTGAGGGCAAGCAGGGCGGCGGATAAAACACGGGCTAGCATCGGCGGATTGCGGGCCAAAGAGGACGCAAGGGCAATGCGGTATTTGCAGGGTCGGGCGGAAGGAGCGAGGACGAGTCCAATCAACCGGATACCAACTTCCACTCGGCTTGCAAACCGCGCCGCTCAATCCAGTCGTGCAAAACCGGTCGGTCCAGTTGTTCGCCGGACACGGCCAGCATGGAGCGGAGGTCGCGCGACTCCTTGACCGCCGCGTCCGGCAGGCCGACGGTGACAATGTTATCTTGCATTCTCCATATTCAGGGAGAGTTTATACAAGGCGCTCATTTGCAGGTCTATATACAACAAGATGGAGGCAGCCTGTAACCGTATGGCGGGAACAAGCGTCTTTAATCGGAGCGTCGTAATCGGAGTAAGCGCTTGGCCAATCAAGACAGACTAATATGCCAACCATGGAGGATCGCCGTTTTGCCCATCTGGACGCAATTAACTGGTCATATGTGTTATTGTTATTCCTGCTGTTCGCCTGGCTTCCAGGTTGCTTGGGGCAGACGGAGATAAGGCCGGCCGAACCGAGGGTAGCAGTATCCAACGCGATCCAGAAGCTGGCGGCCGCGCCAAACTATAGCTGGCGCCAGACATTTGATTTGCCCGGCGGCAATTGGGGCTCCCTCGCCCGGCCCCTGGACGGCAAGGCACAGTCGGATGGCCTGCTTTGGACTTCCCAGGATAATCTCGAGAAGTTCGCGAAAGGCCAGAAGCGAGCCGTCAAAGAGCCAGCGGGCAAATGGCAGGCTCCTGAGGAAAGATTCCCGGCGCGGGTGATTCGCACCGGCCTGTACGGGCTGGTCACACCTCCCGCGTGGCAGCTGACAAATATCCTCGACAAGGTTCAGAACCTCAAGAAATCCGACGGCTATTACGTCGGCGATCTCCAGCCAGCAGAAGCGACGGCCATGGTGATTTACGGCGGAGTTCGCGGCGGCGGCGTTGGTGGGAGCCGGAATGGAGCGCCCGTCAGTGCCGCGGCCGTAAATCTCTGGGTCGAGGATGGCGCGTTTTCCAAGTACTCCACCAAGGTGACCTTGCACTTTATCTATAACGGGACTCCGATTGAAAGCACCCAGATAACGACCGTGGAAATCAAAGATGTCGGGACAACCAAATTGGACGTGCCTGACGAGGTGAAGAAGATCATGGGGCTTTGATCCCGTGTGCGGGATGTCAGAGCTTTTGACCCCTGTTCCTTTCAAAGGGTGAACAGCGCCTGGTTGGCGCGATCCCGCCACTCCTTCGCCGTCGCATCCGGCAGGCCGACCATGACGATGAGGGTATCCCCCAGCCGGGGTTAACCTCCACCGCGACCCTCCTTCGCCAAGATAACTGAGGGCAAGCAGGGCGGCGGATAAAACACGGGCCAGCATCGGCGGATTGCGGGCCAAAGAGGACGCCAGGGCAATGCGGTATTTGCAGGCTGGGACGGAAGGAGCAAGGACGAGTCCAATCAACCGGATACCAACTTCCACTCGGCTTGCAAACCGCGCCGCTGAATCCAGTCTCGCAAAACCGGTCGGTCCAGTTGTTCGCCGGACACGGCCAGCATGGAGCGGAGGTCGCGCAAGTGCTTTTCCGAACCGCCTTCGCGGTAGTATTCCAGTTTGCGGACGATCACATATTCCGGCGGGGCGAGCGCAACGGTTTCCCCCTCGAACAGCACCCGGCGCTGAAAGCGGAAAGCCCATGCTTCCAATTCGTCCCGCCCGGTCAGATACAAATCCGCCTTGAAGCCCGTTGGCAGATGAAGAATGTTGAAATGGCCGCGCATTTCACGACGCGTCTCGGCGTCAATAATCTCCGGCGGGGGCAGATAAAAGTCGCTCGACGGAAAGATCTCAGCCAGCCTCGCGATATCTTTGTCATTCAGGAAAACAACCAAATCCACGTCAAGCGTCAGACGGGGTTCGCCGTAGAAAATGGAGGCGACGCTGCCGGTGACGATATAGCGGATGCCCGCCTGTTGGAGCGGGTGAACGAAGAGCAAGAAGAGTTCAACTTCGGGCATTCGAGAAAATGCGCCGCAGGTGAGCCTGAACTCGCGTCTCTGGCCAGTCGGGATGTTGGGCGCGAACACCGGCAGCCTTCATTTTGCGCGCCGACCAATAAAGACGGCCGGCCACCCGCAACCGTTCCTCGCCTGACAAGGCGCGGAGGACTTTGATTTGTTCTGAGCCGGGCTGTTCATCCGTCAGCATGAGTCAAATATGCGTTATCGCGGCCAATTGCGCAAGCAGGACGCATTTTGCCCCCTCCTTCTTGACAACAGCGAATAATCCGACGGGTCAGTCATCTTTTTAAACAGGTTGAGAACAGCGCTTTCTCCAAGCAGTCGGACGAGCAGGATGCATAGGGAGATTGCAAGATAACATTACGATAAGGGTATCGCCCCAGCCGGAGTTGACCTCCACCGCGACCCTCCTTCGCCAAGCCTACGGAGGGCAAGCGGGGCGGTGAGCAAAACTCTGGCCAGCACGGGCGGGATATGGGGCAAACGGGGGCGCAAGGTTATTGGGCCCCTATCACCTGCATTACAGCTTCGCGGATGGCGGCGAACTTGCCGGCCTTCAACTCGCCGACTTTTCCGGCCACGAGGCTGGCATGGACCGTGAACAACTTGCCGGGGCGCGCGAAACTGATGAGTCGCAATGAGCCGTTTGCAAAATCGCCGTCCTCCAACCTGATGGCGCGCTTGTCGCCATAAGGCTTGCTGGTAATTTGACACAGAATCCAATCGTCCCGCCCCGCATCGGCCAGCACGACCGCCGGCCGCAATTTGGAGGCAGCAAGATCGGAGAAGGGGAAGTGAACTATGACGACGTCCCCGGCTGCAAGTGTGCCCACGCGGCATCCTCCGCGGGACGATTCCAATCCTCCGCCAGCGCTGCTTCACTCAACAGGGCGGCGTCATGCGCTGGCGGCTCCTCTTCGAGGATAGTCACCAGCGCGCGCCTGGGGGACCGCACATGCACCGGCTCGACCAGCCGGACCTCGCCACTGGGCTGGATGATTGCTTCGACGGTTCTCATCTCACTGTAAAGTCTAACACAGCGGCAGGCCCCCGCAAGAGAGAATGATGCCGGTGCTGGCTCTGATTCTTACATCTTCTGGATGAAACAATCGCCGTATCGCTGCCGCCGGGCGATGGACTCCGGCGTCTGGACGATTAGGTCAAGAGGGAATCTGGTCGTGCTGGCTTTGCGCTCAAACCGCGGGGATCACCGTCTCCGGCCATGCCGGTATTCTTCCGACCGCGTGCGTCCGGGCCGGCCCTGTCCTTCCCGGCCTGTGCCAAGGGCTGCGGGAATTGGCCGCCCTGTGCGCCATGTCTTGAGTGGCGGAGGACGCGGCCCCGCGGCCGGGGCGAGGCGGCCGGGCGCGGGCGGACGCGCCGGAGCGGAACCGGCCAGTTGAAAATCCACCTGCTTCTTGAACGAGTCCACCTTGAACACCTGCACGCTGACATTGTCCCCCAGCTTGATGATGCGGCGGGTGCGCCGGCCCATCAGATGCCCCCGCTGCGGATCGAAAATATAAAAGTCGTCCCGCAACGAGGAAAGATGCACCAGGCCGCTCATGCCCAGCGCCGGCACATCCACAAAGAACCCGAAATTGCGGGTGTCAATCACCAGCGCCGCATATGTCTCCGGCCGGCCCGATTTGAGTTGCGCTTTCAGGAAGGCAAATAGTTTGACATCCTTGCTGTCGCGCTCGGCGTCGGCGGAATTGCGCTCGGTCTCGGAAATGTGGCCGGCGATTTCCTGGAGCGAAGCCGGCGGCGGCCCGGCGTTGTCAAAGAGCGCGCGGTGGACCAGCAGGTCGGCGTAGCGGCGGATCGGGGAGGTGAAATGGGTGTAATGGGTCTTGCTCAGGCCGTAATGCCCCAGCGGTTCCACCGCGTAACGCGCCCGCATCAGGGATTTGAGGAAGCCGATTTTCAACGCCGACCCGACCGGGAGGGTGTTGAGGCGGCGCAAAAGTTTCTGCACCTCGCCGCGCTGCGCCAAGTTGCCGCAGGGAATCTGATGGGCCAGCACGTCCTGGCGGTACTCCTGGAGCCGCAGCTCGCTGGGCGCCTCATGCACGCGGAAGACGGACGGACGGCGCAGCGCCGTGAGGCGCGCCGCCACGGCTTCGTTGGCCAGGAGCATGATTTCCTCGATCAATTGGTGGGAGACATCATTCTCGATTCTTTCGATCCGCAAAATCCGCCCCTGGTCGTCGAGCCGGATTTTCGCCTCCGGGAAATCCAGGTCCAGGGAGCCGGCCTTGAAACGCGCGCGGCGCACCGTCTGGGCGAGCGCGTGGGCCTGTTGGAGCATCGCCTCAATCGGGTCCGCCGCCGCGCGGCGTTGGATGACTTCCAGCGCTTGGCGGTAAGTGAAACGGCGCGCGGAGCGGATGACGGCCGGATAGAATCTGGCGCGCAGCGCCCGCCCCTCTGTGTCGAGAAGAAGTTCCGCGCATTTGGTCAGGCGGTCCACTCCCGGCTTCAGGGAGCACAGCTCGTTGCTCAGGGCCTCCGGCAGCATGGGGATCACCCGATCCACCAGATAAGTGGAGTTGCCGCGCCGGCGCGCCTCCTGGTCCAACGCGCCGCCCGGCTTGACGTAATGGGAGACATCGGCGATATGCACCCAGACTTTCCATGGCCCGCCCGGCTGGCGTTGCAGGCAAATGGCGTCGTCAAAATCCTTGGCGTCGTCAGGATCAATCGTGATGACCGGATCGGCCCGGCAATCCACGCGCCCCGCCGGCTCCGGCCCCGCCGGCGCGCCCGCCGCGGTTCCAGGAGCCAAGGGGGGTCCGCCCCGCGCGATCAAATCCGCCTCCCGCAACACATTTTTGGGAAAGTGCAGGGGCAGGCTGTATTGGCGCAGGACCGAAAGCATGTCCACGCCCTCCTGGTCCGCCGGGCCGAGCACTTCGACGATCTGCCCCTCGGGATTGGTGTGGCGGGATTCCCAGTGGCCCAACTCCACCACCACTTTGTCCCCCACGCGCGCCGGGCGGCCCGCATCCCGCGGCGGGCTGACGTAAATGTCGTGGGGAATGCGCGGATCGTCGGGGATGACAAAGAGGAACTGTTTGCTCTGTTGCAGAGTGCCCACGATTTGCGTGCGTTTGCGCTCCAGGACCCGGACCACGGCGCCGGTGACCGGCCCGCCCGCGGCGCGGCGCTGGCCGGGCCGGGCGTCGCGCCGCACGAGGACGCGGTCGCCGTGCAGCGCCGTCGAAGTGGCGCTTTCCTCCACGGCAATCTCCGGGACCGTCGGGTCGTCGGGCAGCAAGAAACCGCGCCCCTGCCTTGTAATGCGGATGACCCCGGCCACCAGATCGGCCTGTTGGGCCTGGATATAGCGGTTGCCTTTGGTGCGGACAACTTGGCCGGTTTTTTCCAAATGGTGCAGAGCCGCCTGCAAGGCCTGGTGCTCATTGGGCCGCAACCCCAGCCGCCGCAGCAATTCCGGGAGATTGGAAGGCACATAATCCCGCCTTCCCAGCAGCCTGAGAATATTTTCGTCCATGGATGTCAAGACCCGGCCATTATGAGGCAAAGAAGGGGCTGTGGGAAGCCGCGAATTCAAATGGCCGCAAATCTGATGATGAAAGGATGTGGGCGTTCTTTGCGGTTTGCGGGCGAATCAAGCTCCGCCTGGCCCGATTTGGGCCTGATTTGTTGGCTGGCGGGGTCTCATTCGGTGGTTGCACAAACCTAATGGAATCGTAAACTTGGGGGCGTTGTGCCAACCAAGCGTGGATCAATCCATTTGTTCCGATTCGGCGGGATCAACGTGTATTTGCACTGGTCGTGGTTTCTGCTGGCCCTCTACGGCATCCAGACGCGGGCCGGGGAGTATTCCTCTTACGTTTGGCCGGTGCTGGAGTATCTGTCGCTTTTTGTGATCGTGATGCTGCACGAATTTGGCCACTCGCTGGCGTGCAAACAGGTGGGGGGACATGCCGACACGATAGTGCTCTGGCCCTTTGGCGGCGTGGCTTACGTGTCGCCGCCGCCCCGTCCGGGCGCGACGCTTTGGTGCATCGCGGCCGGCCCGCTGGTCAATGTCGCGCTGTTCCCGATGCTCACGGTGCTCATGCTCCTGAGTAATTGGCACGGGTGGCCCGCGAGCATGCCTGACGCCTATCACTTCATCGTGGCGATTTGGCAGTTGGACCTGCTTCTGCTGATTTTCAACCTGTTGCCGATCTATCCGCTGGATGGCGGCCAGATTCTTCAGTCTTTGCTCTGGTTTCTGTTCGGACGCGCTCGCAGCCTGATGATTGCCGCCTCTCTTGGCTTGGCCGGCGTGGCGGTTTTGATTGTGCTCGCCGTGGCGAGCCGAAGTTGGTGGCTGGGGATTCTGTGCGGCTTGGTGGTGATGTATTGCTGGGGCGGCTTGCAACGGGCGCGGGCGCTCTCCCGTCTGGCGGCGGCGCCGAGGCAGCCGGGGCTGGCTTGTCCGGCGTGCAAGGACGCGCCGCCGATTGGCCCGTTCTGGAGGTGCGGCAAATGCGGCAACGGCTATGACGTCTTCGCCCAGCAAGGGGTCTGTCCAAATTGCGGGGCGCAGGCCGCGGCGGTCCCCTGCCTGTCATGCGGCACCGTGAATTCGCTCCAGGCGTTTCAATTGGCAGCCGGTGACAAAATGCCCCGGCCTTATTTATGAATATCCCCCGAAACGCCGGCGTCCATGTTATGAGGCCGCATGATAGTTGAAAGGTTGTGCTTGCCGCGGCGCTCGAAACCTGAACATATTGACGTTATGAATCCTCGAACTCTTGGAAGTTCGATCCTGCTCACAGTGGTGGTGGCGGTAACGGTTCTGCTCATCGGCGCGTTCGCCCACTTCGACAACACCCAGGGCCAAGGCAGCGGCTCTCCAACCAACCCGCCAGAGCCGGTGGTGGCGACGTCGGCCACGCCCGCTCCTCATGCGACTCCTGGGACAGGGGCCGCAGTCCCGCCGACTCTGCCGGCGGACTTGTCTCCCGGCCTGGCGGAAGTGATCCGGCTCGCGCAGTCCCACGTGGCGGAGGAAACCATCGTGGCTTTCATCCAGAATTCGGGCAAGCCCTACAGTCCGACGGCGGACGAGGTGCTTTATCTTTATGATTTGGGTCTTTCGGACAAAGTGATCAGCGCGCTGTTCAAAAAGCCGGACGCTGTGGCCGCCGCCCCCACAACCTCCGCCCCGCCACCCGCCTCGGCCCTGGCCACGCCGGATGCCGCCCTGGCTGCCCCGCCGGAGGACATGGTTCAGCCGCCGCCGCCCGCGGCGATGGTGGATCCGGAGCCGCTGGAGAATCCGCAAGACAGTTATTTTTACAACGACTTGGCGCCTTACGGGAGCTGGGTGCAAGTGATTGATTTTGGCTGGTGCTGGCAGCCGATGGTCTCATCGGTGGATGCCTCATGGCTGCCATACCGCGACCGGGGACATTGGGTTTCCACCGACGAGGGATGGTACTGGGCGTCGGACTATTCCTGGGGGTGGGCGACCTTCCACTACGGACGCTGGAGTCACGACCGCGCATTCGGATGGGTTTGGTCCCCCGGCTCTGTCTGGGCGCCCGCCTGGGTCGCCTGGCGCGACTCGGACAATTGCTCCGGCTGGGCGCCATTGCCGCCCAACGCCCTGTTTCAGCCGGGGATCGGATTGTTCGCGGGCGACGGGATGGCCGGGGTTGACGCTAGTTTTGGGCTGGGCGCCTCCGCCTTCACCTTCGTGACCTATGACCATTTTCTCTCCCCGCGCGTTTCCGGCTTCGCCGCGACGGCCCCCCAGGCCGCGGTCCTTTACAAGAAAAGCACTCCAGTCAACAACTATTCCGTCCAGGGCCGCAAAGTGATCAATTCCGGCGTCAGCCCGGATCGCATCGCCGCCGCGACCAAGACGCCGGTGCGGACGGTGGCTTTGCAGGAAGCCCTCTCCCCGGAGACCTCCGGCGGCAGGGTGCGCGGCGCGGTTCCGGCTCTGGCGGTCTTCCGGCCCGATCTTTCCGCTTCGGCGGCGCGGTCCTCGGCCGGCGCGCCGGCGCCGCGGGTTTTAATCAACAAGACCTCCCGCCAGGAGGCCGATAATTCCGGCCAGGCGGCGGCTCCGGTTTCCCAGGGATTGCCGGACCGGACCGGGTACTCCGGGTTCACGACGGGCAATTTCCAACCGCCGCCCAAACGAGTAAATCCGCCTGCGGATGTCAGCGCGCCCGCGGGCGCCAGACCGTCTTGGCGAGGCAGCCTGGATGCCAGTCGCGCCTCGCGTCCGTTCGAGGCCGCCGCCGCGCCGGGCTATGCGGCGGCGCCGGCGCCGTCTTCGTCCACCCCGCGCGGCTACAATGGCGGCCCATCCGCCGAGCCGGCCTATGCCATGCCGGAACGGCGCGAGCCGTCCTACAATCCGCCGCCCCAGGCCGGGTATGAGAATCGCGGCGGCGGGCAAATTTATCCATCTCAAGGCCAGGGTCCCGGTTCGGCGGTGTCAAGCACAACATCAAGCAAGAAATCCAATTAAACAAGCGGGCGCTTGCCGTGGCGGGGTCTCGTTTGTTACGCTCCGTTTCATGCCTTCCAAGCAAGAGGATTTCAACGCAAAGCTGGAGACCCTGATTGCCAGCGCGAAACGGTTGCTCGGTCACGGTTTTGACGAACAGGAACCTGAGGAGGCGACCAAAACATTGCTGCTGGAACCGCTTTTCCAGGCGCTCGGCTACCTGCCGAACGCGAACCAGGTCCGCGAGTTCAAGATCCTCGGCGATTCGGTGGATTACCTGTTGAAGTCCGACCGCCCGCTCCTGTTCGTGGAGGCCAAGAGCCTCCACGATTGCGAGAATTCGAGCCGGAATGCGAGCCTGTTTGACAAGCATCGGGACCAGGTTTTGCGCTACATCCAGAACTATCGTCTCAGCCCGGAAGTGACGAAAATGGATCGGCCCGTCGCCTGGATTCTCCTGTCCAATTTCGCCCAGTTTCACTTCATCCGCGTCAACGAAACCACGCCCACTTTCTCCTTCAAACTGGCCGACCTCTGGCCGCGCCGCGGCGAGTTGTGGGAATTGCTCGCGCTGGAAAACCTCGACGCCAACCGCATTGACGAAGTCTATGACCAGCGGAAAAAAGCCGGCCTCGACCAGCAGTTTCTCGCCGACCTGAAACGCTGGCGCCTCCTCATCGCCAATGGCTTCGCCCTCCGCCAGCAGGGGCGTTCGCTGGAGGACATCACCCTCGCCAGCCAGCAATTGCTCGACCGCTTCATCTTCTGCCGCATGTTGGAGACGCGCCGGCTCATCGAATACAACAAACTGGCGCGCGATTACGTTAATTACGAACTCCTCTACGGACGGGCCAACGCCACCTTTGCCGAAGTCATCCGCGAGTCGCTCTTCATCGGGATCAAGAATGATTTCAACACCGAACTGTTCGAGCAGCCGCTGCTCTGCGATGAACTGGAAATTGACAACGCCGCGCTCGCCGCCGTCGTCGGCCACGAACCGCTCTCGCCCGACCTCGCCGCCACCTGCGGCTTTGAAACCGGGCACGGCGAACTGCTCGCCTTCCGGCACCTCTACAGCTACGATTTCAGCCTGATGTCGCAGGACGTGATGGGCGCGGTCTATGAACGCTTCCTGGCGCACAAATTGATCCAGACCGGCGGGCGCATTGTCATTGAGGACACCGACGAACTCCGCAAGAAGGAGGGCATTTATTACACGCCAAAATACATCGTGGATTACATCGTCGCCCACACCCTCGGCGAGAAAATCAAACCGATCCTCGCCGAAGCCAGGACCCTGCTCGGCTACAAAAACTTCAAGGCCGCGCTCGCCAAAATCCGCGAACTCTCGCAAATCAAGGTCCTCGATCCCGCGATGGGTTCCGGCTCCTTTCTCCTCGTCGCCTTCGACACGCTGGTTGACGCCTACGACGACTACAACGCCGAGTGCCGCCGCATCAAAAAAGAGCGCAACGGCCAAGGCGCGCTTTTTGACGCCGATTTCGCGCTGGCCGAGGAAGTCCTGGAAGCCCCTTTGCATGTCCTCACCGAAAATGTTTTCGGTGTGGATTTGGACAAGCAGGCCGTCGAAGTCGCCAAGCTGAGCCTCTGGTTGCGCTACATGGCGGTCAACCGCGATCCGTTCGGCGAACTCATCCGAAACAAACGGCGCGGAGACAGGCCTTTGAATTTGTTGCCCAATCTCACGAATTATCTCAAGCGAGGGAACTCCCTGATTGCCGATCCTGAGGTGGCAGGCGACGCGGCATTCGACTGGCAAACTGAATTTCCTGCCATTATGAAACGCGGTGGATTCGATATTGTCATCGGCAATCCACCTTACGTTCTGCTTCAAGACGAATTCAAAGACGAAAAGCAATTGGCGTTTTTGCGGGCGCAATATGCAGTCGCGTCATATAAGGTGGATACTTATCATTTGTTTATCGAGAGGGGAATTAGCCTAACGCGAACCAGCGGTTGTTGCTCAATGATCACACCAGCAAATTTTCTCACAAACAATTACCTTGTTGGCCTCCGCCGCTTCCTTATTGAAAAGTCAAAAATCGAACAAATTGTGGTCATTGATGAGGGCGTATTCGAGGGGATAAGCGTCGACAATGCAATTCTCGTGGTGAGTGCGGGAGGCACAAACGCACCGGACTTCCCAATTCTCCATGCCAGATCAGAGAATGAGACACTCAAAATCGAATCGAAAAGCGCAATTTCCGTCTCAAGCGCTCTCGCTGATGAACATGTTCTCTTTACGGGGAAGGAGAACGCTGATTTAAAGCTTATCTTTAGCCGCATTCAGCAAATCTCTACGCCCCTCGGCGAAATTGCAGATGTGAACTTTGGCAAGCAGCTTCGAGATCGCAAGAAGTTCGAAAAAGATGTAATCACCGTTCCAGTCACCGGAAAAGTTCCAGAGAACTACAAACCATGCTACAATGGCGAGGACATCACACGTTATCATGTCACCTGGGGTCATCTTGCCTGTCTTGATACACAGGAGGCTCAATGTGGCGGGTGCTGGGATGCTACAAAACAAAATGCAAAGAACAAGCTGCTGACGAGACAGATTGGGCTGTATCCACAATTTGGCTTAGACCGGGAGGGCTACCAGTGTCTAAACACGATTTTTATGGTGAACATTCGCCCAAACGCTTGCGACTATCAACTGCTGTTGGGTGTTTTGAACTCGAGTCTCTTGAGGGCCTATTGGACGAACCGTTTCTACGACCAACGGCGAACTTTCCCGAAGATCAAGGGCACGTACCTCAAAGAGATGCCAATTAAACTAACCACCTCAAACACTCAGAATGAGGCCGCGAAAAAAGTCGTTGAGCTCGTTGATGAATTGCTTCTTGCGCACAATCGTTTTCACGAAATCCCTCGACTCATCCACAAGAGTGTCGCCCATTCTGCTGATCGGAGAGCCTGCGGCCTGGCGCACTACCTGCAAAAGGATTTCGCGGGGGCGGTGAAATCGGAAATCCTGATTGATGACGTGCAACGCGCCGGTTTTGTCCACGACATCCGGGTGCAATCCAATGGCCGGGAACTCACGCTCACCGCCACCGTCTCCGACACCCCGGACGGCGCGGCGCGCCCGTGGCCGGTGTTGCGGCTCGTGTTCGTGGATGAGGCGCTGCGCCAATTCGTCTATGCCTGCTGGCGGCGGTCCCTGGCCGAGCATTCGCGGCAGAAGAAATGGACGAAGGGCAGGAAGCCGGAGGCGATTTATCCGCTGCTCGTCAATTCGCTCGAGCCGCTGGTCTATTTCGAGCCGGCGGCCGGGGACAATCTTCGCGCCGTCCGCGCATTGATGAAAGCCGTGGCGGAGGAGGCGGGCAGCGCCGACCTGGCCGCCGTCGAAGCCGAAATCGAGCAACTCGACCGGGAGATTGACCAGCGCGTTTACGAACTCTACGAGTTGACCCCGGCGGAAATCGAAATTGTGCGCGGGGCGCGCCCGCCGCCTGGGTAAAGATGGAGTCAAGCTTGATCAAACCGCGAGCACTTCGTCCCGCACAAAATGGAGCCGGATGATTTTGGCGCTTGGCCCTCGTCGAAATGGCATTGCACCGCGTCCCGCACCTGCTCGCGAAGATCCTCCAGCGTCTCGGCTTCGGTAAAAATGGAATGACCAAGGGCGCGGGCGATAAAACCGCCATCGGTCGCCTCTTCGACCAGGAATATAAGTTCGTTCATATTGTGCCGGCCACCAGGCCTTTGATCTTGCCCACGATATCGGCGATTCGCTGCTCTTTATCAAGGATGGTTTGGTCACACCAGCCCGACCCATTTGCGGCCGATCCAATAAAGGGTCAGCAGCAGCAGGATCGCCCCGCCCCACCGCGGATCGCACCAGAGGCGGAAGCGCTTTTCGGCGGGCGCCGGCTCGGGCAACAGCGCAATCTGCCGGACCACCTTGTCAATGTCCTCGGTGGAAAAGCTGGCGCCGCGGGAGATGTCGGCAATCTCGCGCAACACCTGGGAATTAATGGGCTGGCCCTGCTTTTCCAGCAGCGGGGGCGCCACCAGCAGGGCGGTTTCCAAATGGCGCCTGTGCGCCTCGGAGGCCGCCTCCATTTTGTAACGGCCGCTCTCCAGGGCGGTGAAGCCGGATTTGAAGACGCCCCAGCCGCCTTCCAGCGGCGAAAACTCCAGCCGCTCCACCTGGCCGCGCGGCGAGGTCACCTTGCCCGTGACCGTCCCATTGTCAATAGGAAAACCGGATTCGTCCATCACGGTGGCTTGCAGATAAACGGCGTCGCCGGCCCGCGGGGATTCCGGGCTGTAGCTCAGCCGGATGCCCTCCTTCTCGGAAAGATGGCGCTGATGGGCCATCCAACGCACCACCTGGCCCCAGAACCGGTAGTGGAATTTGTCCTCCACGCCCCGCCGCCAGCGCCACGCGCTGTCGGTGCCCAGAAAAAGGACCTTGCCCGCCCCGGCCGGGCGGGTCACCAGCAGAGGGACGCGCCCCAAGTCATTGCGCAGCGAGGAATGGACGGCCAGGACTTCAGAGCCGGGCCGGGTTTTTTCCACGGCGGCGGACCAGAAGAAACCGGGCAGTTGTTTCCAAAGCTCCTCGTTGCGGTCCTCGTCCGAATCGAAGCGGGTGAGCCAGTGGCGCTTGCCCTGGCTGGTGAGGACCAGTTGCGCTTCATTTTCCAGGCCGATCCCCTGCGGTTTGGAAGGATCCAGGACCACGGGATACAACTCAGCCAGGGCGCTGTTGGTCAAAGTGGCTTCGCGCCCGCGCCGCCCCGGCACGAACACCAGTCCGCTGGCCTGCTGCTCCACCAACCCCTTGAGCAAGGTGGCGTCTTCGGCCGTAAGCTCATTTTGGCCCAGGCCCACGTCTCCTAGAAAAATCACGTCGTAGGGCGCCAGCGCTTCCTTGGTGTTGGGGAAGGCCGGGAGGTAATCCGGCCCGTCGCCCGGCCCGATTTCCGGATGGAAGAGCAGGCAGCGCATGTCCACCCCCGGATCGCGCGCCAGGGCGTTGCGCAGGTAGCGATATTCCCATCGCGGCAGGGAATCCACCACAAGCACTTTGAGCTTTTCCTGGCGGATGGAAATATGGAACGCCCGCTGGTTGTTTTCGGCGATGCTTTCGTCCGGTTGCACCGGGATTTTGACCGAGCCGCTGATTTCCCCGCCGGCGCGCGGACTCCAGAGAATCGCGTCCTCGACCTGGCCATTGGGCGGGATGGTGATTTCCTTCCGGGCCGCCTCGCCCTCCGGGTCGTAGAGCGAAACGGCGGTCTTGACTTCGCGGGCCAGATGGCTGGTGACTTTGAAAGGAACGGCGATGTCCTCTCCCAAAAGTCCGTAGGCCGGCATGGAAACCTCCTCCAGGATCAGGCCGGGCAGCGCGGTCTCGCGCCCGACGCCGACGGTGAAGACGGGGATGTTTTGCTGGCGATAGCGCGTCGCGATGCCGAGCGGGGATTTGCCCATGTTCCAATCCCCGTCCGTCAACAGCAGGAGGGCCTTGAGATTTTTGAACCGCTGCAATGCCGTTTCCAGCGCGCCGTCCAAGTCGGTGCCGTTCAGAGCGCCGGCGTTGGTGGAAGGAGCGGAAAAAGCCTCGACCACCACTTTGGCCCTGCCTTGCAGCGGCAGCCAGAACTGGCGGCGGCGCTGGTAATCGAGCCATTGCGCGCGGCTGACCACGTTGTTGGAAAGGATCAGGTCGCGGGTTTTCATGCTGTCCGACGCGTCCATCAGCACCGCGATCTCCGGCGTCGCGTTGCGCTCCAGGCGCTGGACATATTCGGGGCGCAGCAGGGTGAAGACCAGCAGCGTGACCAGCAAAAAGCGCAACACCTCCAGCCGCCGCACCGCGCGGGCGCGGCCGCTCCGGTTCCAATTGGCAAAGCTCAGCCAGCCCGCGAACAGCCAGATGGCCAGCGCCGGAACAAGCACCGCGGCCGGGGCCGCTAGAGATAAATGGTTCACCAGGAAATCCTCATGCCGGCTGCCCTTGCGGCCGTGCCGCGGGCAGAATCAAAATTCCTTCCACCAGAATCAAGAGCAGCATGAGGAAGAGAAACAACCGCCAAATTTCCCCCTCCAATTGGCCCGTCTCCACCCGCCGGTCCTGAAACATCTGCATCGGCAAATCGCCGAATAATTTTCGCATTTCGCCCGATTCCACCATTTCGGGATCGTCCTCCGCCGCCGGACGATTGACGGCCATCATGCGGTCGCCGGATTTATAGACGCCCGCCTGGAAGCGGATGTCCTTGTGCGCGGTCGAATCCACGGAGACCCATTGCCTGGCCTGGTCGGCCGCGCTCAACTCGCCGCAGGAGATGAGGGCTACTTGTTGGAGGCGGCGGGCGCCTTCCTGAAGCAGCCGTTGCAGCATGGGCACCAGCACCGGTCCGTCGGCCAGGCTCGACCAATCGTCGGCGGGCAGGGAAGCGCAAAAATAAACTTCGCCCATGCCCAAATTTTGCCGGGTCAGCAGCGCCGCGCCATCCGCAAACGCCGCCAGCACATTTTTCCGGCCCGTGATGGTTTGGCGCCGCGCGAAAAGGGTTTGGGCCAGCGGCAGGCTCAGATGCTCGTCGCCGCGGGCCAGCGGGCCTTCCTCCTCGTTCCAACGCAAAACGCGAAAACCGTCCGCCGCCGCCTCTTCCACCGCGCCCCAACCCAGCCCGCTGAACTGCGCGGCGTCGGCGCGGCCCGGTGGAAAAAAGACGACCACCCCGCCTTGGGAGGCAAAGGCGCGCACCTGTTCCGCCGCCGGGCCTTCGGGCAAGGCCTCCTGCCAGAGCAGAAGCGAGCAGCCGTCCAGATTTGCGCTGGCAATGGCTGCCGGGGCCGCCAAATCAGCCGGCTGGCCGGTGCGACTGGCTGAGGCCAGCCGCAAGTAGCGCGCCGCCTCCGGCGAACTGGCCGCCACGACCGCCCGCGCCTCCGTTTCGGCCCCATACACAAAGTAGGCGGTGTTGTCGCGCGCGTTGGCATCCGCCGGCAACGTGAAGCTGCCCCACCCGCCGGCCGGATGGGTTCCCAAATCAATCCGGCGCCGCCAGCGCAACGACTGGCCGTCGAAGGCGACTTGCGTTTGCGTCTGCGTCCCGTCCAGCGTCAACGTCACGGGGAGCGGCTCGGAGGAGGAGCGGTTGCGCTGGAGATCCAGGAGGCATTGCAATTCGGATTTGTCGCCCAGGGGGCGGCGCGCCACCTCGCGCAGCGCGATGGAGGCGTTGGCGTCGGGCGCCTGGTCCAGCGCCAGAAGGCGCACGCGCACTTTTTGCGGGAGGGAGGCGAGCTGGCTGGTGATGTCCTTCCAGCGGGGGTCTTCGGGATGCCAGTTGCTGCGCTGGCCGTCGGAAGCGATCCAGATTTCCGCGGCGCCGGCGCGGTTCTCCACCAGCCAGTTGAAGGCGGCCCGCAGCATGGCCGGAAGATCGGCGGCGGTGTCGGTGGGCTGGGTGAGGGACAACTGCTGGAGACTGGCCGCCTGGGCGATCTCCTGCGGCGCGAGGGTGGCGCTGTCAATTAGAACAAGACGGCTGCTTTGCTCAAACTTCCCCGCCCCCTGCGCCAGGAGGCGCAGGGCTTGCTCGCGTTTGCTCGCCCCCCCCGACTTGGTTTCCATGCTCGCGGAGCGGTCCAGCAAAATGACGATGGCGTCCGGGGCGGAGGCGACGGCCCATCCCATCCAGCCGCCCGCCAGCGGCCGGGCCAGGAAGAGCACCAGGGCGGCCACGATCAGAACGCGGCAAAGCAGGATCAGAAGCTGCCGCAGTTTGGTGTTGCTGGTGGAACGGCGGGTGGCGGCCAGGAGAAACCGCATGGCGGCCCAGGGTTGCGGGCGATGGCGCAGACGGTTCAGGAAATGGATGATCACCGGCACCAGCAGCAGCGGCAACCCCCAAAGCATCCATGGCGCGAGGAATGTCATGGGATCAATTCACGGGCCGGCCGAAAGCCGGGCCCGCTCGACCAGGAACTCGGCAAGGACTTTCTCGCACGGTTGGTCGGTGACGACCTGCCGGTAATCGGCCGCAAATTCGTGGCATCCCGCCCGCAATGCCTCCAGGAAGCCGTGGATTTGTCGGAGGTATTCGTCCCGGATCACGGCCGGCTCGGCCACCAGGTTGAGCGAGCTTTCCAGGTCCACGAACCGTGTGGGGCGGTCAAAGCGAAAATCCAGCTCGGCGCGCTCCAGGAGTTGAAAGAGGGCCAGGTCATGCTTCTGAAAGCGCAGATGCTGGAAGCTTTCGAGCAGCGGGGCCAGGTCGCAAAACAAATCGGAAATCACCACCACCAGGGCGCGGCGGCGCACCTTTTCCGCCAGGTCGTGCAGCGCGGAGGCCAGCCCGGTCTGCCCGCGCGCGGCGGTTTTTTGCAAGGCCTCGAGAATGAGCCGCAGGTGGGCGGGATTCCGCCGCGGCGGGATTTCCACGACCGCCTTTTCTCCGGCGCAAAGCAGCCCCGTGGCATCTCCCTGCTGGGCGGCCAGATAGCCTAATGTGGCGGCCAGGCGTTTGGCGTAGTCGAGTTTGGTCGCCCCGGCGGGGCCGATATTCATCGAGCCGCTGCAATCCAGCACTAGGTAACAGCGCAAATTGGTTTCCGCCTCGAATTCCTTCATGAAGAAACGGTCCGTCCGGGCAAACACGCGCCAGTCCAGGCGCCGGATGTCGTCGCCGGGAACGTAGTTGCGGTATTCGGCGAACTCGACACTGGAACCGCGATGGGGGCTTTTGTGGTGGCCGGAGACCGAGCCTTCCATGGGCAGGCGGGCCAGCAGGGGCAGGTGCTGGAGGCGCGCCAGCGCCTGGGGGTCCAAAAGCTGGGAGTCCTCAGCCACGGCGCTCTTCTCCGCGAATCTCCGCCAGAAGGCGCGCGATGATGGCCGGGCTGGCGACGCCTTCGGATTGGGCCTGGAAGTTGGTGAGGATGCGGTGGGTCAGGACGGGCGCGGCCACGGCCTCCAAATCCTCCACCCGCGCCAGATAACTGCCGTGCAGCACCGCCCGCGCCTTGGCCCCGCGAATGAGATATTGCACCGCCCGCGGGCCTGCGCCCCAGCTCACCCATTTCTTGATCCACTCCGGTGCCTGCCCGGCATGCGGCCGCGAACGCCGCACCAACTCCACCGCCAGATCATATATGTGATCCGGCACCGGCACGCGCTGGACGACTTGCTGATATTTGAGGATCTGTTCCCCGGAGAGCAAATGCGACAAGCCGGGCGGGGCCGCCCCGGTCGTCTCGCGCGCGATCCGTTTCTCTTCCGCCTCGCCGGGGTAGTCCACATATATAAAAAACATGAATCGGTCCAACTGCGCTTCCGGCAACGGGTAGGTGCCTTCCTGCTCGATGGGGTTTTGGGTGGCCAGCACGAAAAAGGGGACGGGCAGCGGGAAAAACCGCCCCGCCACCGTCACCCGATGTTCCTGCATCGCCTCCAGCAGGGCCGATTGCGTCTTTGGGGGCGTGCGGTTGATCTCGTCCGCCAGGATGATGTTGGCGAAGAGCGGCCCTTTGATGAATACGAAGGCGCGGCGGCCGGGCTGATCGGTTTCCTGCAGGATGTCCGTCCCGGTGATGTCCGAGGGCATCAGGTCGGGCGTGAATTGGATGCGGTTAAATTGCAGCGACATCACCTGGGCCAAAGAATTGACCATGGTGGTTTTGGCCAGGCCGGGCACGCCCATCAACAGCCCGTGTCCCCCCGCCAGCACGCAGATGAGCAGTTGCTCCATCACGCTGTCCTGGCCGATGATGACCCGGGCCAGCTCGGCGCGCACTTTTCCATACGCTTCCCGCAACTCGCCGATGGCCCCGACGTCATCCTGGGACAAGGCGGAAGCCGCCGCCGGGGAATGCACGGTTGATTCTTTGATCATCCGGGGAGTGTAAGGATAAAGGAGGAAAGTTCAAACGTTGAATTCCCCATTTGGCAAGGCGCGCTTTTAAAGGCGCAGGCCATCTGAACACAATCGTGTTTTGCTTTTTTGGGCTTTCTCACAGCCAAGCGCGGGCAACCCTCCAAAAACCCGCCAGAAAAGACTCCGGTTTGAACTCACCTGAATTGGCCTGCCAGAGGACAATAATGGTGGCTTGACGGCATTTTGAAATGGTGAGCTAATCGAAACTGGTCATTGAGTATTAATCATTTGTCATGTAAACACAATCGGCATGACGCCCCAGCAACTCTCTGGGCGATTGGGGCAGTTTGCCGCCCGCATCGCCAAGGTGGTGGACGCGCGGGTGGAGGAATGCGACCAGCTTTGCCGCATCTTGGGAAAGTCCATGGCCACGGCCAAAGCGGGCAGAAAAGAGCCGCCAGCCGGCGGGTTGGAGACGATAACCAATGACAAATCCACAATGACCAATTCTCAATCGAAAGGTCCGAGATCTTAAAGCGCTTCTTTGCCAAGAGGAGTCACCCAAAAAAGTGAAATTCACCCTTCCGTTACGGCTGTTCCTGATTCCGTCCCAAAAACCAAAAGGAGAATTATGAAAACAAACGGGTTCATCACCAGTTGGCTGGCTCTCGCCGCCTTGGCAATCCTCAATCTCCAACCCTCCGCCGCCTTCGCCCAGGGCGCCGCCGCCTTCACCTACCAGGGCCAGCTCAGCGACACCGGCACCAACGCCAACGGCGCTTACACCATGATCTTCAACCTCTACGACGCCGCCAGCGGCGGCGATCTGATTGGCGGCCCCATCACCAACAGCGCCACGCTGGCCAACGGTCTTTTCTCCGTCAACCTCGATTTTGGCGCGGGCGCGTTCAACGGCGCGGCCCGCTGGCTTGACATCACCGTCCAATGCGGCACCAACTGTGAAACCCTCGCGCCCCGCGTGCAGGTCTTGCCCTCGCCTTATGCCCTTTTTGCGGCTGTCGCAAGCAACGTGACCAACGGAGCCATCACGAGCGCCAAATTGGCTGCGAATGCCGTCGGCAGCCAAAATCTAGCTGTGGATTCAAATAGCCTTGCTTGCGTCACTGGCGGCGCAGCTTCCATGACGAATAACCAGATGATTGTCGGAGGAACCAGGGTTTGGACATCAACACTGTCCGTCAATGGCTCGATTCAAGCCGGAGTGGGAGGATTCATATTTCCAGACGGCACCGTTCAGGTAAGTGCCAACAATCCCGCAAAAGGCGTCACTAATTTTAACCAGCCCGGCACTTATAGCTTCACTGTTCCCTTTGGCGTCACCCAGCTTTACATCGAGGCTTGGGGCGGCGGTGGCGGAGGAGGAACCGGCGATTATCAGATTGAGCTGGCCTCCGACGGGAGTTCTTACGCGGCAGGTACTGGAGGAGGCGGTGGCGGCGCAGGCGGATATGCAAGGGGAGTCATCAATGTTTCGCCATTACAAACCTACACAGTTCAGGTTGGGGCGGGAGGAGCGGCTGGGCCGTGGATGCCGGTTGACGGCGTGGCGCAAGGTGGAGGAGATGGAGGGTTGACTGGCTTTTCAACACTGTCGGGCATCAGCATCAATTTGTTTGCTTGTTCCGGTGGAGCGGGCGGAGGTGCGGGGACCTATGCACTTTATGACGGAACCGGCGGACTTGGCGGCCAAGCCGATCCATCTGCGGGTATTCAGATTCCTGGAATGAGCGGCTCTGACGGATCCGGCGGAGATTGGGGCGGAGTATATTACTATGGAAATGGAGGTGCGGGTGGACAAGGGACACTCGGAACTCTTCAACCTCCTGGTATAGCCTACGGTTACGGAGGAATAGGCGGATATGGGAACGGCGCAGATCCTTATGGGGATGGCTTTGTCGCCGCAAACGGAGGATGGGGCGGCTGCATTATTATTCAGTGGTGACCTTGGAGTATCTTTTGGGAATTTTAAGCAATCCTACCTCAGAACATCAAAAGATTGTATGAAAACAGGGAATTTGATTCGCAATGCGATCTGGTTGCTCGCTTGTGTTTGCGCTCAAACCATGACCGCCCAAAGCAGCAGCCGCTTCGCGATCACTCGCAGCGTGGTTGCGGGCGGCGGCGCGACCATCAGCACCGGCAGCCGTTTTCAATTGGCCGGCACCATTGCCCAGCCGCTCGCCGCCGTGCCAAACGGCGCCCGCTTCTCCATTCAAGGCGGCTTTTGGATTTGGCCGGCCCCGATGATATTTGCGCCAACGAAGGTTGGAAATGATTTTGTGGTTTCGATCCAAACCGAACCGGGAAAAACCTACACGGTGCAATACACCGACTCTCTGGCCGCTTTGAATTGGCAAAACTTGCCGGCCATTGCGGGCGATGGAACGACTAAAACGGTGACCAATTCCGCGCCCAATGTGACGCAACGCTATTACCGGCTGCTTGAGCAGTGATCAACGCGTCTTTGAGTTCTCCCGGCGATTTGAACAACGAAACGTGATGGTTGGCCCGCCTGCGCTTTCAGCAGCCTTGTTTGCCCAGATAGTCCTTGAGCTTTCGCAAGGCGATGGCCCGGTGGCTCAGGGTATTCTTCACCGCGCCGCCCAGCTCGGCAAAGGACTGGCTTTGACCGCTGGGAATGAACAATGGATCGTAGCCAAAGCCGCCGCCGCCCGCCGGTTTGAGGCTGATGCGGCCTTCGCACACCCCCTCAAAGAAAATGACCCGCTCCGCGGGCAGGAACAAAAACTTCCGGGCGGAGGCCGCGAAGGTCAATCTGCTCACGGCCAGAACACAGCGAAAGCGCCCCGTACGCTTCGGAGCGGGAACCGTTTCCAGGAGGCGGAGCAGCTTGGCGTTGTTGGCGCGGTCCGGCGAATTGGCCGCGCCCGCGACCTCCTGGGCGGCAAACCGCGCCGAGTGAACACCCGGGGCGCCGCCCAGCGCGTCCACCTCCAGGCCGGAGTCATCCGCCACAACGCAAAGAAGAATTTCCGGATCCTCCAGTTTTTCGAGGAGCCGCGGGGAATGCGCCGCCAGCCAGCCGGCCAGCGCCGAGGCCTTCTTGGCGGCGTTGGCGGCGAAGGTCTCGCCGTCTTCGGCCGCGACGGGGGCGCCGGGAAAATCCATCAGTGTCAAGTATAATAAATCTTCGCCCAGGACCTCGCGGATCTCCCGCGCCTTGTGGGCGTTGCGCGTGGCGAGCACCAGGGCGGAAGAGTTCATTGCCAAGCAGGAGGCGGCGGAGAAAACAGGGGGGGCATTGCGTTTCGGACCAGCCTCCGATTTCTCCGATTTCTCCGATTTCTCCGATTTTTCCTGTCGAATTGCATGGCGCCGGTTCGGCGGTCATTGGTCGGATGCCCCGTTGCTCACGGCAGCAAACTGATCTCGAAGTAGCCGGTTTCATCGTCGGCGTCCAGTATATAACCCGACCCGCCGGAACCGGGACTTATGAACGCGCCCCTGATTTTTTTCACCGTGTTGCCGGACGGATCCATGAATTGGCCGGTGATGGCGCCCGTGGCCGGGGTCAATGTCACCTTCAAGCCGGCCTGGGCGGGGTCGGGGGTGAACAGGCGGGCGGAGGTGACGGTCAGGAAATTGGTCAGCGGCCCGGCCAAGGCGCCGCCGTTAAACACAATTTGATAATGGGTGTCCGCGGCCGGCGGAGTGTAATTGGCGGGCGTGGCGGAGAACACATTGGTAAATCCGCTGGGATAGTAAGCGCCCGTCCTGGCCGGCTTGTCCCACTCCACCTGGCCCGAAAAATTGGTGGGCGAACTGTTGGTCTGCCAGCCCAGGATAATTCCATGGGTGTTGTAAAGCGGCACATAAAGCGGCCAGATGCCGTTGGTGGAGACACCGGTGGATCGCGTGAAGGTCGTGTTGTCGGCCAGCGACCCGGCCAGCGCGACCGCGCCGCTGTCGCTGATGGAATACACCGCATAACTGTCCCCGCCGGGCTGATTATTGGCGTTCGTGTGATCGCCAGGGATGGTGAGCACATATCTCCCAGGAGCGACCGCGCTGCTGGTGGCGAGTTTGGTCGCGGCCCGGTAGGCGGTGAGATTGGCGCCCCATGTGCCCTTGGCGTCGTAAACGTATCCGGTGAAGGCGCCGGAAAAGTTGGTCAGGTCCATGCCAAAAGACATAATCAAGGGATCGGAAGGACTGCCATGCAGACCACTCGTGACTTCCGGTTGAACCCCACAGTAATAAGGAAGTTCTCCTTCGAACTTATAAGCATAATTGGGGAAAGACAAATCAATGGTGGTCGCGCCCCCGCTGAGAATCTCCATGGTGAAATAGCCCGCATTGTCCGGAGTGGCGTAAGTGTACGAAGGATAGAAAAGGCCGTAGTAAGTGCCGCTTACTTTGGAGTAATAATTCGGGGCAAAATTGGCGGTGATGGTCTCGTTGGTGGTCAGGGAAAACGAATACGGGTTATTAGGATTGGCGACACCGTTGAGGACCCAATAGGCGAAGAGGTAACCCGGTTTGGGCGCGGCCCTGATCGTGGCAGGGGCTCCGACCTTCAGGTATTTGGATTTCAAACTGACGGCGCCGGCCTGGAGGGGCGAGGCCACGGTCACAATATTGGTGTTGACCCCATTGGTGTCCAGCACAGGGGGGACCACGAGATTGGTGCTGGCGGCCACGGTCAGGCGCGCCAAAACATCGAAATTCTCCCTGATCAAGGCGCTCTTTCCCGTGGCATCATAGGCCGTCGCCACCGCCGTGTAGGCGCCGGGGGCCAGGCTGGACAGGCCGGGAGCGAGGTTGGTCTGCGGCGCCGACCAGGTGTCATTGGCAATGCCGGCCGGGCTGGGCGGCGCGAGGGAGTTGGAGTTTAAAAACAATTGACACACAATCTGGGTGGCGGCGATGGAGGATTTTGTCCTGCCGGCGAGGGTGACGACCGGGTTGGTCAACTGGGCATTGGCGTGGGGATCGGTGAAGGAAATGGTCCCCGGAATACCGTTGCTGACGAAGGTGGCGGTGAGCGTGAGATTGGAACTCATGGTGAAGGTCTCCACCGGGTCGAGGGTGGCATTGAGGCCGTCGCTCCAGGTTTCAAATACGCAATTTTTTGCGGCCTTGGCCTTCATGGAATACGTCTTCCCTGCCACCAGGTATTGGCCGTCCAAATTGGTGGTGATGACGCCCGGTCCGTTCTGCAACACGGTCAATTTGTTGACGGTCTGGAGGGAGAAGGCATTGGTGATGAGGGTGGTCCGGCCTAGGGAATCCTGGGCGATGGCTTGGACATAGTACTGGCCATTGGGAAGGTTGGTCTGCAAGCTCCAAATGTTCGTGGAGCTGGTTTGCAAGGGCGAACCGAGCAACTGCTGATTGTTGGATGAAAAAAGCTGGCACGTAATGCTCACCGGCGGGCTGGCCGGCCCGGTGATCGTGCCTTGGATGGCGAGAACGCCATTGGTCGCGTAGGCGGGTTTGCCCGGCTTGGGATAAGTAAAGGCGATGCTGCCCGGAATATCGTTGCTGATGAACGTGGCGGTGAGCGAGAGATTCAAACTCATGGTGAAGCTCTCCACCGGGTTGAGGGAGGTGTTGCCATCGCTGCTCCAGCTTTCGAAGACCGCGTTTGCCGCAGGCGTGGCCGTCATGGAATAAGTGTCCCCCGGCACCAGGTATTGGCCGTTGAAATTGGTGGTGATGTCGCCCGGTCCGTTCAACCGCACCGTCAATTCGTCCACGGTCTGGAGGGTGAAAGAATTGGTGATGAGGGTTTGCCGGCCCAGGGAATCCTGGGCGATGGCCTGCACATAATACTGTCCATCGGCAACATTGGTGACGGGCAACGTCCAATTGGTTGTGCCGCTGGTTTGCATCGGCGAACCGACCGCGAACGCAGTCGAATAGTTATAAAGCTGGCACGTAATGCTCACCGGCGCATTCGTCAGCCCGGTGATCGTTCCCAGGATCTGGAAAACGCCATTGGTCGCGTTGGCCGTTCCCTGCGGCGGCGGGTAGGTAAAAGCGATGCTGCCCGGAATCGCGTTGGAGAGGAAGGTCGCCGTCGCCACAAAACCATCGCTCATCGTGAAGTAAACATTCGTGCTGAGCAAATCCGGGTATCCATCGTTAAAGCTCCAACTGACAAAAAGCTGGTTGGTTCCAGGCTGCTCCAGAAGAGAGTAGCTATAGCCGCTTTCCATATAAGCCCCCACCGCGTCGGCCACGACGGAGCCGGCAGCCGGGTAGGTGCTTCGGTTGGTCAACACCACCGTGCCCACCCCGTTGGTGACTACGCCGGTGATGATCAAATTGGTTTGGTACGCCGACGCCCCCACATTCCCCGCGCCGTCCTGCGGTGTCGCCGACACGTTGTAGATTCCAGGTTCGATGGCGGGGAAGGCCGAGTCCACGTCCAGCGACCAATTCGTCGTGCCCGTGGCAGGCGCTGAGAAAGGCGAGCCGCCGTTGGCTCCGTTTTGGGGATAGAAGGTGAAGTCAACATACGCCAGTCCGACATTATCGTACGCCGTTCCTTGCACCGTAAAATCAATGCCATTTGTCACCAACAGATTGGGGGGCGGATAAGTAATCGTCGCGGTGGGCGGGATGGTGTCAATGTAGGGCTGCGCGTTGGAATTCGGAAAGCTGAATTGGACAAAGAACAGATTGGAATTGGCCGGAATATTGGTGCCGTAGAAGTTCACCGGCAAGTCTGTAAATGACGTTGCGTTCGTGTCCAGACATACCAGATCGAAGATGCCATTGGTGAAGGGGTTGTTGGTAAACACCAAATTGGGTGGAAAACTGCTTGCTGGCAGCTTGAAGAAATTGTCGGTGTTGTTGAAGTAATCCAGGACATTCGTGCCGCCGATCACCCGCCCGAACACGGTAAATTGCTGGGAATCGAGATCCGAGTTATCAACCAGATTGAAGAAAAAAGCGGACGTCCCCCCATTGGCGTTGCCGGAAGGCAGCGCCAGAGCCAGGGTGCCTTTGACGTTGCTGACGTACGGCCCCACATAGAACTCATTATCAATCTGGGGCGGCAAACCGGGGTTGCTGACGTTGGAGCCTTGCACATAATACTGGTAAATGCTAAACGTGTTGCTAAACGTGGTCATCCCGGGCACGGCATCGGGCGCGGAATTGGTCCGGTCATCCGCGTCATAGTCGCCGCCTTGCAGGACAAATCCCGGAATCAGCCGGTCAAAAAACATGTTGGAATAGGCTCCCGACCGGATGTAATGAACGAAATTCTCCGAGGTCGCTGGCTTGTCGTGGTCGAACAACTCCACCAGGAGGCTGTTCGTGGAGCCGTCGGCGAAAGTTGAAATCGCGAAATTCACAATCGTCCCCTGCAACACATTCAGCGTGGCCGAATTGCTGCGGATGGAGTTGTCCGGATAAGTCGCCACCACCCAATATAGCCCCGCCTGATTGGTGCCCGGATTATCCACATATAACTCCGAGTTGGTCGCCCCGGAGATATTCGTCCCGTCAAACACCCACTGGAAGGCGAGGGCATTGGCATCCGTTGCCGTGAAGTCAAAACTGGCTCCCGCGTTGACCGTCAGATTGGCGGGGGTGATGACCGGTTGGGCCAGGGCGGCAGCCATCAGGCCCATCAGCAAAGCGAGGGACAATGGGATTTTCATGCGCGCATAAGATACGTCGTCCCAACAACATTTCAAAGTCCGAAATGCCAATCTTGCCCGAGAGCGTGTGGTGTTCCGTGGATTGGGGCGTGATTGTGCTTGCGCTCGAAGGCGGGCGGGCGCTTGATTTCAACCGCCGGGCCGGCGGGACCGCCTGCGGGCCAAAACGTCATGTATAAAAAAATACTGGTGGCGCTGGAAAACAGTCGGGCGGATAAGGCGATGCTGCCGCACATCGCGGAGCTGGCCCGCCATTTCAATGCAGAACTGCTCCTGCTGCATGTGGCCGACGGATGGGTGGCGCGCCATTACAAAGAGATGGGACTGGCGGAATCGGAGGAAATGAAGGCGGACCAGGCCTACCTGGACCAGGAAGCGGCGGCGTTGCGCGAGGCGGGACTGCGGGCCGGGACGTACCTGGCGCTGGGGGACCCCGCCACGGAAATTCTGCGCGTAGCCCGGCAGCAGCATTGCGACCTGATTGCCATGACCTCACACGGGCACCGGTTTGTGGGCGACCTGGTTTTTGGCAGCACCATCCATGAGGTGCGGCACAAGTCCACCATCCCCATTTTGCTGGTCAGGGCGGCTTCCAAATAGGCGCGCCTGCCGTCAGTTCGCCGGCGCGGGCGCCTCCGGCTGGTTCCATCCGCCGCCGAGGGATTTGTAGAGTTGGACGACAATAAGAAGCTGCTTGAGCCGCATTTGGGCCAGGGCGTTTTGCTCCGGGAACAGCGCTTGCTGGGCGTTGAGGACCTCAAAATAATTGGCATGGCCCGCGCTGTAACGTTCCATGGCGACATGGACGGCGTCCTGGTAGGCGGCCACGGAACGCTCCAACTGGGCGCGGGCTTCCTGGTATCGCAGCCGGGTGAAAAGCTGGCCGGAAACTTCATGGAACGCCTTGAGGGCCGTTTCCTGGTATTCCAATTGGGCCTCCTCCCAGGCCGCGTGAGCCTGGCGATATTGCCCGTAGAGCAGCCCGGCCTGGAAGATCGGACCGGTGGCGTTGATGCCCACGGACCAGAGCCGCGCGCCGGGGCTGGTCAAGTCCGAAAGCTGCTGGCTGGAGCCGCCAAAAAGCGAAGTCAAACCGATTTGTGGAAAGAAATCACCCGTCGCCACCCCCACCTGCGCCCCGGCGGAACGGACCAATTGTTCGGCCTCCATAAGATCGGGCCGCCGCTCCAACAGCGCGGAGGGCAGGCCGGCGGGCACTTCTGGCGGCAGGCTTTGCCCGGCCAGGGCGTTGCTGCCGCGCGGCACTGAGCCGGAGGGCTGGCCGAGTAGAACATTGAGTTGATTTTCCGCGAGGCGGATGCGCTGTTGCAGGTCTGGAACCACCGCGGCCACGGCGTCCAGCTCGCCTTCGGCGCTGTCGGTTTCGAGTTTGGAGGCGACTCCGCCGCCGAGACGCTGGCTGAAAATGGCCAGACTTTTCCCGAAGGAGTTGGTGGTGTCTTGGGCGATCTGCAATTCGGCGTCCAACTCCAAGATTTGGAAATAGTCCTGCGCCACATCCGTGATGAGGGAGAGTTGCACCCCGCGCCGGGCCTCCTGGCTGGCCAGATATTGCGCGCGGGCGGCCTCGTTCAAGCGGCGGAGGCGGCCCCAGAGATCAATTTCCCACGAGGCGTTCAACGCCGCCTCGAACGATTCGGTGGTCGCGCCTCCACCGGTGGGATTGGCGGCGCCGGCGGATTGGTTCTTGCCACGGTAACCGTTGACATCATAGCCCACCTGCGGGAAGAACTGGGAACGGGCCTGGATCGCCAGGGCGCGGGCCTGCTCGACACGCGAGGCGGCAATCCGCACGTCGTAATTGTTGGTCAGCGCCATTTGGATGAGGTTGGTGAGAGTCGGATCATTGAAGATCTGCCACCAGGGAATATCGGCCAGCGAATTGGTGGAGGCGGGATCGGAACTGTTTCGGAACGGCCCGGGTGTGGCGATGGCCGGACGGCGGTAGTCCGGGCCGACCGCGCAGCCGGCGATGAGGAGAACCGCCGCCAGGAACCAGGCTCTTGGAAAGTTGGTCATTCCGCCTCTCCTTCCGAAGCCGGCGGCGCCGGGTGTTTCTTAAAGCGCAGGGAAAATTTCTCGACCACGTAGAATGTCACAGGGATCAGAAAGATGGCGATGCAGGTGGCCGCCAGCATTCCCCCAATGACGACGGTGCCCAGAATGCGCCGCGCCTCCGCGCCCGCGCCACTGGCGATCCAGAGCGGAATGCAGCCAAAGACGAACGCGAAGGAGGTCATCAAAATGGGCCGCAACCGGATGCGGGCGCCGGTCAGCGCCGCGTCGGTCAGCGTTTTCCCCTTCGTATATTCGATTCGGGCAAACTCGACGATCAGGATGGCGTTCTTGGCGGCCAGGCCGATGAGCATGACCAGGCCGATCTGGGCATAGACATTGTTCTCCAGGCTCCGCGCCCACAAGGCGGCGAACGCCCCGAACACGGCGATGGGCGTGCCCAGCAGCACACTGAAGGGCAGCGACCAGCTTTCGTAGAGGGCCGCCAGGATCAGAAAAACGAACAGCAGCGAAAGGCTGAATACGGCCACCGGCTGCACGCCTTTCTGGGCCTGTTTTTCCTGGAACGACATCCCCAGGTAGCCGTAACCCATCTCCGGCGGCATGGTTTGCTCGAAAACTTCCTCCAGCGCCTTGTTGGCCTGGCCGGAACTGTAGCCCGGGGCGGCGGCGCCGTTGATCTGCGCGCTGCGATAAAGATCATAGCGCAGGGTAAACTCAGGGCCGGACTGCATGCGGATAGTGGCCAGCGAGGAAAGGGGCACCGGCTGGCCGTCGCGGTTGCGCACATAGAACAGGCTCAAGTCCTCCGCGCGCGTGCGGTACTGGCCCTCCGCCTCCACATAGACCTGCCACTGCCGGCCAAACCGGTTGAAGTAGTTGACAAACGCGCCGCCCATGTAGGCCTGCAAGGTCAGGTACACCTCGCCCAGATCCACCCCTTGTTTGAGAACCTTGTCCCGGTCCACATCCACGTAGGCCTGGGGGACGACGGGCAGGAAGGTCGTGCTCAGATTGGCCAGCTCGGGCCTTTTGCGCGCCGCGGCGAGGAATTTGTTCAAGTTGTCGTTCAGGAATTGAATGTCCTTCCCCGCCCGGTCCTCCAAAATAAACGTGAACCCGCCGGCCGCGCCCACGCCCTGAATGGCGGGCGGGGTGACAACAAAGGCGTTGGCCCCGGGTATTTTCGCCAGTTCCTTGTTCAGGTGCGCGCGGATGGCGGCGTAATCCTGCTCCGGATGTGTCCGGTGGGGCCAGGGAAACCACGAGAGTTTCGTCCGCTCGTCCCACGGTTCCAGCGAGACCCAGAAGAAGGCGCTGTAAGTGTTGCGCACGCCGCTCAGCAGGCTGAACCCGATGACGGTCGTGTAACACTTGATTCCGGGCGTTTTGCTCAGGATTTCCTCGCACTGGCGGGCGACCGCGCTGGTGCGCTCCTCTGAGGCCGCGTAGGGCAGCGACGCCAGCACATAGATGTAGCCTTGGTCTTCTTCCGGCAAAAACCCGCCGGGCAATCCTTTCACCAATCCGCGCACCCCGTCCGCCAGCCGGCCATGGCCTTCCGCGGGCAAAAAGCGGCTGGGCAATCCTTTTCCCACCACCGCCACCGCCAACGCCACCAGCAGAAGAAAGAAAAGGCTGAACGCCGATTTGCGAATGAGCACTGCGGAAAATCCCACATAGCCGTGTGTGACCCGCCCGTAGAGGCGGTTGAACCAGTCATAGAACCCGCCCAGCGGCCCGCCGCTTTTGGTTCTCGGACGCAAAATCAGCGCCGACAGGGCCGGACTTAGGCTCAGCGCGTTGAAGGCGGAAATGAGCACCGAGATGGCGATGGTCACGGCGAATTGCTGGTAGAGCCGGCCCGTGATTCCCGGAATAAAAATCGTCGGGATAAACACCGCGGCCAGAATCAGCGCGATAGCCACCACCGGCCCGGAAACTTCTCCCATCGCCTTGAGCGCCGCCTCTTTGGGCGTGGATCCCTCCTCAATGTGGCGTTCCACGCACTCGACCACGACAATGGCGTCGTCCACCACCAGTCCCACCGCCAGCACCAGGCCAAAGAGCGACAAGGTGTTGATGGAAAAGCCGAGCAGCGGGAACACCGCGAATGTTCCCACCAGCGAAACCGGCACCGCCAGCAACGGAATCAGCGTCGCGCGCCACCCTTGCAGAAAGATGAACACCACCAGCGTCACCAACGCCAGAGCCGCCATGAAGGTGATCATGATTTCGTGCATCCCTTCGGTGATCGCCAGCGTGGCGTCCAGAGAGATCGCGTAATCGATATCCGCCGGAAAGCGTTTCTTCAATTCCTCCAGCCGCGCCTTGACTTCCTGGGCCGCCTTGAGCGCGTTGGAACCGGGCAATTGATAGAGCGACAGGTTGGCGGCGGGCTTGCCGCCGTAGCGGCCAATGATGTCGTAATCTTGTCCGCCCAACTCAACGCGGGCGACGTCCTTGACGCGCACAATGGAGCCGTCGGGATTGGCCCGCACCACAATTTGGCCGAATTGATCTTCCGTCACCAACCGGCCCTGAGCCACGACCGAGAAGGTGAATTCCTGCCCCGCCGGCACCGGGTTGCCGCCCAGACGCCCGGCCGGGTTGACGGTATTCTGGGCGCTTACGGCGTTGATGATTTCGGGCACCGTGATGTTCAGCTTGGCGAGCAAGTCGGGCTTGACCCACAGGCGCATCGCGTACTGGCCCGCCCCAAAAACGTTGACTTGGGAGATGCCGGGCACCTGGCTCAGATAATCCACCATGTTGATGTAAGCGTAATTGGCCATGAAGGAAGCGGGGTGTGTCCCTTTGGGGGAAAAAAGCGAAACGAACATGAAGGGCGAGGAGAGGGATTTCTGCACTGTCACCCCCTGATCCCGCACATCCAGCGGCAAGAGGCTCTCCGCCTGGGCGTAGCGCAATTGTGTCAGCATGTGGTCGGTGTTCGGGTCCGTTGCCACGTCGAAGTTGACGAAGAGCCGCATGGAGCCGTTGTTGGCGTTGAGGGAGTAGATGTAATTCATGTTATCCACCCCGCTCATTTTCTCCTCAATGGGCGCCGCCACGGACTGCTCGAGGGTCAGGGCGTCGGCCCCGATATAATTCGCGGATATGTAAACTTCGGGCGGGACAATGTTCGGGAACTTGGAAATGGGCAGGCCAAACAAGGTCACCAAACCGACAATCACCGTGATGATTGAGATCACCATGGCCACAATCGGACGATTGATGAAGAAGCGGCTCACTTATCTTGAATCCACAATCGTTTTCATCCCTTGCCCGCCACTGTGACCGCGCTGTCCTGGCGCACTTTTTGCAGCCCCTCCACGATGATCCGCTCCCCGGGCTTGAGTCCCGCTTCGATGACCCACAACTTCCCAAACTGCGCCCCCACCTGCACGGGGCGGATCTCCACCATGTTCGTCCCGTTGACCTCCTTGACGACATCCACCTGATAGCTCCCTTGCAATTCCGTCACCGCCCGCTGCGGGATCAGCACGACCCCTTGGCGCACCTCCGTCCGCGCGCGAATCCGGGCGTATTGTCCCGGCCGGAGCACGTTGTCGGGATTGGGAAAGGTGACAGCGACTTGAATGGCCCCGGTGCCCGGTTCCACCTGGCGATCCACAAAATAGAACTTCCCTTTTTGCGGATAGACGGCGTCGTTGGCCAGGATGAGGTCCAATTCCAAATCGCTCCCGCCCTGCTGGTCCAAATGGCCGGCCAGATGGTCCAGGTAATACTGTTCGCTCACCGTGATATAGGCCTTGATCGGATCGAGCGCCGAAACCGTCGTCAGGTTGCTCGAGCCGGGTCCCACCAAGTCGCCAACTTGCGCGAGCGCCATTCCGGCGATGCCGTTGACCGGCGATCTGACGCTGGCGAAATCCAGATTCAGCCGCGCCTGCTGCACGGCGGCATTGGCCGCTTCCACATTAGCTTGCGCGCCGGCTTTGGCTTGGACGGCGTCCTCCAGTTCCTCCTTGCTGATGGCATCCACCTTGACCAGGGGGGTGTAACGTTCGACATCCAGATTGGCTTTGTCCAGTTGGGCTTTGGCGACGCCAAGCTGCGCATTGGCCTGGGCCAGGGCCGCCGCAAACACGCGCGGGTCAATCTCAAAGAGCACCTGCCCATTGGTGACGACCCCGCCTTCCTTGTAACCCTGCGACATCAAATAGCCCGAAACCTGCGCCCGGATTTGGGCGTTGACGAACCCATCCAGCGAGCCGATCCATTCCTGATAGACCGGCACGTTGGTCGTCGCCACGGTCATGACTTCCACCTCCGGCGGTGGCGGCGGGGGCGCCTTTTGAGCCTTCTCGCAGCCAGCTGCGCCGGCGAGCAGCGCCAACGCAAAGAAACGACACCTCGTATTTCCAAAGCATGCTCCAAATCGCATATCATCAGTCCATTGGACGAACGGGAAGTGAAACAGACCTTTCCGGGAATGTAAAGAGGAGGGAATTCTTTTTTTGTGATCTTTGAGTTCTTGGGCGGCGCAAGATGGAGTCGGCCCGGTCTTGGGAAAAATCGGAGAAATCGGAGGTATTGGAGGGCGGAGTTTTGTTTGGGATGGCGCAAAAACTGGCAAGGGGATTGAATTGCAACTATTTTAATACTAGCATATTACGACTTAACTGCGAACTGCGGAGCGGGTTTAAGCTGAGTAATATGAGTTATTTACTTAGGTTTGAAAAAGCTCAACTGGCGTTTTTGGGGTTTGAACAAGCGTGAGTGGCGCATGGTGGGCGGGGTTCTTGGCGGGTTGACGGGCGGGCATGAGTGGACCCGCCTTCGCAGGGCTTCCGCCGTCGTCCCGCCTGTTGCGGGACTATGGCGCGACAAGACGGCGGCCTATGATGCAATATGACTATAGCACGACCCCTGCTGCGCGCCAGGATGCTCCGCCCTCCCCGGAGAAGCTGCTGTGCGAATTCACACAACAGCTTCTCCGCCCCCCCCGATCAATACCAGCGCGACCGTCCAGCCATTGCATGTCCCTCCCTTATCGTCCGGGCGAATCGGCGCCGGAGTTGAATTGTGCCGGTGTTTGAGTTGCGAACTTGAACTTCGCGGTGGCACCGTTCAGGCATGGCCGCCGTGTGGGTGGCACCTGAAAAATGGGCAAGATCGCGATTACAGACCACCCACAATGTTATATTGTCATCGCCCCAAGAAATGTGCCATAGCCTAAAAGGGTGAGATAAGGCGGATTAATAGCTGAGGCGGAGATGGCGCGGGAAAAGCCCTAAAGTTTGGCAATACCAGCTTTGATGGCGTAGCGGACCAGGTCGGCCTGCTTGTGGATGTTCAATTTGGCCATCGCCTGGTTGCGATGGGCGTGGACGGTATTGACGGAGACTTGCAGCAGTGCGGCGATTTCCTTGTTGCTCTGCCCTTCGGCTATGAGTTGGAGCACTTTCCTCTCCTGCCCGGGGAGCGCCACCGGAATGGCTCCGCGCTTGCCCGAGGCCTTTTTTCCCATAAGACCCGCCTCAACGACGAAATGGGCGATGGCTGGACAGAGATAGTAGCGTCCTGCGTGGACCTCGGTGACAGCGTCAACCACATTTCGTGTGGCCGTCTCCTTGGTGAGGAATCCGAGCGCCCCGGCCGATAAGGACTCCTCCACCATGGCTCTGGAGTCGTGCAGGCTCAACATGATGATCTTTGCGCCCGGCCGGCTGGGGAGCAGTTCTCTGGCGGTTTCGATCCCGTTCATTTTGGGCATGGTGATATCAAGAATGCAGACATCGAATGGTTTGGTCCTGGCAATCTCCAGGACTTCCATGCCGTCGGAGGCCTCGCCAGCGATGACGATGTTCTTGCCGTTCCGTTCAATGGCAAGTCGCAACCCGTCCCGGACAACCGGATGGTCGTCGGCGATGAGAAGGCGAATACTCATGCGCGGCTGCCTTTCCGCGGCCGCGAGCTTGGGAGGGGGGAAGGGATATTGCTCCCATGCGGTGTGGTTTTTTGCCGCGCAGCGGCTCCGGTCAACTCCAGGCCTCTGCCGCGCCGCAGCGGAGGGGCGGCGGGTGCGGTCTTGATTGGCAGGGTGAGGCACACGGTGGTTCCCTTGCTTGGACTGGAGTCAACGGTGAAAGCGTCTCCGACGAATTCTGCCATTTCACGCATGACGCGGAGGCCCAAGTGTGACAAGGGCAGCTTCGTTTGTTCAGACGGATCGAATCCCCGTCCATTATCACGAATTGTCAGCCTGGCTTCTTTTTTAACAGTCAGGAGGTCCACGGCCACGCGCCTGGCGAGGCCGTGGGTGATGGCATTGGTCAGGGCCTCCTGCGCCACGCGGAATAGAACGATGGCGGTGTCTCCGATCAATCGGTTTCCATGCTGCCTTTCTCTGAAACGAATCCGGATGCCCCCGCGCTTTGCAACCAGAGAAAAGTGTTGTCTCAAGGCCGCGCCGGGTCCGAGGACATCAAGTTCTGGGGGCCGAAGTTCAACGGCCAGCCGCTTGAGGCGTTTCAACGACTCGGCCACCAGGTTGCGAGTGGGCTGCAGCCAGCGGAGCGCTTTACCGGGTTGCCCGGAGCGCAGATCCTCTTCAATCGCGTCAAGATGGGCTGAAATGCCCACGGCCAACGAACCGACATCGTGGTGCAAGATGGTTGACAGGCGTCTCCTTTCGTTCTCTTGCGCCGTGACGATTTCGTGAGAGAACATCCGCATGATCTTCTCCGCCTGCTTGCGCTCCGTGATGTCCATGAGCATCCAGATGACGCCCACGGAAAGGTCGTTCGGGTCCAGGGCGCGACCCTGCGCGAAGCACCAAAACCGCGTGCCGTTCTTGCGCTGGAACTCGTTTTCCACTGTGCAAATCAGGCCCTGGGGTATCTGGACAGACAGCTCCCGGCCGACGCGTTTGTAATCCTCCTCACGAGTGAACAAGGCGGACGTGTCCATGCCCTGAATTTCTTCCAGGGTGTACCCAAACATGGCACAGTGGGCGGGGTTGGCCCACTCAATAATGCGGCCCTTGTTGAGGGAGATTCCGATCGGGGAAACGTCCAAGATGGCCTGCCGCTGTTTAGAAATCCTGGAGATCTGGTCTTCCAGCCGCCGACGCTCGGAGACGTCGCGGACGGTGGCGCAGAGCACGCGTTTGCCATCCAGTTCCATGGCGGTGAGAAGCACATCGGCGGGAAAAACCTGGCCGGTGTCCGCCCGCTTATGCATCCACTCGAAATGGTTCCTGCCCTTGGCCCTCGCGATGGCGATTTGCTGATTGGCCAGCGTCCGGGAATCCGTGCCGTCCGGCTGCGTGGGCGGCGACACATCGGCGGGGTGTTTGGAGCAAAATTCCTCCCGAGTCGCGCAGCCGAAGATGGCCAAGGTCGCCGGGTTGCAGTCGAAAAAGCCTTTCTCACCCAGCAGCATCACCGCGTCGCTGGTCGCATCGTAGAGAGTACGGAACTTGGTCTCCGAGCGGCGCAGGGCCTCCTCCGTCCGCTTGCGCTCGGTGATGTCTTTGCCGAAGACCGAGATGCCAAAGACGGCCTTATCGTGATTGAGAAGGTAGAAGGTCAAGAGAAGCATGACTTTGCCCGAAGCCGCAAGGTATTCCGTCGTAAATGGTCCCGAGGCCAGCACTCGTTGAAAAAAACCTTGCCAACGTTCGACGTACTCTGCGTTCGGAACGAGATCTTCCGGACGTTGTCCGACCTGAAGGCGCTTGCCGCGTTGCTGGAGGGAATAGTCGCGGAATGCGCGGTTGAAGGTCAGCAACCCGAAACCGTGGACATCCACCGCCCAAATAAAGTCGGCCGTGCTGTCGAAAATCGCGCGTTGCATCGCATGGGACTTGATGACCGCCTCTTCCGCCTGCTTGCGCTCGGTGAGGTCGCGGACGGTCGCGCAGAGGACGCGTTTGCCATCCAGTTCCATGGCGGTGAGAACCACATCGGCGGGAAAAACCTCGCCGGTGTCAGCCCGCTTATGCATCCACTCGAAATGGTTCCTGCCCTTTTCCATCGCTATGGCGATTTGCTGATTGGCCAGCGTGCGGGAATCCGTGCCGTCCGGTTGCGTCGGCGGCGACACATCAGCGGGGTGTTTGGAGCAGTATTCCTCCTTAGTCGCGCAGCCGAAGATGGTCAAGGTCGCCGGGTTGCAGTCGAAAAAACCTTTCTCATCCAGCAGCATCACCGCGTCGCTGGTCGCATCGTAGAGAGTACGGAACTTGGTCTCCGAGCGGCGCAGGGCCTCCTGGGTCTGTGTGCGCCCGGTGATGTCGCGCCCGGCCGCTACATGGAAGACACCCGCCGGTCTTGCTCCGGCGATTTTCCGCAGACCAGAAGCGTGCCGGGCAACTTGCTTTTTTGAGGGCACAAATTCAGACTACTCCAACATCGCTGCGCACGAAACACCAATTTTTGACTGACGCCCAGCGTGACTGGCACGTCAAATGTTGCGAATGAAGGAGAATTATAGTTTTGGCATCAAGCCGCCAGGTTGCGGCGCAGGGGGCGGTTGCTTTGCAAAATGGCGCCGGCCTGCATCTGATTGATCGTGGTTTCATGAAATTGATTTGAACATAAGCTCTTTTGGCGTGCAAATCACGGGCATTTCGAACCCTGCTTGGCGGCAGGCGGCATGGATTTGGCATGTTTTGAACTCGCTCCAGCGGGGGGTTGTGGTGTTTTCGGCAGGATGATCCTCCGCCGCCCTCCGGGCTATGGAGGACAGGGGTTTTGATCTGGCCTGGCCCACCGGCGCGTTGGGGAAAGAACATTGAACAGAAGGTAAGGAAAGAAACGAAGGTATTTCTTCGCGGCCTATGATCCAATATGACAATAGCACGAACCGATCCCTTTTCTTTTCTCGCCAATAAGGCTGGGGCGGGCGTGGCGGGGAAAACCCGTGCCGATAAAAAGAGGGTCAAATTTCTTGCAGTTCGGGCGGTCTGAAACTATCGTGAATCCATGCCTGCGGTGACCTTGAAAGCGCATTTTAATGGGAAGCAGATCGTATTGGACGAACCCTTCGACCTGCCGCCTGATTCACGGCTTATGGTGACCGTCATGTCCAAGGAAGATGACACCGAAGATGCCGCGTGGCACGGGCTGGCTGCTGGCGCGCTGGCAAGGGCGTATGGGGAGGATGAACCGGACTATTCTGCCGCTGACATTAAGCGATGAAGGAGGGTGACATCATCCTGGCGCTGCTGCCGCAAACGGATGGACCGGGCAAGTATCGTCCTGCGGTAGTGCGGCGGCGGATGCCTGGCTTCGGGGATTTGCTGGTGTGCGGCATCAGCACTCAACTGCGGCAGGAGGTTGCGGATTTCGACGAGAAGATTGAACCATCCCACGCTGATTTCAAAGGGAGCGGCCTCAAAGCCCCTTCCTTGATTCGGCTGGGTTTCCTGGCGGTTCTGCCCGCAAGCCACTTTCTGGGAACAATCGGTTCCATTTCAGGCCAGCGCCATCAACGTCTTCTTTCCAGGCTTTCGGAGTATTTGCAGCCGAAAGACAAAGGCTGATACTGGAATCTGATACTGTTTTGAAGGAGGGAGTTTCATAGGGGCTTGGAACGGAAAGGCGGAGACGATTCCCGGAGAAGGATGGAATGCGATTGGGACCGACGACCCCGAATAGCGAGTTGGCGCTGGCGCAAGGCATCGAGCAGGCGCAGCTTTTCCGCCAGAGGCCGCGCCGCCAGATTGCGGCGCAGGGCGCGTTTGCTTTCCAAAATGGCGCGCAGCTCAAAGGTCATGGCACATCGCTCGGGAATTGTTCCTATTGAATGGCGAGTTCCTGTTTGATTTTGAATTTTTCGACGCGCTTGCGGAGGGTGGCGCGGGTGATGCCCAGAAGCTTGGCCGCCTGGACCTGGTTGCCTTTGGTCGTCAGGAGGGCCTGGATGAGCAACTCGCGCTCGACGGCCGGCAGCACTTTCAAGTGGCCCTGCTCGCGCGCCCATCGGAACAAGATCTGCCCGACGGCGGCCAAATCGAGCGGTTCGGCGCCGGCGGCCGCGGCCGCGGATGCCGCCGGGGAACCGGGAGTCCCCTCCGGGCCGGAAGCGGGCAGGCTGGAGATTTCGAGGGGAAGGTCGCCGGGCAAAATGACGCCGCCCTTGGCCATGACGGTGGCGCGCTGGATGACGTTCTCCAATTCGCGGACATTGCCCGGCCAGTGGAAGCGTTCCAACATCTCCACCGCCGCCGGGAGGATGGATTTGGGCGCGCGCCCTTGGGCCTGGGCGAACTTCTTGAGGAAATAGTTGGTCAGCAGGGGGATGTCATCGCGGCGGTCGCGCAAGGGGGGAATCTGGACGCGGACGACGTTGAGGCGGTAGAAGAGGTCTTCGCGGAACTCGCGGGCGGCGACGGCCTGTTCGAGGGGCTTGTGGGTGGCGGCGATGACGCGGACGTCCACCTGGATGGGTTGGTTGCCGCCCACGCGCTCGAAGGAGCCGGACTGGAGGACGCGCAGGATTTTGGCCTGGGTGGAGAGGGTCATGTCGCCGATTTCGTCGAGGAAAATGGTGCCTTTGTCGCATTGCTCGAATTTGCCGATGCGCTGGGCGGCGGCGCTGGTGAAGGCGCCTTTTTCGTGGCCGAAAAGCTCGCTTTCCAGGAGGTTCTCCGGGATGGCGGCGCAGTTGATGGCCAGGAAGGTCTGGGCGTAGCGCTGGCTGTGATGATAAATGGCGCGGGCGACCAGTTCCTTGCCGGTGCCGCTTTCGCCGGTGATCAGGGCGGTGGCGTTGCTGCCGGCCAGTTGGCCGATGATTTTGAAGACGTTCTGCATCCCCTCGCTGCGGCCGATGATGCCCAGGTCGTAGTCCTCGGATTCGAGCAAGGGCTGGTAGGAGACGACCTGGCGCATGTCGCGGGCGGCCTTGAGGGCGTTGAGGACGACTTGTTTGAGGCGGAGGACGTCGAAGGGTTTGAGGAGATAATCATAGGCGCCCAGTTTCATGGCTTCGATGGCGGTCTGGGTGGTGCCGTAGGCGGTCATCATGATGACCATTTGTTTGGCGTCCACCTGGCGGAGGCGGCGCAGGGTTTCCAAGCCGGTGATGCCGCCCATGCGCACGTCCATGATGACGAGGTCGGGTTTGAGGCGCGGGATGAGCTTGAGGCCTTCTTCGCCGCTGTCGGCGGTGGTCAATTGGATGTCGGGCTGGTCAAAAATGCGGCGGAAGGAGTATTGCACGTCCGCCTCGTCGTCAATTAACAGGAGTTTGTCCATATTCGGTCTTTTTGGGGTGGCTGCGCCTGGATGGTTCCAAGGTTATTTTGATGCGGCTGCGACCGGGAGGAATTGGATGCAGACGGGGGAGGGAGTGTCAAGCACTTTGCCGGAGGGGGCCAGCGCGCCGGTGGCGGGATCCAGGTTGAAGATGACGATGTTGTTGGAGTTTTGGTTGGCGACGAAAAGGAGTTTGCCGGAGGGGGCGATGGCGAAATGGCGCGGGGTCTTGCCCTGGGTGGGGACGCGCTGAAGGAAGGCGAGGTTGCCGGTCGCGGGGGCAACGGCGAAAACGGCGATGCTGTCATCGCCCCGATTGGAGCCGTAGAGGAATTTGCCGGAGGGATGGATGGCGATTTCGGCGGCGGTGCTGCGGCCGGTGAAATCGGGGGGCAACAAGGGAACGGTCTGGAGTTCGGCCAAGGCGCCGGCGGCGGGGTCGTAGGAATAGTGGACGATGGTGGAATTCAATTCGTTGATGACGTAGGCGTGGCGGCCATCGGGATGAAAGACCAAGTGGCGGGGACCGGCGCCGGGTTTGGCGGCGATGAAGGGGGTTTGGGCGGCGAGAAGAGTTCCCTGGCTGGCATCGAAACGGTAGGACATCACTTTGTCCAGACCCAGGTCGCAAACCAGGAGGAAGCGGTTGGCGGCGTCCAAAACCATGCAGTGGGCGCGAGGCCCCAGTTGGCGGGCCGGGTTGACGCTCGCGCCGGTGTGTTGGATGAAGGCGGTGGGCGGCCCGAGGCGGCCGTCGGATTGGACGGGGAGACATTCAATGCTGCCGCCGTTGTAATTGGCCACCAGCACGTATTTGCCTTCCCGGTCGAGGGTCAAATGGCATGGGCCGGCTCCGCCGGAAGTTTGCTGGTTCAAGAAGGTGAGTTTTCCGGTCGAGGCCTCAATGGAGAAGGCGCTGACGGCCCCGCCGGGTTTGCCCTGGAGACTGTCCACTTCGTTGACGGCGTAAAGAAAGCGGTGGTTGGGGGAAATCTGCAAGAAGGAAGGATTGGGGGTCTCGGCGACGAGGCCGAGAGGGGAGAGGGAGCCGGAGGCGGTGTCCATGCGCCAGGCGCAAATGCCTTTGTTGGCGGCGTTGGTGTAGGCGCCCACGTAAACCAGCCAGGCGCCGGCGGCCGGAGGCGGGTTGGGGTCGGCGGCCGCCAGGAGGGAAGCGACAAGGAAAGGGAGCAGGGAAAGGAAGGCGAGCGGGAATTTGAGGGCGATGGAAGATGTCATGGTGATTGATTACCGGAGAATCGGGCCGTCTGGCAATATAAACCCGCCGGCGCCGGCGGATGGGCGGCGGAGGGATAAATCGCGGCACATGCAGACGTTGAGGCCGGAAGCGCCCGGCGGCTCCAGTTTATATTTGACAAACAAACCGGCGAAGCCCGCGCGGGCGCGGCGATAGTAGTCCAGGCCGGGCGGGGCGGTGGAGCCGCGCACGGGGCGATGATGAGGCAGCCAAATGGAGAAGAGAGGCACCACGCCGAGCCGGGCGACATATTCGGCCCCGGCCAGCAGGCTCTCGAGGGGCTCGAGGCCGATGACGAATGCGCTGCATATTTTGTTGGGGCCATGCCGGCGGGCCGCATAGGCCAGGGCGCGGAGTTGTTGTGGCCGGCCAATGTGCCGGAAAATGCCCGGGCAGACCTGCTCAAAAACCGCCTCATCCCAGACGTTGAGGTCGTAAGCCACGCGGTCCACTCCCGCGGCGAAGAGGGCGTCCACAGCGGCGGGGTCTTTGGGGGCGCTGGTGTAAACGTAAATTTCGCCGGGGATGTTGCGCAGGCCGGCCTTGCGGTCAATGGCGGCGAGGATGTCGGCGGCGAGGGGGACTTCGCCGCGGGCGGAATCCACTTCGGAGCCACCGGTCAATTGGACGTCGCGAGTGCCACATTCGCGCAGGCAGTATTCGACGGCGTCGGCGACGTCGTCGGGGGAGGCGATGGGAGGCAGCGGCAGGCCGGCTTGTCGCATGGCCAGGGTCATGTTGCCCTGGTAACAGAAATCACAGGGCTGGCCTGCCAGCGCGAACTGGCAGGGCCAAAGGTAAGGGAAGGAAACAACGTCCAGTCCCTGAAGCACGGCCATCATGCGGAAAGGGAATCCGGCGCGGGATTGTTGGTCATAGAAAGCGGTGGCCGGGGGAAAGTCCACCTGGGTGACCGGCCGCCCGCGGTAGGTCAGCCAGGGAGCGCCGGCGGAGTCGGCGGCGAGGCTGAAGTCGGCGCCCGGGCCGACGTGGAACATATGCGCCGGGATGCCGCCGGGCAGGAGGAGGCAGTTGCAGGCGAAGGGATCGCTGGCGGGCGCCAAGCGGCGGGTCGGCCCGAATTGAGCGGTGATCTGCTCCGGCAGGTTGACGCCGCGCGTGATGAGGAGGGTTTTCAAGTCCAGGACATCTACGGCTTGGCCGTCGAGATTGAAGGAAGCGGCCGCAGTTGGGAGGGGTTCATTTTTTCCGGGGCGCGGGGCGGTGGCGGAAAGCAGGGGCGCATTCATGGGTTCTGAATAAACGGTTTTTTGGCTCGAG
>JBEKOF010000002.1:0-44551 GCA_049522055.1 Verrucomicrobiota bacterium | reverse complement strand
GCAGAAAGCCCGCCAGACTCAAGCCAAGCTGGCCGCCTAATTTTTCCCTCGGCACCCGACCAACCGACCAAGTTATCACGCATCCCCGACTCTCAACAGGAGGACCCCGCTTTACCGCTTACTCATGTTTCCAGCAAGCCGGATGACAAGACGGGAACAGGCAGCGGGGAAACGCTGCGCGAGATGCCGGTCGGTGCTCTCAAGCAATCGCCGCTGGCATCGGCACGATTTTTGCCTCATATTCTTCCAAGGACGGCACAATCACCCTTGCATTCTTGGAATAGGCGCGCGCAAACGCCTTGGAACTGTGACCAAGGGCCTGCTGGGCATAACGCTCCGGCATTCCAGCCACTTTGGCCCGCTCCGCCCAGGCGTAGCGATACGAATGCAGCGACACCCCGGCAATTCCGAGAGTGTTGAGTCGTTTAATGAAGTGCTTCGCCCGGTGTTTTTCGTGCAACCCGGAGAGCCAGGGAAACAACTGGCCGAATCTCGGCAGCGTTTGCAGAACCGCCGCCGCCTCCGCGCCAAAGGTGATGACCACCGGCACTTTGGTCTTGCAGCGTTGAAACGAGATGGTGCGGTCGGGCCAGTGGATGGCCTCGGCGGTCAAGTTCGCCACGTCGGACTGTGACCCGCCCAGGTGCCAGAGCAATTCGTAAAAGGCGCGGAGTTCGGGATTCTTCTCGCGGTCAATGATTCTGGCGTGTTCGTCAAAGGTGATGGCCCGCTTCTCTTTGAATCTGACAGGCGGCCATTGGAGTTTGGGCACAACCGGCCACGGCAGCCAGTGCATTCCGATGGCGAAATTGTGGGCGCGGCGCAAATAGACGTTGGTGGATACGGAGCCGTTCCGCAGCACGGCAAAGAAGTGCTCTGACGTGGTTTCCAGGAGCTTGCGGTGGCGAATGAGGTCAAAGGCTTTGTCGGCAATGGCATGTTTCCACCGCTCCTGCGTCGCGCCAGTCTTGAGGGAAGCAACTTGCTCCACGACGTGCTGCCAGGTGCGGGCGGCCAAAGAGGGGTCGCTATGCTGCAAATAGACCTGGGCGATCTGCATATTCATGGCCGGTTGGCGCGTGGCCTCGTTCTTGGTGTTCAAGAGGGTGATGGCCTCGGCCTCGTCTTTGGTTCGCAGACTGGTTTGTTTGCGGGTGGTCGTATCCTCGCTGTAGAAGATGCCCGCTCGCCGGAACAAGATGAATCGTTGTTTCATAACTGATTCACTGCATCGTGAACCAGTTCGATCACCTCGCGTTAGCGAGTACTGGGCGAGTTTCAGCGGAGTACTGGCGAATTGTGGGCAGTTGTGCTGCCGCGCCTCAATTCACTGACACTTTCACTGACAGTGGCCCTTCCGACATGCCCAAGTTGTTGCCGCACACGCGGTTGAAGATGGAGCCAGTTGTCGGAATCGAACCGACGACCGACGGTTTACAAAACCGTTGCTCTACCGCTGAGCTAAACTGGCCCGCGGCAATACTGGCCCCGTTTCCCATGTCTTTCAAGCCGGAACGAAAAGCAAGTTTTCCTCCACGGAGCATTGTGCGCACAACTGGGGCGGGGATTGGGAATGGCCGGTGCGGCCTGGATGGTGTCCGATGAGACCTTTAAACTCCCGCTTGGACGCACAGCGTGCCGTCCAAAATGACTGAGCCTTGGGCAACACGACGGCGCAGACAATCCCGTGCCTTCAAAGCGGCCTTGATAATAGAACCAGCAACTCGTGCGGCGTAATGATTTGGATTCCAAAGGGCTTTCCCAGCGCCAGCAAATCGCCATCCCGTGTGACATAATCTTCGCTCCGGCTCCCAACGCACAGGCCAAATAAGGATCATCTTTCAGATCGCGGCTCCGTTGTTTGCCCAGCGGCGCGGGTTCAACGCGCTTAACGTGGTCCTGATACCATGACAATGTGGCAGCCAGTGGATGCTTGGCCCTGTCCCCACGATCCGCCAGCAGATTGCTCAATTCCTTGAGGGTTTCCTCGGTGGCACAGGCAATGACCCGGCGATGAGCCATGGCCAGCAGACAACGGCGCGCTTGGCCCCGCCACCCGGCGCCTGAAAACACCACCCCCGCATCCAAGACGACCCTCATGTTTTTTTCTTTCGACGGGCTTTGATGCCGGCGTAGATTTCGGCCGTTTCCTCATCGGAAGGATCGCCCGGCGGCGCGCCCTGGATGGCTTTTTCCAAAAAGGCCACATCCGCCTCAATTTGCTCCCGGCGGCGATTGCGGATCAAATCCCGCATATATTCGCTCATGGAATCAAACGCCCGCGCCTCCGAGTCCGCCCGTGCGAATTCGGCCAGATCTGGATTCAATGAAATGTTGATGGTCACTGCTTTCATGCCTCCAAGTTAATCCGCTGGCAAGATATGTCAAGGCTTGCCAATGGTCAGTGTCGGCTCCGAAGCATTTTGTATATCACTTTTGGATGCGGGTTGCGGTTTTTGGGGCAAAAGGAAGTCCATCACCGCCAAGGCGGAACTGGCGCTACGCTCCCCCAAGACCGCGCGACCCCAATGGGACATTTTGATGGGCACCGATGGTCTGACGATGGGAACCCGTCTGCCGGACAAATTCAAAACCCAGGCGTATCAAGGCGCGGCACACTTCATCGCCGGAAAGGTCGCGGGGGAGTTCCACGCCACTTGAGCGGGCAACACCGGGTCCTGGAGAAAATGAAGGCGAATCGGCCAGGCCAGGCGCTCATCGCCGGCGTCAAACCGGCAGCCGATGAGATCGCGAATCATGGCAAGGAGTGCATCGCGTCCGCGCAGGCGCGGCTTGCCCGTGGGGCGGTCGCGGGCTAATGTGGCACCGGCATGGCGCGGATCGTTCTCACCACTTTAAACGCCAAGTATATTCACGCGGCGTTCGGGCTGCGGTATTTGCTGGCCAATCTGGGGGCGTTGCGCGCGGAGGCACAGATCGTGGAGTTCGATGTGGGGCAGCGGGCGCTGGATGTGGTGGAGAGGATTCTGGCGCAGGAGCCGCAAATCGTGGGGCTGGGGGTTTATATCTGGAATGTGGCGGAGGCGACGGAGGTGGTGGCGGCCCTGAAACGGGTGCGGCCGGAGGTGACGGTGGTGCTGGGGGGGCCGGAGGTGAGTTTTGAGGCGGAGGAGCAGGAGATTGTCCGGCGGGCGGATTATGTGATCACGGGCGAGGCGGATTTGAAATTCGCGGAGGTTTGCCGGGAGATTCTGGAGGGCCGGCGGCCGGAAAGGAAAGTCATTCCGGCGGAGGTCCCGGACCTGGCGCTGGTGGAGCCGCCTTACGATTTTTACACTGAGGAGGATGTGGCGCACCGGGTGATTTACATCGAGGCGTCGCGGGGGTGTCCGTTCACGTGCGAATTCTGTTTGTCGTCGCTGGATGTGCCGGTGCGGCAGTTTGCGCTCGCGCCGTTGCTGGCGGCGGCGCAGAAGCTGCTGGATCGCGGGGTGCGGCAGTTCAAGTTCGTGGACCGGACGTTCAATTTAGACATCGCGGCCAGCCGGAGGATTCTGGAGTTTTTCCTGGAGCGGCAGCGGCCCGGTCTGTTCGCGCATTTTGAGATGATTCCCGACCGGCTGCCGGAGGCGCTGCGGGAGGTCATTGCCAAATTCCCGGCGGGGGCGCTGCAGCTGGAAGTGGGGGTGCAGACGTTCAACGAGGCGGTTTCCAAAAACATCCGCCGACGGCAGGATTACGGGCGGCTGGCGGATAATTTGCGGTTTTTGCGCGAGAAGACGGGCGCGCATGTCCACGCCGATCTGATCGCGGGGCTGCCGGGGGAAACGCTGGAAAGCTTTGCGGCGGGTTTTGACCGGCTGGTGGCGCTGGGGCCGCAGGAGATCCAGGTGGGGATTCTCAAGCGGCTGCGCGGCACGCCCATCTCGCGGCACGACGGGGCCTGGGAGATGGTGTACAGCGCCCATCCGCCATATGAGATTTTGCGCAACAAGCTGCTGGATTTTGCGGCCATGCAACGGCTGCGGCGCTTCGCCCGCTACTGGGACTTGACGGCCAACAGCGGCAATTTTGTGGAGACGACGCCGCTGCTCTGGAGCGGGGGCGCGCCGCCGTTCGCGGCGTTTCTGGAATGGAGCGGGTGGCTTTACGAGCGGATCGGGCGGCAGCACGGCATCGCGCTGGAGCATCTGGCGGAGCTGCTGTTCATATACTTGACAACGCGGGGCCGGGCGGCGCCGCGGACGGCGGCGCGGTGTCTGTGGCGCGACTGGCGCCGGGCCGGCCGCCGGGAAAAGCCGGCCTTTCTCGCGCCGCACCTCGGCGGCGAGGAGGAAAGTTCCGCGCGTCCCCGGAGCCTCGCGCCCCGGCGTCAGGCGCGGCATTTGGCCTGACCTTTTCCCCGCTGCGTGAGGCGAGGGGATGGGGAAAGCGCGTGGTGGCAGGGCCGAGATGGGCCTGTGGGGTTGCAGGCCACTTAAGGTTTCCGATGGGTCACCATTCGGAGGGAGGGTAGATGGATTGCCAGACTTGTTTTAAATCCAGGTCTTGGGGAGAGGTTCCGTTGGCGTCGGTCCCTTGCAGGGTCTGGGTGGTTGGCTCAATCCACCTGAATCTTGCGACATGGCCGTCGGCGAAGGAGAATTGGCCGAAGTTGCCGTGGCGGCTGGAAGGCACGTTGCGCCAGTTGTATTCGTTGCCGCCGGATCCTCCGTAAGCGGAGTTTCCATGGGGGTAATTGATGGCAAAATAGCCGTCATCCAGGCTGGTGCTGGACGGAGAGGCGGCGGTCTGCTCATCCACGAAAAACAGGCCCTGGGAGGGACCGGGGATTTGGATGCCGGTGAATTTGAGGTTTTCCACCAGGCCGTCATGAACGCCGGTGATGCCTTCGTTGTTTCCCATCATGCAACTCAGGGAGAAGCTGCGGATGCGCAGGGTGGCGGAACCGGCCACGTTGATCGTGTCGCCGGGGCATTGGTAAATCCTGGCGGAACGGTCATAGGGATAAAGCAAGGCGTTGGTGATGTCGGGCAGGTTGGTTGCCCCCGGTAATCCGTTGACATTTCCCGTGACCCAGCCGGGGGCGCCGCCGATGCCATTTGGGACAATGGCGTCGGCATAATCACCGGCATACAAATGAGCCGCCAGAGTGAGTTCTTTCAAGTTGTTGAGGCAACTGCCGGCGACGGCGCGTTTCTTGGCCGCCGCCAAAGAGGGCAAGAGCAAGGCCGCCAGAATGGCGATGATGGCAATGACCACGAGAAGCTCAATCAAGGTGAAAGCCGCGGCTCCAGCCCGGAAATCCGCGCGAGGGTCAAGGCATCCGCGGCCATCTGTGGCCGGCAGTGGTCGGGGCGGGAAAGCAGGCGCGGCCAAGAGCGCAAGGTTGCGCTGCGCTTGTTGTCCGCTGTTGCTCACATTCTCACAATACAATCAGGATTGGTAATACTCAACGGGATTTTTGATAAGACGCGCGGCGCTTGTTGGCTTGCAACAAATGGTTGCTTTAGGCGTCATGCAGAGAGAACATGGCGTAAAGCGCATTTTTAAACTGGAAATGGGGTGATGAGACCATTTTTGCAGGTCGTGTTGCGATTATCAAACAATGAGGGGCCTCGGCAGAAGCCGGCCACCGAAAGGGCGGCCCCGGCGGGACCCCGCGCCGGCGGTTTCACGCTGGTGGAATTGCTGGTGGTCATTGCCATCATCGCCATCCTGGCGGCGCTGCTCCTGCCGGCCTTGTCGAGAACCAAGAAGAAGTCACTGCAGGCCGATTGCGTCTCCAACCAAAGGCAGATTGGCCTGGCGCTGGGACTTTATGCGAGCGACAACGCCGACGTGCTGCCGCGCCTGGCCGACTGGAACAGCCTCGGGGGCCAGGATGGCACATACGATTTCTTTGTGGCGGCCACCAACCGCGGGCTTTACGCCTACCAGGGCAACGGGCAGATTTTTCATTGCCCAGCCGACAAGGGTGACGCTTTGCCTGCGCATCCGACTCCACCCGGGGCGACTTGCTGGAGTGTTTTCGGGAACAGCTACCTGGTGGAATGGAATTGGGACGCTTTTGGCGTGAAACGCACCTTTGGCAACGTGAACGGTCCCGCCAGCACTTATGGGGGCCAATCCATGAAAGGCAGCGACATTGCAATTGCGCCAAGCACCAAGATAATCGAAGGCGACTGGATCTGGCATCCCAACCGGGGAAACACCGACATTCGCAGTATTTGGCACAATGACAAAGGACAAAGCTACACCGTGATGTTGTGGGGTGACAGTCATGTCGCGGCGTTTAGCATTCCGCTTGGGACTCCCGGAGACATGCCGGTCAGCATAACGAATCAATGGTGGTGAAACGCGGAGGGCGCTTCCAAATGACAAATAGACATCGCGCGGGTTTTGTTTCAAGCTGAGGGCATGTCAACCAAACTCAAAGTGGCGGTGCTGGGGGTGGGTTCGTTGGGGAAGGAACACGCGCGGATTTACGCGGACCTGGCGGCGGCGGGTGTGGTGCAATTCGCCGGGGTGTTTGACGCCGTCCCGCAGGCGGCGGCCAGGGCCGGGGAAAAATATGGGGCGCGGGTGTTTGTTTCGCTGGAGGAGGCGATGGCGGGGGCCGAGGCTTTCAGCGTCGTCACGCCCACCCGCACGCATTTTGAGCTGGCGGACGCGCTGCTGGCGGCAGGCAAACATGTGCTGGTGGAGAAACCGATGACGGACAATGCCGCGCAAGCCGCGCAGTTGGTGCAGCGGGCCGCGGAAAAGAATTTGGTGCTGGCAGTGGGCCACGTGGAGCGGTTCAATCCGGTGCTGCGTTATTTGGAGGAGGTGGCCACGGATCCGCGGTTCATCGAATCGCACCGGCTGTCGCCTTACCCGGCGCGGAGCATGGATATCGGGGTGGTGCTGGATTTGATGATTCACGATTTGGATGTGGTGCTGGCGTTAGTGCGGTCACCGGTCGCCAGCGTGGAGGCGGTCGGCATCGCGGTTCTGAGCAAGACGGAGGATGTTGCCAACGCGCGGCTGCGTTTTGCCAACGGGTGCGTGGCCAATCTCACCGCCAGCCGAGTCAACCCGGAGAAGATGCGCAAAATCCGGGTATGCACGATGACCAGTTATGTCTCGCTGGATTACCGGGCGCAGGAGGGGTTTATTTACCGGGTGGCGCGCGAAGGGGAGGAGGAGTCGTCCCTTTTTAAAAAGCTTTTGCGCGCGAAGGATTCAGCGATTGTCAGCCGGTTTGGCGGCAGGAGAATTGTGCGCGAACCGGTGCCGATAGAAAAAGACGAGCCGCTCAAGCTGGAGTTGCAGGATTTCATCCGGTGCATTTTGGGGCATCAGGTCCCCAAAGTCAGCGGCGCCTCGGCCAAACGCGCGCTGGATCTGGCCCTGGAAATCACGCGGCAGATTCAAACGGGCATCCCCCTGGCGTGAACCGTGGGCGGCCTCATCATTATTCTTCCGGTGCTGGCGTTGGATTTCTGGCTTCTGGCCACGACCGGAAAAACACAGTTCCACCGGTGGGCGCGCGCGGGGGCGTGGCCGCGCCTGGCGGGGACGGCGGCGCTCGGCGCGGCGCTGGGGGTTTGGCTGTCCTTTTTTGTGGAATATAATTGGGGGGACAAGATGCGCGTGACCGGCTTTCCCATCCCCGCGGCTTTTGCCAGTTTGGAGGATGGAAGGTGGGTGGCCGCCCTGCCGCCGCCGGCGATGCGCGGCGCGGCCGCGGGAGTGAATTTTCTGAGCGGACTGGCGGCGACGATGATTCCTTTCAAGTTCGCGGAGTTTTTGCGCAGCGTGAAAGCGGAGTTGGCGCGATGAAACGCCCGGAGATCATGCTCGTGGCGGGCGATCCGAGCGGGGACGCCAACGCGGCGGACCTGGTCCGGGCGCTGGCGCTGGCCGTGCCGGCGGCCCAATTCAAAATCACCCGCGACGCCCAGCCGCTGACGGCGCCGCTGGCCCCCCGTTTTTTCGGGGCGGGCGGGCCGAAAATGGCGGCGGCGGGGGTGGAGCTGGCTTTCGATTTGACAGCCGATTCGGTCATCGGCCCGGGGGGGCTGGCCCATAAGCTGCCGGGGCTGATGCGGCGATTCCAGGAGGTCAAGCGGCTGGCGGTGGAGCGGCAGCCGGAATTGATTATCCTGGTGGACTACGGCGAGTTCAATTTGCGTCTGGCGCGCGCGCTCAAGAATTACGCGCGGGCGCGGGCGGGTCGTTTTTTCAATTGGAAGCCGAAGATTGTGCAGTTCATTTCGCCCCAGGTCTGGGCCTCGCGGCCCGGCCGGGCGAAGATGATAGCCAGGAACTGCGATCTGCTGATTTCGCTGTTTCCGTTCGAGAGAAAATGGTACGCCAGCCGGGTGCCGCAATTGGCGGTGGAATACGTCGGGAACCCGATTTTCGACCGCTACCCGGAAGGTCCGCCCCGGGGAGTTTCCAGGGCGGAGGAAGCGCAGCCGCCGGTGGTGCTGCTGCTGCCGGGCAGCCGGCGCGGAGAATTGAAGAGGCATGTGCCGGTGATGCTGGCGGCGGCGCAATTGATTGTGGCCAAACAGCAGGCGCGTTTTCGTATGGTGGTTCCGAATGAGGCCCTGGCCGGGGTGGCGAGGAGGCTGTTGCCGGATGGCCCGCCGAGGATTGACTTGCAAATTGGCGGACTCAAGGAGGCGCTTCTCGGCGCGACGGTCGCGGTTGCCAAAAGCGGAACCATTACCATGGAGTGCGCTTTCTTCGGCGTGCCGGCGGTGGTGATTTACAAGACCGATTGGGGCACTTATCTGGTGGGGCGATGGATGGTGAATGTGAAGTACCTGGCCATGCCTAATCTGCTGGCGGATGAGGCCGTCTATCCGGAGTTTATTCAAGGCCAGGCCACGGCGGGGAAGATCTCGGCCGCGGTGATGGAATTGCTGGGCAGCCGGGAGCGGCGGGATCAAGTGCGCGCGAAACTGGGCCAAATCGTTCAAATGCTGGGCGGCCCGGGCGCGGCCCGGCGGGCTGCCGCCGCCATCATCAAATTGACGGGTCTGTGGAACAATCCATGAAAGCGCCCACGGTATGATCGCCCGCCAGCGGGGCGCTTGGTCAACAGGACTGCATGTTTGGTTCAGGTTTTGCGGTTCGAGCGGAATTGCTCGACGAGGGAGGAGACGTCTTTGTCGCCGTCGCCGGCGGCCAGGGATTTATCAAAGAGGCGCAAGGCGGCGGCGGCCGTGACCAATTCCATCTCGCGGCGGGCGGCTTCCTGGCAGGCATAACGGAGGTCTTTGGCCATGAGGCGCAGGCGGAAGAGCGGGGTGTAATCGCGGGCGGCCATGCGGGCGGAAAAGTTCTTGACAGCCGGGCTGCCGGGAGCGCCCGTGGCAAGAACTTCCAGGGCGCGGGCGCGATCCAGCCCGGAACGCTCGATCAGGGCCAGCCCCTCGGCCAGCGAGGCGGTTTGGACGCCGCAGAGGAAGTTGTTGATGAGCTTGAGCAGGGCGCCGCCGCCCACCGGGCCCACATGAACGATGGAGCGCCCCATGACGGAAAGGAGGGAACGGGCTTTTTCCAGGGCCGCCTCCGCCCCGCCCACCAGGAAGGTCAGTTCGCCGGAGGCGGCTTGGGGCTTGCTGCCGGTGACGGGCGCGTCGAGCATCTCGCAGCCTCGCGCCGTCGCGGCGGCGGAGAGTTCGTGGACGCAGGCGACGGTCACGGTGCTGCATTCGATGATGACGGCGCCTGGGGAAGCGGCGGCCAAGGCACCATTTTCTCCGAGCCATAGCGCGCGGGAAGCGGCGTCATCGGCGACCATGCTGATGATGATGGAAGCGCCGGTGGCGGCGTCGCGCGGGGTGGGGGCCACGCGCGCGCCTTCGGCGGCAAAGGGGGCGGATTTGGAGGGGTCGCGATTAAAAACGGCGAGCGGAAAGCCGGCCGCCAGAAGGCGGCGGGCCATGCCGGAGCCCATGATGCCGAGGCCCATAAAAGCAACGCGAGGTTTGGTGTTCTTGGAGTTCATGCCAGTGGCTGCGCGGGAATGGGCGCGGAATCCCGGGGGCGGACCCGCGCGTTGTTGTGAATTGCAGTGTTCTTCATCCAGGCCTGGAGAGTCGCACATCCATGCCGCTTTTTCCAGACCGAGGATATCCGCGCAGCCGCGGCGGTGGAGGTGGATTTTGGAGTTCAACCTTTCCCCGTCCCCGGCCATTTTTGGCTTTATACTTTCATGGTGGACGGCATTCTTCCTCTTTGACAATGAAGCATTGAATGCTGGATCACTTGGAAATGGGCGCTTACAGTTTGACGATTATTATCTCGTACTTCATCGGCTCGTTGCCGTCGGGGTATCTGGCGGGCAAATTGCGCGGCGTGGACATCCGCGTGGCCGGCAGCGGCAATATCGGCGCCACCAATGTGTTCCGGGTGCTCGGCAAGACGGCTGGCACTGCCGTGCTGGCGGTAGATGCCCTCAAAGGATTCGCGGCCGCCCGATGGATTCCGCCGCTGGTGGCGCAGTTTTTTCCCGGGCCGTCGCGGCAAGACCTAGCCCTGGCGGCGGGGGCGGCGGTTGTGCTTGGCCACATGTATCCCTGCTGGCTCAAATTCAAAGGGGGCAAGGGGATCGCCACCTCGGCAGGCGTCGGGATCGCTTGGGCGCCGGCGGCCTGCCTGGCCACGCTGGCCATTTGGGGGATTGTCTTTGTCTCCACCAAGTATGTTTCGGCGGCGTCCATCGTGGCGGCCGTGGTTTTGCCTCTGGCCGTGTGGTTTTCCGGCAAAGGGCGGGAAATGACATTCGTCATGGCAGCCCTGGCCGTTTTGGCCATATACAAACACAAGGGCAATATCCGACGCCTCCTCACCGGGACCGAAAACCGCGCCGGGAAAAGCCGCCACCCAAGCTTGCCATGAATGTCACCGTCCTGGGAGCCGGCGCCTGGGGGACCGCCCTGGCGAATTTGCTTTGCCAAAACGGCAACGCGGTCACCCTTTGGGGACACAATGCCGGTCATCTTCAAAGCGTCCAGCGCGCCGGGAGCAACGCGGTTTATTTGCCCGGCATCCCTCTTTCTCCCGAATTGAAATATGAGCCGGACCTGGGCCTGGCGGTCGCGCCCGCCGAGTGCCTGGTGGTGGCGGTGCCGTCGAAATTCCTGCGCGAAGTCACGGCGCGCATTCCCGGCTTCAGCGGCATTGCTGTCAGCGTGACCAAGGGAATCGAAGACCAAACGGGTCTGACCATGTCTGGCATCTTGAAGGCGACCATGCCGGCCTGCACCGCGGCGGCGCTTTCCGGGCCGAGCTTTGCGTTGGAAGTGGCGCGGGGAATTCCCGGGGCCATTGTGGCGGCCCATCCCGAACCGCTGGTCGCGAAAAGAATTCAACGGCTTTTCCATTGCCCGACCTTCCGGGTTTATAGCAGCGGCGATCTGTTGGGAGTGGAACTGGGCGGCGCGCTCAAAAACGTCGTCGCCATCGCGGCGGGGGTTGGCGACGGATTGGGCTACGGCGACAACACCAAGGCCGCCCTCATCACCCGGGCGATGGCGGAGATCCGCCGCCTGGGCGTGGCTTGCGGCGCTTGCGCCGACACCTTCTCCGGTCTGAGCGGCTTGGGTGATTTGACGGGCACGTGCTTTTCGCGCCTGAGCCGCAACCGCAACTTTGGCGAACGAGTTGGGCGCGGAGAAAAAGTGGACGAGATTCTGGCCGGGACCAGGGCGGTAGTGGAAGGCTATCCCACGGCGCGATCCGCGCATCATTTGGCGGGCCGGCTGGGGAGCCAGACGCCGATTGTGCGCGAAGTCTATGCCATGCTCTATGAAAACAAGGACATCCGGCAAGCCGTCCAATCCCTGATGGGCCGGGACATGAAACCCGAGGATTAGGATTCTCCATAATAGGTGTTGCCAATTTCTAATCCTGGCCTAAGCTGTCGGGGTGAAAATTGGTTCGACAGCCAGGGTTCTGGCCATGTTTTTTGCCCTGCTCCTCATCGGGACGGGCTGTGGCGGCTTTTACGCCGCCCCCAGCGTGTCGCCGCTGATGTTCCTGCCGGCCTTTGCGCAGTCGAAACCCGCTCCACAACAAGCGTCCGGACCGGGCCAAACGGCCGCAAACTGGACCCCGGCCCAAGCTGATTAAAAACTATGCGATTCCCACTCACTTGGATGGCAAGAATTGCCGCGCACATCGTCAAGCACAAAATAAGACGCACGCCAAAATTCGCGCTGGTGCTGCAACTGGAGCCGTTGCACACCTGCAATTTGACTTGCACCGGTTGCGGGCGCATCCGCGAATACTCGACCAATCTCAAAGACATGATGACGCTGGAGGATTGTCTGGCCTCGGCGCGGGAGTGCGATGCCCCCATGGTCTCCATTTGCGGCGGGGAACCGTTGATTTATCCCAAAATTGAAGAGCTGACCGCCGGATTGCTCAAGCAGGGCCGCCTGGTCTATGTCTGCACCAACGGGATGTTCATGCGGAAGAAAATGAGGGATTATCTGGCGGCCCATTACAGCCGCAAAGAGGAGGCGACCCTGAGCCGGCTGCTCGGCGAGAAGTTGATCACCGACAAGGACGCGGAAACCATTCGCAAAGGCAAAGTGGACGGCCGTCCGGCGATTCGCCCGACGCGGCGATTGTACTGGAATGTTCATATTGACGGCCTGGAATACACGCACGACCTGATTGTCGAGCGGGAAGGCGTGTTCAAGGAATGCGTCGAGGCCATCAAAATGGCGAAGATTCTGGGCTACCAAGTGGCCACCAACACGACGGTTTACAAGGAAACCGAGGTCCAGGAAATCGAGGGAATGTTCGAGTTTTTCTCCTCCTTGGCGGTGGACGCCCACACCATTTCGCCGGGCTATGAATACGACGCGGCGAAAAAGGACATGGTCCAGCGCCTGGGAAAACAGCCGGAGGATTTCTTCCTGACCCGGGAGATGACGCGGGAAAAATTCAAGGACATCGAGAAGTGGGGCGATCGTTTCACCATTATCGGGACGCGGGTTTACCAGGAGTTTCTGGCGGGCAAGCGCGAGCTGACCTGCACGGCCTGGGCCATCCCCACCCGCAACATCCGCGGCTGGAAGGCCCCCTGCTACCTGATGACCGACGGCCATTATGCGGGCTACCAGGAGATGCTGCGGAAAGTGGATTGGGACAAATACGGCGTGGTGGACGGCGTGGCGCGCGATCCCCGCTGCGAGAATTGCATGGTCCATTGCGGTTACGATCCCAGCGGCGCCCTTAGCCCCAAGCTGAGCGATGCCTGGAAGAACATGACTTACAATTTTGGCGCCAAGCCCAAGCCCTATCTTCAGGGCCGGAGCGTCAACGCCTTCAACGGATTTAGCGTCGGCAAGGGCCATCTGGCGGAAGCCAAGGCAGCGATCGCCGCCGCCAACGGCGGCTGCGGTTCCGGCGGCACGGCGCAGAGGGACGCGTTGATGGCCAGGATTGGCAAGAAGGAGAAAGATTAAACAGGGTCAAGCAAACTGAATGAAGACACTGTTTCTTTCGCCTCCGAGTTTTGACGGGTTTGATGGCGGGGCCGGCTCGCGCTACCAGGCGCGCCGCGAAGTCACCTCCTTTTGGTATCCCACCTGGCTGGCCCAGCCGGCCGCCTTGGTGCCCGACAGCAAGTTGATGGATTGCCCGCCCCACGACATCGGCGTCCGGCAGTGCCTGGAGGCGGCGCGGACATTTGACCACGTCATCATCCACACTTCCACCCCTTCGCTGAAGAATGATTGCCAGGTGGCCGAAGCGATCAAGCGGCAAAAGCCAGACACCAAAATCGGCTTCATCGGTGCCCATGCGGCGGTGTTGCCGGCGGAAACATTAAAGGCCTCCACGGCCATTGACTGGGTGGGGCGCAAGGAGTTTGATTTCACTTGCAAGGAAGTCGCCGAAGGACGGCCGCTCTCCAGCATTGACGGGCTGTCCTATCGCAACCGCGAAGGGAAAATCGTCCATAATCGCGAGCGGGAGATGATCTCCGACATGGATGTGCTGCCCTGGGTGGTGGATACTTATAAGCGCGACCTGCAAATCGAAAAATATTTCATCGGCTACCTGCTCCATCCCTATCTGAGCCTTTACACCGGCCGGGGCTGTCCGGCCCAATGCACGTTCTGCCTCTGGCCCCAAACCATCGGCGGCCACAAGTACCGCGCGCGCTCGCCGGGAAACGTGGCCGCGGAAATGGCCCACGCCAAAAATATTTTCCCCCAGGTCCGCGAGTTTTTCTTCGACGACGACACCTTCACGGCCAACCTGCCGCGGGCGCGGGAGATCGCCAAAAGGCTCGCGCCGCTGGGTTTGACGTGGTCGTGCAACAGCCGCGCCAATCTGGACTACGACACGATCAAGTCGTTCAAGGAATCCGGGCTGCGCCTCTTTTTGGTGGGTTACGAAAGCGGCAACCAGGAGATTCTCAATCGCATCAAGAAAGGCATTGGGCTGGACGAGGCCCGGCGCTTCACCCGGGCCTGTCACAAGGCCGGCGTGGTGATTCACGGCACTTTTATTCTGGGCCTGCCAGTGGAGACTCGGGAGACCATCGAACAAACCATCCGTTTCGCGATGGACCTGGATGTCTTCAGCATCCAGGTGTCGCTGGCCGCCCCATACCCCGGCACCGAACTCTACGACATGGCCCGGCAGAACGGCTGGTTTGCCAAACAGGACAAGACGGACATCGTGCATGAGGATGGCTTCCAGCAAAGCTCGCTGGAATATCCGGGCCTGAGCAAGGACGACATCTTTGAGGCGGTGGACCGGTTTTATCGCGCCTATTATTTGCGGCCCAAGCCGATCTTGCGCATCCTCAAAACGATGCTGGAGGACAAGGACATTTTTGCGCGGCGCTGCCGCGAAGGCTTCGAGTTTTTCAAAAGCCTCAAACAGCGCAAGGTGGACCTAGCCGTCTCTCGCGCGGCGGCATGAGCGATGATCTTCGGCCCGACGAAACGGCGCGACGGAGAAGAAGCTGTTTTAGATTGAGGCGCCGCGGTGAATAACTTTCGCTTCCCGCCGCGATAAATCGTGCTAGGCTTTAGTTGCGCGACGAAAGAGCCTGAGTCCAAGTGCCGGCTTCGAGATCTTTGTGCCGGGGCGTCAGGACTTATTCGCTAGACGAACTTTGATCCCGCTTCGGGAGCGCTCATTAGGACTTCGTCGCGCATTTTCTTTTCTTTTGGAGAAAATGACCAGAACCTTGGCAGCTTGGCTTCAGCGGATCCTCGCGCTCCTTCTCCTGGTCGCGCCTGGGACGGCCCGCGCGGCGGAGGAAACCAATGCCGCCGCCACGCCGGAGGACCCGTATCTCTGGCTGGAGGATGTCGCGGGACAGCGGGCGCTGGATTGGGTGGCGCGGCAAAATGCCGCCAGCACCAACGCGCTGGAGGCTTTGCCCGATTTTGACGCCACGCGGCAGCGTCTGCTCGGCATCTTGAATTCCAGCGAGCGAATCCCGTACGTCGAAAAAGAGGGCAAATTTTATTATAACTTCTGGCGCGACGCCCGGAATCCGCGCGGGCTTTTCCGCCGCACCACGCTGGAGGAGTACAAGAAGGCCAGCCCGGCGTGGGAAACGGTGCTGGATCTCGACCAACTGGCGGGCGAGGAAAAGGAGAACTGGGTCTTGCAGATCTGCGAATTCCTCAAGCCCGGCTGCGACCGCGGCATGATCCTCTTGTCGCGAGGCGGGGCGGACGCGGCGGTGGCGCGCGAGTTTGATCTGAATCGCAAACAGTTTCTCCGCGACGGCTTCGCGCTGCCGGAGGCCAAGAGCAAAGTCGCCTGGCGCAACCGGGACTCTTTATATGTCGCGTCGGATTTCGGTCCCGGGTCGCTGACGGCCTCGGGCTATCCGCGCATCGTCAAGGAATGGACGCGGGGCACGCCCTTGAGCGCCGCGCGCGAGGTGTTTTCCGGGAAACCGGAGGATGTGGCGGTGGGTGTGTCGGTCGCGCATGATCACGGGCAGATTTACGAATTCATCGGACGCGCCATCACTACTTATACAGAAGAAACCTGGCTGCGCCGGAAGGACGGCTGGACGCGGATAGACAAGCCGGACGACGCCGTCGCGGACACGTTTGACAAATATATTTTGCTGCGATTGCGCTCCCCTTGGGAGGCCGGCGGCAAAACTTATCCCGCCGGCGCGCTGCTGGCGGACAAACTGGAAGCCTATCTGGGAGGGGATCGGCATTTTGCGGTCTTGTTCGCGCCGGAGGAACGGACCTCGCTCGAATCCACCAGCGCGACGAAGAATTATCTTGTGCTCAACGAGTTGGACAACGTGCGCAGCCGCCCCATGCTGGCGCGCTGGAGCGGGGGCCAATGGCAAGAAACCCCGCTGGATGTTCCTCCCTTTGCAACGGCCAGCGTGGAAGGGATTGACCCGGAGGCGTCGGACGCGTGCTTTATCAGAGTGGCGGGATTTCTGACGCCCTCCAGTTTGTGCCTGGGGATGGCGGGCCGGGCCGGGAGCGAAAAAATCAGAGCCTTGCCCGACTTTTTCAACACCTCCGTGCTGGAAGTGGCGCAGCATGAGGCGGCCTCGGCGGACGGCACGCGAATTCCTTATTTTCAGGTCAGCCGGAAGGCACTTGCTTTGGACGGCAGAAATGTGACGTTGCTGACAGGGTACGGCGGGTTTGAGATTTCGATGCCGCCCCATTATAATCCGCTCGCGGGCGCGGCGTGGCTGGAGCGGGGCGGGGTTTATGTCCTGGCCAACATCCGCGGCGGCGGCGAGTTCGGCCCCGACTGGCATAATGCGGCGATCAAGGAACACCGCCAGAGGGCTTACGACGATTTCATCGCGGTGGCGGAGGACTTGATCGGGCGCGGGGTGACTTCGCCCAGGCATCTGGGCATCGAAGGGCGGTCCAACGGCGGGCTGCTCATGGGAGTGATGCTGACTGAGCGCCCCGATCTTTTTGGCGCGGTGCATTGCGGTTCGCCGCTGCTGGACATGCGGCGCTACCACAGGCTCCTGGCCGGGGCGAGCTGGATGGGCGAGTACGGCGACCCGGACAATCCGGAAGATTGGCAATATCTCCAAAAGTTTTCCCCCTACCAAAACGCGCGGCGCGACCAGAAATATCCCCCGGTTTTGATCACCACCTCAACTCTGGACGACCGGGTGCATCCCGGCCACGCGCGCAAAATGGCGGCCCGCCTGGAGGAAATGGGCCACCGGGTTCTCTACTTCGAGAACACCGAAGGCGGCCACGGCGCCGCCGCCAACAACGCCCAAACCGCCTTCATGGAAACGCTGGTCTATGCGTTTTTTTGGAATGAGTTGAAATGATCCTGCTGGCAGGATGGGATAATATTAACGACCTCCTTCAGCGCTCCATGGCAAACTTTTCAGATTAATTGGCATGGAGCGCAGTTCGCCTCTCCACACAGCATCATCTTTGTGAGTTCCATAGAGGCCATATTGGTACCGGACGACGAGGTTTTTATAATGGCGGTCGCTTAACTGCGGAAACGCCTCTTTCAATTTCATGGTATAAACGTAACTCTGGCCCTGGGGAATCATAATTCGGTCTAAATGGACGGGTCTGCCAGAATCAGGCGATGGCATCGAATCATGCGGCCCCATATAGAAGCCGTAGTAAGCGGCTGGAATTTCCGGCCTCTCTTCATGACCGTCCGCATAAATGGAAAACCCCGGCCAATGATAATCACTTCCTCCAGTATTGGGGTTTTGGGCTTCTTTGGATTGAATCCGGCCGGCGACTTCGGTAAAAAACTTCCAATCCACAGAGCCGTGGTTATGGATGGTGATCTCCACGCCTTCGTCATTGTCATTGGCAACCATCTTCGCGGCCAGCGACAAATCATTTATGACAAGTGGAAGCTCTTTGCCGTAACGCGCCCGGTTCTGAAGCCAGAATTTTTCCCATGTTTCCGTGTAAGGACGTCGGATTTCCTCCGGTTTCGTTGGCCAATTATTCTCACCTTCGAAAAAACTAATCCCGAAAATATTGCACACTGTTTCCCTGATTTGTTCTTCGGCCCACTGTTGATCAACCACATTTGTCTGGCCCGGATGAACCAGGTTTTCAAAAAGAAGGTCAACCTGTTCCCTTGAAAAAGTGACGCCGTTGTCGCCGAGTTGGTGCAATGTGTATGCGTTATAAAAGTGAGCAGGCAAGTCTTTCAATAGGTTGTCCACGTAATTCGAGCCGGCCTTGTGAAATGTTTCCCACTCTTGCGCGTTCATTCCGATTTGGACATAACCAGAGTAGCTGCCTGGAATGAAACGCGGAGGACTGTTGGATGAAATTTCTTGCGCGCCGACGATGGAGCAACCAGACAGCACCAATAACGCAATGATGGGTTGCAATTTCATAGGCGGATACGGTTTCTGAATCTCTTGGTCATGGAGCGTCTCGCCACCACGACCCAAAGTCAAGCCTTCAACCCGGCAGAACGATCAACCTTCTCCCAGCGCCACCATCCGCGACCGCTTGGATAGTGCCTTAATTCTCAAATTAAGGTGCCACCCTCCCGCGCGCCTGTTTGACGTGACGACCCAGGGAGGCCATTGTTGCAACAAACTGTGATGAAGACCGTGGAATCAGGGAGCCGGGCCTGCGCATTCACGATGCCGTTGAGCGCCGTTCGCCTAAAGGATTTGCCGAAGGCCGGGGGCAAGGAGGATAACTAATACCTTCATCAATGGAGCATTGAAAATCATGGCATGGTCAAAAGCAAAAACCGCAATCGTGACGAGCCTGGTCGTGTTGCTCGCCGCCGGAACCGCCACTGTCGCAGTCAAAACTGTCAACGCGGCGCGGTCGAAGGCCGCCTTATTCGGGATGCAGGGCAATTGGGAAGGCACCCTGGCAACAAACCAGGTCCGGCTGCGGCTCGTTCTCAAGATTTTGAAAACGAACAACACCTACCGCGCCATGCTGGACTCGGTTGACCAGGGCGCAAAAGACATTCCGGCGGCAAAACTTTCGGCCCGCCCGCATTTCCTCCACGCCGAACTGCCGGCGATCAACGCCGACTACGAGGCGAACTTGAACGCGGACGGCACGGAGATGTCCGGCACCTGGAAACAATCCAAACAATCATTGCCGCTGACGTTAAAGCGGACGACCGAGGCCAGCCAGGTCGCGGCAGCGCTCCCGGCGGATGATTATGCGCCGAGAGCGGATTCCGCTTTGCAGGGCGCGTGGGAAGGAGCGTTGAAAGTCGGGAACGCCGAGTTGCGATTGGCGTTGCGAATTGCCGAGCCGTCGGAGGGGACATTTCATGCCCAGTTGGACAGCGTGGACCAGGGCGCCAGAAACATTCCCGTGGACTCGCTGACCTATCATAAACCGGCAGTCCAATTCGAGATCAAGGCCGTCGGGGGCGTGTTTGAAGGCAACCTCAGCGACCAGCGCGATCAACTGGCCGGCAACTGGACTCAGATGGGGCAAAAGTATCCCTTGACCTTCAAACGCGTTGATTTGAGCGCGCAATCGGCCGCCGACTCCGAAAAAGACTACGGCCAGGGCGCCAGCGACCAGGTGCAGGGCCATTGGAAAGGCACGCTGGATGTCAACAAGGTCCAAATGCGCCTGGTCTTCCACATCGCCCGCCTGCCGGACGGTTCCTATTCCGCGACCCTGGACAGTCCCGATCAAGGGGCCGCCGGGATACCGGCGTCGGAAGCCAAATTCACCGCTCCCAACCTCTATATGGATTGGGCGGCGATTGGCGGATTTTTCACTGGAAAACTTGAAAATGGCAAGCTCTCCGGCGCCTGGCATCAGGGCGGCGCAGCCCTTCCGCTCAAGCTGGAAAGAGGCGCGGCGGAATAAGGGCCTGTCCGCCCTTGCGGGAAGCGTCCCCATCTTCGCCAAGCTTTTCCAATTGGCCGCGCAGCAGGCCGACCAGGGGCTTGATCGTGCGGCGGGAGAAATCGAAGCGGCAGCCGGCGGCGGCGAAAAGTTCGGGCAGCGGACGCGATCCACCCAGCGCCAGCGCGCGATGGTATTGACCGAGGGCGCGGGCCTGGTTCTTCCTGGAGTTGGCCCAGACTTGCAGCGCCCCCAATTGCGCGATGCCGTATTCGATGTAGTAAAACGGATAGAGGAAAATGTGGAGCTGGCGATGCCACAAATGGGCGCGCGCCTCCTCCAAGCCGCTCCAATCCGTTTCCCCGCCGAACCGGTCCATCAGCCCCAGCCACGCCTGCCGGCGCTCGGCGCGGGTGTGGCCCGGATGGGAATAAATCCAGTGTTGAAAGGCATCCACGGTGACGATCCACGGGAAAATGGTGACAATCCCTTCCAAATGATCGCGCCGTGCGCGCCGCGCCTCGGCGGGCGGATAGAAGACCTCAATCAATTCATTGCCGAGCAATTCCATGGCCATGGAAGCGACCTCGCAGAATTCAATGGGCGCGCTGCGATAGGAGTGCAGTTCCTCCCGCCGCGTCGCCAGCGAGTGAAAAGCGTGGCCGGCCTCGTGCAAGAGCGTTTCGACATCGCGATGCATCCCCACCGCGTTCATGAAAATGAAGGGCAGCCGCGATTCGGCGAGTGTGGATTGGTAGCCGCCAGGCGCTTTGCCTTTGCGATTGTCCAGGTCCAGCAAGCGCCCCTGGCGCATGAATTGAAAATCCGCGGCAAGCCCGGCGTCAAGCCGGTCAAAAATCTTCTGGGTGCGGGCGACCATCTCCTCCACCTGCTCGAACGGGCGGAGCGCGGGCCGGTTGAAGGGATCCACCGCCATGTCCCAGGGCCGGAGCGAAGGGAGGCCAAGCCGCCGGCGGCGCTGCTCATGCAGCCGGCGCGCCACGGGCATGAAATCCTTCTCCACGGCGTCATGAAATTTCAGGCAATCCTGCGGCGTGTAGTCGAAGCGTCCGCGGGCCTGAAAGGAGTATTGCAAGTAATTGGGGAAGCCGGCGTTGGCGGCGATTTGCTCGCGAAGTTGGAGCATTTGCTCGAAGATGTCATCGAAATGATCCGCCTCCCGCAAGCGGCGCCGGGCGACCAGTTCCCAGGCCTCCTGGCGCAAGGGACGCTCCGGTTCTTCCAGAAGACGGCCCATCTGCGCCAGCGTTTTCTCCGCGCCCCGGAACTGCACGGTCAGGGAGCCGGACAGTTTTTGATATTGCTGGGAGAGCCGGGCCTCGGCGGTTTCCAAGGGGACATTTTCGGGACGATATAATTCGACTTGCAGGCGCGCGTTGCGGTCGAAAACAAAATAGCGCTTCCGGGGAAGCCTGGCGCGAAGGGGGTGCCGCAAATAAAGCCGGGCGAGCTGGAATTGCCGGGGCTTGAATTGCGGTTCGATCTGTTCGACGAAATGGAGGTGGGCTTTTTCCGCCTCGGCGCTGTCGGTGTGGCAGGTCATGGCGATGTGGCGCAGAGAGGCCTCTTGGTCCAGCGCGGCGTTCAGCTCGCCGGCATCCAGCAGCCAGCGCTGGAGCTGGGCGGCGGTGCGGCATTGCGGGGCGCGGGCTTCCAGCAGATCGAAGAGGGGGGCGATTTGCGGCCAGTCGCCGAGGTTGACTTTTTGCGGAACAAAGGCGCGGGGGCGGTACGGCGCCAAGGGGCCAAACGGCAGCAAACTCATAGAACGCAGGACATGCTCATTTGCCCAAAAACGCCTCATGCACCGCCCGCATCGCCTCCGGGCCCCGGGCCAGATCAACGGTGACGGAAATCTTGATTTCGCTGGTGGAGATCATGTCAATGTTCACCCCGGCGGCGGCCAGCGCCTCAAACATTTTCGCCGCCACGCCCGGATGACTGCGAATGCCCACGCCGACAATGGACAGCTTGCCGATTTTCTCATCGGCCAGAACCAGACGGCAGCCGATTTTGTCCTTGATTCCTTCGATGGTTTTGCGGGCCTTGAGCAGATCGGGTTTATCCACAGTGAAGGAGATGTCGGTGGCCGGGGAATGCGGGTCATGGCTGATGTTCTGCACGATCATATCCACATTGATGTTGGCCTCGGCGATGGCCTTGAAGACCCGGGCGGCCGTGCCGGGGCGGTCGGGCACTTCGACCAGCGTGATTTTGGCCTGGTTCTGGTCGAGCGAGACGCCGCGGACGACGACGCCTTCCATGCTGGGGGTTTCTTCTTTCACAATGGTTCCTGGGTTCTCGTTAAGACTGGAGCGGACTTCAAAAATGACGCCGAATTTCTTGGCGAATTCCACCGAACGGGATTGCATGACTTTGGCGCCCAAGCCGGCCAATTCGAGCATTTCGTCATAGGAAATCTCGGCCAGCTTGCGGGCGTTGGGAACGATCCGCGGATCGGCGGTGTAAACCCCGTCCACGTCGGTATAAATCTGGCACAGCCCGGCCTGGAGGGCGGCGGCCAGGGCGATGGCCGTCAGGTCCGAACCGCCCCGGCCCAGGGTGGTGATCTGGCCCTCCGGCGTTTGGCCCTGGAATCCGGCGACGATGACCACCTGGCCCTGGTTGAGCAGGGCGTGGACTTGTTTGGGCGTGATGTTTTGGATTTTTGCCTTGCTGTGGACGCCGTCGGTCACGATCCCGGCCTGCGCGCCGGTCAAGGAAATGGCCGGCACACCCAGCGCTTGAAGGGCGATGGCCGTCAGGGCGATGGTGGTCTGTTCGCCGGTGGCCAGCAGCATGTCCATCTCGCGCTCGTCGGGCAGCGGCATGATTTCCTTGGCCATTTTGATCAGGCTGTCGGTCACGCCGCTCATCGCCGAAACGACCACCACCACCTGATCCCCTTTGGCGCGATAAGCCGCCACCCGCCTGGCCACGTTTTTGATCCGCTCCGGGTTCGCCACCGAAGTGCCGCCGTATTTTTGAACAATCAATCTCATCTGGCATCAGGCCGCCTAATCAAAGCTCTCCACCCGCAGCATCATCGGGGGCGCCTTGACCACCGGCGAACGGACGATCTGTTGCATCGCCTTTTTCATCGCCGCGTTCGGGGCGGCGTGGGTCATCAATATCAAGGGAATAATCCCGCCTTCGTGCCCTTCGGGCTGAATGACCGAGGCAATGCCAATTTTGCATTGCGCCAGGATGGCCGCGATTTTGGCCAGCGTCCCCGGCCTGTCCGCCACGCTCAAGCGCAAATAATAGCGCGAGATTACTTGCGCCATCGGCAGTATCCCGCCCCCGTGCTCATGCGGCACAAAGGCCGGGACCCGGTTCTTGGAGCTGTGCTTCAAATCCAGCGCCGCATCGGCTATGTCGCTGAGCACCGCGCTGGCGGTGGCGTCCTTGCCCGCACCCCTTCCGTAGAACAGCGTGTCGCCCACCACGTCCCCGCGCACAAATACCGCGTTAAAAACATCGTTGACACTCGCCAGCACATGCGTGTTCGGAACCAGGGCGGGATAAACCGACACCTGGATCGCCTGGCCCCCGCCCTGGCCTCTCCCCGAACCGGGCGCGCCGGAGACCACCTTCACCACGCCCAGCAACTTGATGGTGTAGCCGAGCTTTTCGGTGAACTCGATGTCCGTCCGCGTGATGGCGCGGATGCCCTCCACGCAGACGCCCACCGGCTTCACCCAAAATCCGTGCGCCAGTGACGCCAGGATGCCGGTCTTGTGCAGGCAATCATATCCGTCCACATCCATCGCCGGATCGGCCTCGGCGTAGCCCATCCTTTGCGCTTCCGCCAGCGCGGGGGCGAACTCCGAATGCTCCCGTTTCATCCGGCTCAGGATGTAATTGCACGTCCCGTTGAGAATTCCATAAAGGTGCGTGATGCGATTGCCCACCAGCCCTTCGCGCAACACTTTGATAATGGGAATTCCCCCCGCCACGCTCGCTTCATAATACAAATTGGCCCCATGCCGCCGGGCCGCCGCGAACAATTCCTCCCCATGCGCCGAAAGCAGCGCCTTGTTGGCCGTGATCACCGGCTTGCCCAATTGCAGGGCCGTCAATATCATCGTTTTGGCCAGCGTCGTTCCTCCCACCAACTCAATGACCACTTGCACTTGGGGATCATGGACCACGCTGCTCCAGTCGGTGGTCATCAGCACGGCGGGGATGGGGTAAGGGCGCGGTTCTTCCAGCGCCTTGACGGCGATCTTGCGCAGGCCGATTTTCAGCCCGACCCGCGATTCGAGCAAAGCCCGGTTCCTGTGCAAATGGTGCCAAACACCACTGCCCACCGTGCCCCCGCCGATTATTCCCAGGGTTACTTCTTCCATAGCGCGCCCGCAGGGCGCGAATCCAGCCTCAATCAATCAACCTTGCCGCGCAAGGTTAAAATTCAATCCAACGGCAAATCTAGCGCCCTTGCATGGCAGGCCGTCGTTCCCGCGGAGCCTCCTTCGGTGGGGCGAAACCCCGTCCAGCCGTGATTCGATTTCGTGGGATATTCGAAGCATTCTGTCCTGCGCCCGCGAATCAAAATCGGTGGAGATTCTTCTTCCCATTTCTCTCTGACCCGCGTCATAGTTTGCCTATGAAACTCAGACAATCCCTTTTGGCAATAAGCCTTCTTTCCTTCTGGTTGCCAGGACCCTCCGCCCACGCGCAGTTCCAATCTAGGCAGTCTGAAGAATTCTCCCTCGCCAACGCGGAGGGTGCTCCTTCGACAGTCACCATTACGCCCGTCATCTCCCCAGTCGGCGCCGGCACGACTTCCGGCGGCGGGACCAAGGACGTTGACAAGCTGGTCACCTTGACCGCCAAAGCCAAGGCCGGCGCGGTGTTCGTCAACTGGACGACCAATGGCGTCCTGGCCAGCACCAACAAGGAGTACAAATTCACCGTCGACGCCGCCATCCAGACAGTGGTGGCCAACTTTGATTGGGTCGTCACCATCAAGTCCTCCCCCGTTGCCGGCGGGACGACCAGAGGAGCGGGCGCTTACACCAACGGCCAGATCGTGACGGTCACAGCCACCCCAAACACCAACGGCTGTTACGATTTTGTCAAATGGACCATAGGCGCTCGCTCCTCCACCGCCAACCCATATACCTTTGCCATCGGGGACGGAGAAGAGTTGGTGGCCAATTTCCAGTTGAAGGAGGATGCCATCACCACGTCCAGCAGCCCCGCCAAAGGCGGCAAGACCACCGGCAAAGGCACTTACGGTTGCGGTGCCACGGTGAAAGTGACCGCCACGGCCGCCCCCGGATATAAATTCAACGGTTGGACTGTGGATGGGTCCCCAAGGAGCCTGCGGAACCCTTACTCTTTCAAAGCCGGCGGGGACGAGGAATTGACCGCCAACTTCCTGGACATTTGCACCGTGAGCCTCACTTCGCCGGCGGCTTCGGAAAAGACGGGCGCCACGCTCCTGGCAATTTCCGGCACGGCGAAGGATGTTCTGGGGGTGTCCAACGTCGTTTTGACAGTCGGGGGGAATCCCGTCACCGCCACGACCAGCGACAATTGGACCAACTGGTCGGCCAGCGCCTTTTTGTCCCCGGGTGCCAATGTCATCGCCGCCCACGCCTTGAGCCAAGCCGGCAATCCGTCCAAAACCAATACCATCACGGTGACGGATACCAGCGCCAGCCTGGCGCCCTCCTCCCTGGCCGGGTTGATCGCACAGATCGAACTGGGCACCAACGCGCCGTTCCAAGCCAGTTTCGGGACCGCCACTTTTGAGCAGTGGAGCACGGATGCCACTCCAGGCCCCGCTGTCGGCAACTACACCTATGCCCAGACCGGGTCAAACACCGCCACGCTTGTCATGGCCGCTTTCGCCCCGCCCAACCAAGCGGGCCAGGGAAGTTCGGCTGTGTATTTGACTTTTACCAGCCCTACCTTCGCCAGCTTTACCAACGCCGAAGGGCAAACGGCAACCTTCATCGTGTTCGCGGGCTTGCCCGGGGTCATCACCCCCCCGGCGGGTCAGACCTCCTACGCGGTGGACGCGGTCTCCGGCGCCACCAACACCACGATCTTTGGCGACGGAACATTGACAATCATAGACAACCTCGGCGCGACCAACACGGAAACCTACGTGTTCGCCCAGTACGGGCCCGAGGCCACAATGCTCGTGGAAACTTATTCCGATCCAGACCATGCGGGCAACTACATCACAAATTACGTTCTGGACCGGCACACAGCTCCCGACGCGGGCAATTTTTTCGCCACCTCCTTCGCCAGCTTCGACGGGAGCACTGCTTCTCATTTTGGCGCCTTCACCAGCACCTATCAGGGGACGGGAAAAGACTATCTGGCGCCCGACTCTTTGAACGGGATCAGCGCAAAGTTCTCGCCACATGACGCACCAGCCTTTGACATCACCTTTGGCCAGGCGACCTTCGCCCAAACCGTCACCTCCACCAATGCCACTTCCGGCGTGGCTGACTATGCCTACACCCGCACCAGCCTGGATTCAGCCATTTTGACGTGGAACTACGTTGCCCCTCCCCAGGCGATCGCCCACAGCGGGAGCTTTTTCCTGACATTCAAGAGCAGCACCACGGCGGATTTTACCAACTCCAACGGCGACTACGGCACCCTCAAAGCCTCGGAAGCTTCCGCCAAAGCCCCGCTTTCCCTCACAGGCAAAACCATCGTGGTCAAGGCCAGTGGGGAAGCTGTCATCGTGGTGCTTGCCAATGACAATACCTTTGTGAGCACGGACTGGCATCCCGGCGGTGAAACCAAAACCTTTTCCGGCACTTACACCTCCGCACAATACAGCCCCGATGTCGTCATGCTCATTTTGCTCGACACCTCTTCCGAGCATACGGGAGAACTCAATTACATCCAGTTGACCTTCTCAGCCGCCACCTTAGGCTCCCTAGTTAACACCATTGTTGACGTTAATCCCGCCAGCGTGACTGTGGTAACCGCCACCTTTACAATCGAATAAAACGGATTCGCTCCTTCCCCGGAATCCTGGGCTTTAACCCCATACAACATGCAACATATTGCACAGCAACTGTCTATTGAAACGTATTTGGGGAACGCCTGCAGGAATTGACAGGGCATCAGCCGTCAGACAGAGAGATAGTTCTGCGTAGTGCAATAAATGCCGCTTAACGTGCGTCTGATAATCTGGGCCCTTGCCGGTCCTCAGCGACAGCAATCTTCGAGGGCAGACGATCCAAGGTTGCTCGTCTTCCTTCAGCCTGCCCGAAGTGCTACCGACCGCCCAAGTCGAACGTCCTCTACTGGCGGTCCAAGATTGAGCATAACCGAAAGCGGGATTTAGCGGTTAATCGGGAGTTGCGGAAACGGGGATGGACTGTGCTGCGGTTTTGGGAGTGCCAGTTGAAGAAGAACGCCAAGAGAATCGCAATGAAAATCAGGAAAGGGGTCAGTCCTGCATAATCACATATTTTATTGACAGGTTGCCGTCTCTGGCCCAAATTTGTCGTGGTGGCAGAAAACAGGCTGGCAGGTGCATGCGCTCTGTCTGATGCCAAATCAGTCGAGGCGGAGGGGTCGGTACGTGGTATTGTCATATTTGACGCTCTTTTGCCTTGCCGTTGCAGCAGCCAGGTCAGATAACCGCGACTGCCCATAAAGGTCAGAGATGACTATTGACATGTTGCGAAAGGATCCTGGGAACATCGGGGGTCGTGGGCGTCAATCAATACTTTAACCCAATACAACATCCAACATATTGCACAGCAAGTGTTTATTGAAACGTAGTTGGGGAAAGCCATAATTCCTAAAAAAGAGCTTGACATCACTTAGCTAATATGCTACACTGTTTCGCATGGGAGGGGTATGGCAAATCGAATGCCAGCGCAAGTGGCCGGTCGCCGCCACATCTGGTGAAAACGAGACCTCACCTTTATCGTTAAAGTCAACCCAGCGTCAAACCCCGTCAAAGCCAGTCAAAGTAAAAAGCAGGTTTGACCGCAAAAAGCGAATCCTTGGCAAAGTGCTTATGATTGGAGGATTCAGACCAAATCACCAAGCCACCGCCAGGTGCGCGCCATTACCGCCGCTCCTGCCGGCCTTCAACGAGTCCTCCCTGTGCCTTCACGCCTCCATTACCACTTGAAGCCCGCCTTGCCATCGTCTAACTTCCTTTGCATGAAAGTGTATCCTCGCTTCTCGAACACCGGCGCCCGTCTGCTGGCCCTCCTGGCTGCCGGCGTCTTGCCGGGTCTGCTCCCTCTTGCCATGAACGCCCAAACTCCCTCCACCAACGCGCCCGCAAAAACCGAAACCGCCACTTTCGGCGGCGGCTGCTTTTGGTGCGCCGAAGCCGTTTTCCAGCGCATTCCCGGCGTCAAATCCGTCACCTCCGGCTTTGCCGGCGGCACCGTTCCCAACCCAACCTACCAGCAGGTCTGCGCCGGCGATACCGGCCACGCCGAAGTGATCCAAATCAAATTCGATCCCTCCGTCCTCCCGTACTCCAAACTCCTGGAAATCTTCTGGGAAGCCCACGATCCCACCACCCTCAACCGCCAGGGCGCCGACACCGGCACCCAATACCGCTCCATCATTCTCTACAACGATCCATCGCAGCAGAAGATCGCCGAAGCCTCCAAGTCCGCTGCGCAAAAAAACTTCAAAGACCCCATCGTCACCCAAATCGTTCCCCTCAAAGCCTTTTACCCCGCCGAGGATTATCACCAAAATTATTACAACCTGAACAAAAACGCCGGCTACTGCCAATTCGTCATCACTCCCAAACTCAAAAAACTGATTCAAGAGGGAGTCATTCCGCAGGGAAAGGAATAAGCCGCCACCACCCGGAATCTTGACCCCTTCCACGCGTTCCATCCAACCATGCGCCGGCAATATCCTTTCCATCTCATCGAACCCAAATGGCAGCAATTTTGGGACGCCCAATCCACTTTCCGCGCCTGGAACCCCTTGGAGCCGGTCCCCCCGGACCACCCCTTCGCCCTCCGCCACGGCCTCCGCGGCCCCGTTCCTCCGGACCGGCTTCCGCCGAAATTCTATATTCTTGACATGTTCCCCTATCCTTCCGGGGCCGGCCTGCACGTCGGCCATCCGGAGGGCTACACCGCCACCGACATCCTGGCCCGTTACCGCCGCGCCCTGGGCTGCAACGTCCTCCATCCCATGGGCTGGGACGCCTTCGGCCTGCCCGCCGAACAATACGCCATCCGCACCGGCCAGCACCCCCGCCAGACCACCCAGGCCAACATCGCCGTCTTCAAGCGCCAGATCAAGGCCCTCGGTTTCAGTTACGACTGGACCCGCGAAATAGACACCACCGACCCCGGCTATTTCAAATGGACCCAGTGGATTTTCCTCAAGCTCTACAATTCCTGGTTCAACCCCGCCACCAAAAAGGCCGAACCTCTGACCACACTGCCCGAACCCCCCGGCGATCTCTCCCCGGCAGCCATCCGCCAATACCGCGACAACCAGCGCCTGGCCTATGTCACCGAAGCCCCCGTTTGGTGGTGCGAAGAACTGGGCACCGTCCTGGCCAATGAGGAAGTCGTCGAGGGCAAAAGCGAGGTCGGCGGTTTTCCCGTCGTCCGCCGGCCCATGCGCCAATGGATGCTCCGCATCACCGCCTACGCCGACCGCCTCCTGGAAGGTTTGGATAAAATTCATTGGAGCGACTCCCTCAAGGATATGCAACGCAACTGGATCGGCCGCAGCGAAGGCGCCAGAGTCTCCTTTCGCGTCGGGCGCATCCTTCCCGGGCCTCTTAAATACGAGACCCGCTACCAAACCTGGCTTCTCCCCGTCTTCACCACCCGCCCCGACACTCTCTTTGGCGCCACTTACATGGTCCTGGCCCCGGAACATCCCATGATCGCCAAGTGGTTGGAACACGAAGTCGTGCCCACACACTGGCCCGAAGGCACGCCCGATTCCTGGAAAGGCGGCGCCCCCTCGCCCCGCGCCGCCGTCGAGCAATACCGCCAGTTCGCCGCCGCCAGGAGCGACCTCGAACGCACTGAAACCTCCAGGGAAAAAACCGGCGTCTTCATCGGCGTCTATGCCGACAACCCCGTCAACTCCGAGCGCATCCCCGTTTGGATCGCCGACTATGTCCTCGCCAGCTACGGCACCGGCGCCATCATGGCCGTCCCCGCCCATGACGCCCGCGACCTGGATTTCGCCCGCAAGTTCGGCCTCCCCGTCCGCCTCGTCGTCCAGGCCCCCGTCGGCGCGGACTCCATCGGCTTTCTCGGCGACGGCATCAGCGTTAACTCCGGTTTCCTCTCCGGCCTGCCCACCCCGGCGGCGAAGAAAAAAGTCGTCGCCTGGCTCGATGAAAAAAAGCTCGGACGCAAAACTGTCAACTATAAATTGCGCGACTGGCTCTTCAGCCGCCAGCGCTATTGGGGCGAACCCTTTCCCATTGTCTGGAGACCCGACGGCCACGAGCCAATTCCCGAATCCCTCCTCCCGCTCCGTCCCCCCGAATTGTCCGATTTCAAGCCCACCCCCGCCGGCGAACCTCCCCTGGCCCGCGCCAAAGATTGGGTCGCCCTGCGCGGCGGCGCCTTCCGCGAAACCAACACCATGCCCCAGTGGGCCGGAAGCTGCTGGTACTTCCTCCGCTTCCTCGACCCGAATAATGCCGCCGCCTTTGTCGGCCCGGAGGCTGAGCATTATTGGATGGGCGCTCACCCAGCGGCCGCGCCCGGCGTGGACCTCTATGTGGGCGGCATCGAACACGCCGTCCTCCATCTCCTCTACGCGCGCTTCTGGCACAACGTTCTCTTCGATCTCGGATACGTCTCCACCCCGGAACCTTTTTTCAAACTGGTCAATCAGGGCTTGATCCTGGGCGAGGACGGACAAAAAATGTCCAAGTCCCGCGGCAACGTCGTCAACCCCGACGACGTTCTTCTCCAATACGGCGCCGACTCCTTCCGCCTCTACGAAATGTTCCTCGGCCCGCTGGAAATGGTCAAACCCTGGAACACCCGCGGCGTCGAAGGCGTCTATCGCTTCCTCGGCCGCGTCTGGCGCCTGTTCGTGGACGAGCAGAGTCAAACCGATTTTGATCAATCCCAGACCGCCCGCCGCGACGAAGACCCGGCCGCGCTGGAAAAAATTCAACTCAGCCCCGCCGTCCAGCACATCCCGCCCTCCGCCGCCCAGCTCAAAACCTTGCACACCTGCATCAAGAAAGTCACCGAAGACCTCGACGCCTTCCGCTTCAACACCGCCATCTCCGCCCTCATGGTCTTTATCAACGACGCCATCACCTGGGAAACCAGGCCCGCCTCCATCCTGCGCGACTTCTTGGTTTTGCTGCACCCTTTTGCCCCGCATCTGGCCGAGGAACTGTTCGCCAAATTGACGGCCGCCCAACTCCCGCCTCCCAGCCTTTCCTACCAGCCCTGGCCCAAGTTTGATCCCGCTCTGCTCGTGGAGGAAACTATCGAAATCCCCGTCCAAATCAACGGCAAGCTCCGCGACCGCATCGTCATCGCCCCCGACGCCTCCAATGCGGACATCGAATCGGCCGCCCTGGCCGGCGAGAAGATCAAACTTTTCCTCGAAGGCCGCCCCGTGAAAAAATTCATCATCATCCCGCGCAAACTCGTCAACATCGTGGCTTGAATTGTCCCGTCCCGGCATGAAAAGCGGCGAACCAAATCCCGACAAGCAACTCTACTGCCGCTTGCGCGCCCTCTCGTGGCCTCAGTTGTGGGCTGCGGAGACGACGCGGTTCAATGCCGCCGATCCCAATCAACGAAGGCAAAGCGTCGCCCTCATTCGCGCCGTCGGCGTTGTCTTTTCTGAATCCGGCCCCGCCGAACACAAGGACGCCGTGCGGCGGTGGCTTCTGGGCCTGCTCCACGATCCTTGCGAAAAAATCCGGCGCTACGCCATGAACGCCCTCCCAAAAATCGGCGCCGGCCCGGGCGAAGAGGCCGAACTGCTTTCCTTGCTCCGCTCGACCACTCTGGAGCGCGAGCAGAAATATCTCGCGCGGTCTCTGGAGAAGATCGGTGGCGCTGCCACGCTCCATTCCATCCAGCAAGGCTCCCCTCCCTTCCTTTCCCAAACGGAGCAGAAGGTCAAAGCCAGTGTCGCCCGCGCCCAAAGTCCCAGCGCGCTGCGAATGCGCCGCCTCCTCTCCGATTTCGCCGGCCTGCGGATTCATCTCCGCGGTCGCCGCGGCCTGGAAGGCTTCGTCCGCCGGGAGGCGGAGGAATCCGTCAGCGCGCGCGGCAAGTTCCGCGTCGCCGATGTCCGCCCCGGCCTCGTTTCCCTCACCCCGCTGGCCCCTTTCGCCCTGGCGGACATTTACGCGCTCCGCTGCTTCGGAACCGTCGGCTTTGTTCCCGGCCCCTTTGAACCGCCGCGCCCTTCTTCTCCCCCACATCCTCCTGGAGCGGAGGATCCCGTGGCGGCGCAGGCCGCGGCCATTGCGTCGCCTTCGTCGCGCCGCGTGTTCCGTGCCTTCACCGACGGAACGATCCGCTATCGCCTCAACTTTGTCTCCCGGGGCCACCAAAGAAGCCTGGTGCGCCGTCTGGCCGGCCGCGTCTTTGCCCTCTGCCCGGAAATTCTTAATGACGCCCGCAATGTCACTTGGACCATAGACATCCAGCCGGGCGGGCGGGGCCACGCCCTGGAATTGCGCCCAAACCTCACCCCCGATCCGCGTTTTCGCTACCGGCAGCAAGACGTTCCGGCCGCCTCGCACCCCCCACTGGCCGCCTGCCTGGCGCGCCTGGCGGGAAGGGCCGGCCATGAAATCGTTTGGGACCCGTTTTGCGGTTCCGGTTCCGAACTCATGGAGCGCGTTCTCTTGGGCGGCGTGCGCGCCATTTACGGCTCGGATCGCGACCCCGCCGCCATCGCCATTGCCAGGGCCAACTTCGCCGCCTTGCGCGCCAAGTCTGTCAATACTACGTTTACCCGCTCCGACTTCCGCGACTTTCCCGCCGCCGACGCCCTCGGCTCCGACCGCCCCACCCTCATCATCACCAACCCCCCTATGGGCCGGCGCGTTCCTCTGGCCGATGTCCGCCGGCTGATGGAAGACCTCTTCCGCGTGGCCGCCGCCGTGCTGCAACCCGGCGGCAGGCTCGTGCTGGCCAACCCGTTGCCCATGGAGAACCCGCACCCCGCCCTCAAATTGCAATCCCGTCAGCCGGTGGATTTCGGCGGCTTCGACTGCCGCCTCGAACTCTATCGCAAACTGCCGCGATAAACCGGAAAAGCTGCCCGAGAAACTCATTCAAGATCCAACTGGATCTAAATCAACAACTTGCGCAAACTCCCCCTATGAGCACAGAGAAGTTGCCTGACTTTATTCGGAAGAATTATGAACTGCACGAGTGGCGGCACGCTACGGCAATTCTACAGAACGATTTTCCCAGTGAGTATGCTGACGTGGGTGAGGTTTTGTGCAGGCTCAGGTTGCGAAAGACCTGGATCGAGGTTGGTGGCGGCAATAAAAGCGAACTCGCCAAATGGATAGATAAAGAGTTGGGGCTGAAGGGTTGGAAACCGAAGAATTTCGACACCAAAATCTCAGTTGATGGCCAGGAATCTGAATCCCCAACGCATGAAATTGACTGCTTCAAAAACCGGGTTGCCTTGGAACTGGAATGGAATAATAAGGACCCGTTCTATGATCGGGATTTGAACAATTTTCGATTGCTGTTCGACCTTCGCGCCATTTCCGTCGGGATCATCCTCACGCGTTCCGATGAACTACAGGAAATCTTCAACGAGCTCGGTCGTGGTTCCTCTTACGGCAATTCGACAACGCACATGTCCAAACTTGTGCCTCGAATTTTGGGCGGGGGTGGGGCAGGATGTCCCCTATTGGTTTTTGGCATGAAAAAGTCCTTGTATGACGCAAAACATTAGCCCAGCAGAAGATTTGCTAAATAGAGTTCACGGCCAATACGCAACCATCCTTGCTGACCCGCCGTGGCGTTTTGCTAATCGCACTGGCAAAATGGCGCCGGAGCACAAACGGCTGCTCAGGTATCCAACCCTGAGCATTGAAGAAATAAAGGGGCTGCCGGTCGCGGAATTGGCAGCCCCCAAAGCACACTTATACCTGTGGGTGCCGAATGCGTTGCTAAGCTGGGGGTTGGAGGTGGTTGACGCATGGGGTTTTGATTACAAGTCCGTTCTCACTTGGTATAAGGTCCGCAAAGACGGCGGCCCGGATGGTCGGGGGGTCGGTTTTTATTTCCGTAATGTGACTGAGTTGGTTCTTTTTGGAGTGAAGGGCAAGAATAACCGAACCCTGGAGCCGGGGCGTAAGCAGACCAATATCATTGTCACTCGAAAACGTGAGCATTCCCGTAAGCCAGATGAACTTTACCCCATTATCGAATCCTGTTCACCCGGCCCTCGGCTAGAACTTTTTGCCCGATTCCAGCGGAAGGGGTGGCGGCAGTGGGGCAACGAGGACGTGGAGCAAAATGCTGCGGAGGGTGTTGCCCTTCGGAATGGCCACGTGGCGGAACGGGTGTCTGCTCCCCGTGGCTACCAACCATCACAGAAAGGTCTGTTCTAGCACGTATCACCCCTCCGCCTTGTTGAGCAACTGGAGCAGCGGCGGCTCCGGGTCGCCCAGCGAAAAGAGCCGTTCCGCCAAGTCGTTCAAGGCCAGGCGCGTTTTTCCAAAACGCGTGGAAAGCGTGTCAAAGATCGGGGCCAGATCGTAGCGCCGCGCCAGCCGATGGTTGCCCGCCACCCGAAAGTTTATCCGCCCCAACTCCTCGTAATACTCCAAATCCGGACAGGCCCGCCGCTCCGCCCGCTGCCGGATGCGATCCGGAAAAACGCCGGACAGAAAAAGCGAGTGATTCCCAATGTGCGCCCGAATGCAGAAAGCCGTGTGGTCGTCGGCCGATTGCAGCGCCGCCAGCATGTCAAAAAAATACTCCAGCGGCCCCGGCTGGCCGGAGACGCTCAGCCGGCGGCGTTCCTCGCGGGAGAATTCCGCGAGCATCTCCGCCACATAATCCGCCACCGCGCGGTCCTCAATCCCCGCCTGCCGCAGGACATGGCGCACCAGAATGTAAAAATAAAAATGGCTGGAGACACTCAGGCACTCCCGCTGTTCCAGCAGCGCGTGAAACAGCGCCTCATCGTCCAATATCAAATCGCGCGTCTCGGGATCCGTCAGCAGCGAGACCAGCGAGGCCGCGTTTTCCTTTTTATCCAGGACTTTCATGATGAATGCGATGTCCTGGGCCGTGAATTGAACCCGGCAATTCGGTTGTATCACTCTCATGCGCGTTATCGGAGCATATTTGATTCCACCTTGCCTTGCGACTTTGCAGTTTCAAGATAATCCGGCGGCGGCTAATGTCCACCCCGTGGATGCACCCAATCGCATTATCCCGGCCCGCTCCCGCCGCGAAGTCATGGAGTGGGGCCTGGTCATGGCCAGCCAGGAAATTGAAGCCATCGTGGACAAATCTGAACAGGGCTGGGCCTTGCTCGTGGCGGAGGCCGATTATCCACGGGCGCTGGCCGTGCTCCATCAATACGAACTGGAAAATCGCGGCTGGCGGTGGAAACAGCATCTTCCCGGATCAGGCCTCCTCTTCCACTGGGGCGCGCTGCTTTGGGTGGCGGCGATGGGCGCGTTTTATTATTGGACCATGGCGGCCTTTCCCCAGTTGCAGAACCTTGGCCAGATGGAGCCTGCGCGCGTGGCGGCCGGCCAATGGTGGCGTCTGTTTACCGCCATCACACTCCACGCCAACCTGGAGCATCTGACCGCCAATCTGGTGACCGGCGGCCTGCTCATCGGCCTGGCCATGGCCCGTTACGGACCCGCGGTGGCCATGCTCGCCGCTTTCCTTGCCGGGGCCGCTGGAAACTGCGCAGATCTCCTCTTCTATTCCGGGGACAGCAGTCTGGGAGCATCGGGAATGGTCATGGGGGCCTTGGGATTGCTCTCGGTCCATTCTTTCTCACTTTGGAGGAAGTATCCCCCCTCCCGCCGTCTGCTCAGGCGCGGCGCAGCGGCGGGTTTTCTGATCCTCGTGCTGCTGGGTTTCGCTCCGGGCACGGACATGGTGGCGCACGTCGGAGGCTTCCTCGCGGGGGCCATCCTTGGCCTGGCATTGAACACCGTCCCTCCCGCTCTTTTGCAAAGCGGCACGGTCAATGTCATCAGCGGTCTGGCGCTGGCGGTGCTGGTCACCGCCGCATGGCGTCAGGCATTGACAGGCTCCCCATGAACTCCGTCAACCAAAGTGCTTCCCAACCCCCGCCCGCCCTTACGGCAGGACGTGGGTGGTTGGGTTGATATTGCACGTCGGCGATGATTGACAGTTGTTGATGGCGTAGCTTGTTGCGAATGTCGCGCTCGGATCGGTCGGGCACCAGGGAAGCTCCCCTCCCCCGCGTCCCAGATAAGGTTGGATGTCCGAGCCGGCGGGAGTGCTCGTTCCCACCGCCCCGTGTTCCAACGCCCATTGCTGTTTGGCCGCGTCAATCGACCTGAGATTGTCAATGCACAGGTTCTGTTGTGAGGTCGTCCGCGCACGCACGAAGTTGGGAATCGCGACGGCCGCCAGCAACCCGATTATGGCGACGACTATCATGATCTCCACCAGGGTGAATCCACGCCGACCACTTTTAATGGTCTGCATACTTCACTGCTTTTCTTTCGCTGCTGTGAACGTTGCAGAAGGCCTGTATATTATTAGGACGCTAGTGTTCACCAATTGCCTTCTGCAAGCCGCGAATACGCGCTTTTTAAGGGCGCACCCAGTCTATAGCACCTTTCGTTCCCAAGCAACAACTAAACTAATGTTCCTTTATACCCCCCTTTTTACACCCTTCCCGCCCTAATGCCCGCCGCTCCAAACCGCACCCAGCACACCATGCAAACGACCAACGCCATGATTGACACCACTCCGCCCCATCGGAATGCCGCATCTTGATAATCCAGACTGAGCTGATGCCGCCCCGCCGGAACTTGGACGGCTTCAAACGCCTCATTGGCGCGCCATAATGGCACTCTTTCCCCATCCACATAAGCCTTCCAATTCGGGTACCAGGCCTGCGAAATGGCAACCAGGGCAGGGGCGGGAGTCTCCACATCCAATACAATCTTGGCGGCCCCGAACTGCTCCCGCACAATCCGGGCTGCCTCCTCCCGCCGGGCCGTGATGCTGGATTGCGCTTCCGGCGGCAGGAAGACGACTTTGTGGAAGTCGCTCCTGGGGTCCGCGAGCGCGCGCAAGGTTGCTTCCTCCCCCGCAAAATCCGGCGCCTGCCCGACCGAAAACCACGGCACGTACGAAGGTCGCGCCACCCAGTCGAACACCTTGCCCGGCGCAATGGTCTGCGAGACAGCCATCACATCCTCCAACGGGGCCAGCGCCGCCTCGGCATTGGTGTCAAAGAGCGAGAGAACTTTGTCGATGTGCCGCAAATACAGCGAGAAAAAACCGTCCACTTTGGGCACTTCGTCCAGCAAATTGCAGTTGCCAAGAAACACCAGGCGATCGAGCAAAAAACCGGTTGTCACATTGGTGTTCGGCCGGTAATAAAGCAGATGGGCGGAGTAGGGCGACATCATGATGCGGGATTCCCCCGCCACGACAGGCCGGGGTTGGAATCTTGCCCTGATCATCGCCGAACCGGGCTGGAACACCCAAGGATCCGCCGTCGGGTTTTGCCACGGCGCATGTGTGAGCACATCCAGCCACAACAGGGCCAAGAGGCACAACCCGCCCCAACCGCGCCAAGCCCGCCGGGTCGCGAGAAAATAGATTGTCACGATTATCAGCAATGAGAAAACAGCCCTTGTCAATCCGTTGGCCGCGATCTGCTCCCACGGAACATGGTCCGCGGCGTACCGTCGGGCAAAACAGAGGATCACGCCAATGAGAACCAGGATCGTTGCCTCGCAGGCCAATTCCGGCCGCCAGGAGCGCGGCGACAACGGGTTCCAGTTTTCATAATAAGCCATCGCCGCGGCGGCCAGCAGCGGCAGGGCAAAGAGCGTGGCCAGCACGAATTTCACCGGATAACGAAATAGCCCCAAAAACGGCAGGACCCGTTGGAGCAACCTCAGCAAATACCCGTGGTCGCCCAGCGCCAGAACCAGACTCAAGACCAATATGCCCCCCAGCAACCAAACCCGCCATGCCCGGCGCCGGCACAAGGCCATGACCGCCAGAAACACCGCCCCGATCCCCGCATAATACGACGAGGTCCAGGATTGATTCTCTTGCACCACGATTTGCTGCCACGGGGAAGTCTGGAAAAGCGGCACCAGGAAATTGGCCCAGCCAAACGGCGGCATGGACCACGCCGCATTGCCGTAGCCGTTGCCGCGATTTGAATTAAGGCTCAATTGAAGGAAGGGCAGCAACTGCGCCGCGGCCAGGCACAACGCCAGGCCACCCACCGCCAAAAACCGCCGCGCCAGCACCGGCCACCGGATGCGCCCCTTTTGCAATTGCCGGGCCATCAGCGCGAACAGAATCAGCCACGTAAACAAAATTGTTTCAGGCCCGCCCGCCAGCACTTGCAACGCCGCCGCCAGCGCGGCGACAATCACGCGTCGCCCCCCCCATTTCCCAGGCCGCCAGCGCCAGCCAGATCACCCACGGCATCATCGCATAAGTGGCGATGTGGCTGGGCCACATCATGAAATTAAAAGAAAGGCCGTTGAACGCGAAAATCGTTCCAGCCACCGCCCCGCCTAGCCGCGAACCGCTCCAGCGCGCCGCCAGAAAATACATGCCCAGGCCGCCGAGAAAAAGATGGAGCAGGCAAAAAAAAGGAAGCGCCCAGCTCAGCGGCAGCAGCAGATATATCAGCGAGGGCGGATAGAGCGCCAGAGTGTTCAACTGGGCCAGAAAAGGGGTGCCGCAACAACTGAGCGGATTCCACAGCGCCCATTCTCCCCGCCAGAAGCTCTCCCGCAAAAAACTGGCCACCGGATAACTGAAAAGCCCGAAATCCCGCACCACGAAGCATCGGCTCCCCGTGAGGACATCCCAAAACGGGATGAAAACCATCACGGCCAGAACCACGGCAAACCGTCCCGGCGAAAACCAATCCCGCCCGGGATCCGGAGTGCAAGCGCAGTCCTCGCTCATGCGGGAGCGCTTGATTCACTGCCTTTCATATTCCCCCTTGTTGATGCGTTTGAGGACGGTAAACCCCGCCTTCTTGGCGTCGGAAAAGGAAACCGTCCTAGGCGAGTTAAAAGTCGAGATCACCTTGCGCACCGGTCGCCGGCAGGAGGGACAAACTTTCAACTCCGGGGCGCCCAGCGGTCGCCGCAAGGTAAACCGCCCCTGACAGACGGCGCAATCCCCTTCGCACAATTCATATTCGTAAAGTGGCATAATGGCTCTCTAAAACATACCCGATCTCGCGCCATTTGGCGACCCGAAAGCGCAGGGTCGAAGTGTGGCCTTCATGGCAATGGAGCGGCGACCTGCCGGAGAGGCTCGGTGGAAGGCAGGGCTTGCAACAACTCCGCGACGGTTTTGGGCTGGCCTGGGAAAACGAAGTCCGGCGCGATCTCGGCCAGGGGCCGCAAAACAAACCGCCGCATGTGCGCGCGCGGATGGGGCAAAATCAAATCCGCCGTCTTGAGGGTGGTTTCTCCAAAGGCGATCAAATCGAGGTCAATGACGCGGGGTTGGTTGCGTGATGTTGCAGGCTGGCGTCCGATTTGCTTTTCCAATGATTGCAATTGGGCCAGGAGGGAGTGCGGGGTTTCAGAAGGGCGGGCCGCCAGGACCGCCACCGCGTTGAGGAACATGGGCGAGCCGGGCGGGCAGTCCACCGGGGCGGTTTCCCAGAGGGAGGAGCGGCGCAGGGGCGAATCGGAGAGGGATTGAAGGCGGGCGAGGGCGCGAAGGATGTTTTGGCAGGCATCCCCCAAATTGGAGCCGAGAGCCACAATGGCCATGCCAGATTGCGCGGCAGGAGTCATCGGGAATGTTTCATGGAAGCCCTGCCCCGGCAGGGTGTTGAAAAACTCATTTCGTGTCAACTATATCTTATGCAAGTCATTGATTATCAATGGGCTGCCTTTCTAGATTTTTTCAAAACATGGCTATTGCAACACGCTGCTAGCGCAGGCCCAGAACGTCCTGCATGTCGTAAATGCCGGGGTTTTTTCCGACGACCCATTGGGCGGCGCGCAAGGCGCCGCTGGCAAAAGTCTCGCGGGTGGAGGCTTTGTGGGTGAGTTCGAGCCGTTCGCCGTTGGCGGCGAAAATGACGGTGTGATCGCCCACCACGTCGCCGCCGCGCAAGGAATGCAGGCCGATTTCCTCCCGGGTGCGCTCGCCCACCAATCCGACGCGGCCGTGGCGAAAGGCGCTGGGGGCGAAACGGCGGCGCGCCTCGGCGACGAGTTGGGCCAGGGTTTTGGCGGTGCCGCTGGGAGCGTCTTTCTTGAGACGATGGTGCATTTCCACAATTTCGACATCGAAATCCTGGCCCAGCACCTCCGCGGCCTTGCGTGTGAGCCAAAACAAGGTGTTGACGCCCGTGGAAAAATTGGAGCTCCAGACCAGCGGGATTTGGGAGGAGATTCGCGCCAGCTCCTTTTGTTCCGCGTCGTCATGGCCGGTGGTGCCGATGACCATCGGCTTTTTGTGTTGGGCGCAGATTTGGGCCAGCGGGACGGTGCTTTCGTGAGAAGTGAAATCCACGACCACGTCGCCCGCCGCGACGCATTGGCGCAGGTCCTGCCCCAAATCTATCTGGCCGGTGACGGTGAGGTCGGGGATGGATTTGGCGCAGCGCAAGAGGGTCTGCCCCATGCGGCCTTGGGCGCCGGCAATAATGATGTTGGTCATGGGGAGAGGAGGCCGGAACGGAGGAGGGTGGCTCGCAAGGTTTCGCGGTTTTTGGGGTTCATGGACACCAGGGGGAGGCGGTATTCCTCGGCGATTTGACCCATCATGGCCAGGGCGGCTTTGACGGGAACGGGGTTTGTCTCCAGGAACAAATCGCGGAAAAGCGGATGCCATTGCTGGTGCAAGCGGCGGGCGGTGAAGAAATCCCCGGCGGCGGCGGCCCGGACCATTTGGGCCACTTGGCGGGGGATGACATTGGAGGCGACGCTGATGACGCCCTGGGCGCCCAGGGCCATGAAGGGCAGCGTCAAGGCGTCATCGCCGGAGAGGATGGAGAATCTTGTTCCCAAGGCGGCGCGCAACTGGGTGACGCGGTCGGGATTGCCACCGGCCTCCTTGATGCCGACAATGCGGGGCGTGGCGGCGGCCAGCCGGCGCACGGTGTCCACGGCGATTTCGACGCCGCAACGGGAGGGGATGCTGTAAAGAATAATGGGGAGCTTGGTGGCCCGGCTGATTTCGAGGAAATGCTGGTAAAGCCCCTCCTGGGTCGGCTTGTTGTAATAGGGGGCGACCTGGAGGGAGGCGTCGGCGCCGGCTGTTTGCGCGCCCTTGGTCAGAAAGGCCGCTTCGCTGGTGGAGTTGCCGCCGGTGCCGGCGATGACTTGGATTTTGCCTTTGGCAAATTCCACCGCATAGGCAATGACTTCCAGATGCTCCTCGTAATCCAGGGTGGGCGATTCGCCGGTGGTTCCGACCGGCACAATGCCGTCCACGCCGGCGCGGATTTGGGCGCGGACGAGCCGGCGCAGGGCGTCGGCGTCAATCTCGCCCTTGCGGAACGGGGTGACAATGGCGGTGAAAGTTCCAGTAAACATGGTGAGGGAGTTTAAGGTTTAAAGGCCAGATTTCAAAGTTAATCATGAGAATTGTCAGCGGGAATTTTCCCAGAGCGGCAGCCATTGCCTGGCCAATTCGGCGGTCTCAATGGCGTTGAGGGCCCATTGGACGCTGGCGACGCCGTGCAACTGCCAGCCAACGGCGCCGCCAAGAAAAGCCGGGTCGGTGACGGGCTTGAGGACATTTGGCCCATTGAAAATGGCGGGGCGGGAGGGCGGCGGGAGGGAGTCGCCGATGAGCTTTTGCCAGGCAAGCCGGCCGAGCTGGGGGTCGTTTTTCACCCAGGCCGCATAGGCGAGCATGCGGGGGCCGGTCATCTGGCTGCCGTTGACATTGCGGCCGATGAATTCGCAAGTGTCGGCCCAGGCGCGCCAGAAATCGGGGACGTCGAACATGGGCTGCATTTCCCACATGTTTTCCGGCCCGCCAAAAATGACGTCAAAATAGCCGTTGCCCGGCAGGCGTCCGCCCTGGCTGCGGGCGGCCATGGCGCGCATGTCGGCCAGGACGAGGTCGCGCCATTGGGTGTCGCCGGTGCGCTCCCACTCGACCATCCAGTTCATGGAGTAACAGAGCCATTCGAGGTTGAGCTGGGAGGTGACGGCGCGGGGCGCGGTGGAGCGCGGGGGAAAATCGGCCGGCAGCGGGGCGGGGGAGGCGGGGGCCTGGAAGCCGCCGTTGGGGGCGGGAACGTAGTGGGAACCGTTGTAACGCTTGAGGACGTCGTAGGCCCGGTCGGCGTCTATCTGCTCGCGCATGAGGTCGCCGATGCGGTCGTCGGCGGCCAGGAAGTAGTAAAATTCCTTGATGCCGTCGTGGCTGGCGCGGGGTTGCTTGGCGCCGTCGCCGAAGTGGTTGACATTGTGGCGGGAGCCGAGCGGGGCAAAGGGGCCGATGTGATAGACGTCCACCTCGCTGGTCTGGCGGGTCATGGCCTCGGCCATGCGGAAGAGGTCTGGGCGGCCCGTGCGGAGGAAGGAGAACCAGAGGAGCATGTCGGGCATCAACTCGGTGTTGGCCCAGGCCCAGCCGCCGACATCGTAGCGCCATTGGTGGCGTCCGAAATCGTAGTTGTGCATGATGTCGCCAAAATCCCAGAAGCCGTACCAGGAGCGCTCGTCAATCTGGCCGCGGTAAAAATCCACCAGGCCCTGGACCTGGCCTTCGACCCAGTCGAGGGTTGGGGTGGAGCGGTCGGGCAGGCTCCAGCGCCCAAAGACCTGCAAGGAGTGATAGTACTCGGGCGCGCAAACGAGGATGGGGGTATCGGTGTTTTCCTTCGCCATGGCCAGAAGCTGCTCGTTGGAGGGGATGGCGGCGAAGGCCCAGAGAGTGAGGTCGGAGGTGTTGGCGGTGCCATAGGGGTCGCCCCAACCGGGCTTCCAGTCCTCGTAATTGACACTCAGTCCGTGCGGCTGGTTGTCATAGCGGCGCAGGTCCATCGCGGGCGCGTCGGGCGACCAGAACCAGATTTTGATCTCGCCCGCGTCGGCGGCGGCGCCGGTGATTTCAATCGAGGCGGGGCACTTCTGCCAAAAATGTTTCAGTCCCACGGCGATGCCGCCGGAGACGTCGCCGAGGAGGGCGAGGCCCAGGGCGCGGCGGCCGTCGGTGACGTGGAGCCAGGAGCTGTCGGCGGTGGTGCGCTTGTCCAGGGTGAAGTTGTTCGGCCCAAGCTGCGCGAGTTTGGCATCGCCCCAAACAGGCACGGTGATGAGGGCGCTGCGCGCCTGGGCGGTGAGGACGGCGAGGTTGGGAACGCGGCCGCCGTTGAGTTGGGTCTGGTAGAGGCGGGCGATTTCCTGCCCGGTCTGGCTGCGGTAACCGGGGAGCATCCGCACCGGCTGATCCCACACGCCGTCGCCATCGCCGACGAAGCGGAGGTGGCGATTGTGCAGTTCCTCCTGGAACGGCACGGAGAAGGAGAGGCCCAGGCCCTTGATGAAATCCTTGGAGGCGTCGCCATCGAAGATGAAGGAATGGACGATGCGGATGGCGCCGGAGCCGGCATAGAAATAGAGACGCACAGAGAAGGGCAGACAGGCCCGCTGGCCGACGGCGGATTTGTGGCGTCCGGTGATTTTGACGGCGGCGCGGACGGGGCCGGATTGTTCGAGGACGACACTCTCGATCTGGCTGACGAAGTCTTCTTCGCGGAGGATGCGTTCGCCGGCAAAGCGCGAGCGGTCCTCGAGCTGGACGATGAGTTTTCCGTTTTGCGCAACGGGGCGGTCGCCGACGAAAAGGGACTCAATGAGATTGGAGCCTGACTTGGGAATGCGCGCGCGCACCGCGCCCGTATCAACGGTGACCGCGGCGGCGGTGTCGGCGCAGGTAATTTTGGCCGCGGGGGCGGACGCCGCGCCGGGGGCGAGGGAGAACGGTCCGGCCAGGCCGGAAGTCGCGGCGATGGCGTGGCCGCTCCATTTGACGGAACCGTCGGGCCAGCGGGCCAAGGCCCAGGACTGCATGTGCACCGAGACGCCGTTGGCGGCGGTGAGGACGAGGGTGTCTGTTGGCTGGACAGCGCCCTTGGGCCACGGCACTCCCCAGTTGACGCCGTCCGGCGCGGCGGGCGGGGTGTCGTCGAGCCAATGCAAGGTGACGGGGGTGGCGGCGAGAGCGGGGGGCGAGAGAGCCGAGCCAAGAAAGAGGGCCAGGAAAGGAAGCTTCATGGGGGAGGAAATTACGGAGCGGTTCCGAGTGAGTCCAGTAATTTTGCGGGCGGATTCGGGGTGGCGCGAGGGCCAAGAAGCAGGGTTTGCACAAGAAAATAACGCGACTAGCCTTGATTAGGCTTGATCAGGCTTGATAAGGCACGATTGACCATAAGGCTAAAGGACAAAGGATAAAGGACGAAAGCAGAAGGGGCGCGGTTGGTGGTGGCTGGGTGATTTGGTCTGAATTCTCCAATCATAAGCAGATTGCTTAGGATTCGCTTTCTTTGCGGTCAAACCTGGTTTTTTGCTTTGACTGGGAGGTTCTCTGGGCTGTAAAGCG
>JBEKOF010000001.1:0-46685 GCA_049522055.1 Verrucomicrobiota bacterium | reverse complement strand
TTGAAGAGGAAACGCTCCGAAATGAACCATTGACCCCTCAAGCCGAAAGGAACTATGAAATAAAGACGAAAGCTCGCTTGACAATTCCCATAGCAGGGTCGCCTCGCCGAGGCGTCCGTGGGTGGTTCTTGCCGAGGCGGTCGCCTCGGCGAGACGACCCTACCTTCAGAGGCCCTCGGCAAGTAGCGGGTGGCTACACTTTTTCTTAAACCGCTCTAATGATTCGACCCTAACTCCCCCCAAAATATTTTTCTCGACAAATCCAATGGCGTTTTTAAAATGAACATGCCGCATTTCACAAGGTCAATGCGGCATGTTCCTTTTCAGAGTAAGATACGTTGCTTTGACTTCTGCCCTGATGCCGGGGGAACGCGGCTGGGTCATCCGGCCTCCTTCTTCCTTGCAGTGCTATATCCGAAAGTTGCGCATTTTTAGCAAAGTTTTCCGAATCGTCTTTCCCAATGACAAATGACAAATTCTCAAGGACCAATTTTCAATTCAGATTCAGCTTTTGGTTGCGGCTTGCCGCGCTGCCTCAATCTGTCGGCTCGCCCAGGCCGCATGTTCGGCGATCAGCGGTTCGGGATCCGAGGCGGCTCGCTGCAAGGCCGCCAGGGCGCCTGGGTCGCCCACATTCCCCAGCGCAACGCAAACATTGCGCAAGAAGCCGCGCCGCTTGGCGCGCAGAATGGGCGTCCCGGCGAAACGCGCCTTGAAGGCCGGCTCGTCCAGCGTCAACAACCCCGCCAAATCAGGCGCGGTCAGGTCCGCGCGGCGATGGGGCGCCATCAGCGAACCCTCCCGGGCGAATCGGTTCCAGGGACAGACCGCCAGGCAATCGTCGCACCCGTAAATCCGATTCCCCAGCGCCGGACGCAATTCCACCGGAATGGCGCCTTGCAATTCGATGGTCAGGTAGGAAATGCAGCGGCGGGCGTCCAGTTGGAATGGCGCGATGATCGCGGCCGTCGGGCAGGCGGTCAGACAGCGGCGGCAGGAGCCGCAATGGTTTTTCTCCGGCGCGTCGGCCGGCAGTTCCAGCGTGGTGATGATTTCCGCCAGGAAGAACCAGTTGCCCAGCTTGCGGCTGATCAGGTTGGTGTGTTTGCCGATGAACCCCAGCCCGGCGCGCTGGGCCAGGTCCCGCTCCAGCATTGGCCCCGTGTCCACATACCACAAGGAGCGCGTGGCCGGACCGCCCATTTGATTGACAAACGCCGTCAGCGACCGCAGACGGGCGCCCAGCGCCTGGTGGTAATCCGAGAACCGCGCGTAGCGCGCGATTTCGCCGCGGGGCCGCGCCGCCGCGGACGGCGCTTCTGTATTCTTGACAGCGTAGCTGGCGGCCAGCGTGATGATGCTCCGGGCGGCCGCCAGCACTTGCGCCGGATCCGCCCGCTTGTGCGCGTTGCGCTCCAGGTAAGCCATCTGGCCGTGGCGGCCCTCCGTGAGCCAGCGTTCAAAATGCGCGGCGTGGCCGGGCGGCCGGGCGGAGGTGATTTGGCAGGCGTCGAAGCCCTCCTGGCGCGCGCGTTCCTGGATGGCCGCCTTCACTTTTTCCGGGCAAGGTGGAATTGATGGACCAGCTGCTGCGCCAGTTCCTTGGGGGAACGAAAACCGCTGTGGATCAGCACGTCCGCCTGCCGATAGGCCGGGCCGCGAGCCGCCAGCATTTCGCGGATTTTGGCCGGCGGGTCCGGCCCCTGCAACAACGGCCGGTGCGTTTGCTCGCGCACCCGCTCCCAGAGCGTTTCCGGCGAAGCCCACAAACAGACCACCAGCGAATGGGTCTTCAGGCTCGCCATGTTCTCCGGGTCCATCACCAGCCCGCCCCCGGCGGCGATGACCAGGCGGCGGCGCTTGGCCAATTCCACGACCTCTTGTTTTTCGTATTGACGAAAAGCCGCCTCCCCTTCCCGGTCGAATATGTCGCCGATGGATGTTCCCAGGCGCGACTCGATCAGCGCGTCGGTATCAACAAAGTCGAACTGCAACTGCTCGGCGACAATGCGCCCGACGGTGGATTTGCCGGCGCCCATGAAACCCACCAGGGTGAGATTTTCGATTTGGCGCGCGTCGTTCACAGCAGCGCACTTTACCCCGCCTTGGGCGGGGCGGCACGCGGTTTTTCTCAATTCCCAATCCCGATCTTAATCGTCATACCAATCCGGACCTCTTCAGGTTTATTGCATCAGGATTAAGAGCAGCACCGCCAAAAAAGGTCACCCGGCTTTGATCCGAAAAGAACTGGCCTGCGCAATTTCATCAAGACTGCCGCCGTGGAATTGGCGGCGGTAATCCTCGTCCTCCAGCAGGTGCTCGGAAAGTTCGCCCGCGTCGCGGCGCAGGATGAATTTCAGCTCCGCCAGGTCGCCGCTCCAGCGCACCCCGTTGAAGAATTCGGCGCCGGTGAATTGGGTCTTGTAGAGCGCCGAGCGCGAGTAGCACGTGCCCAGATATAGACGGCGGCAGCGGCGCTCGGTGAAGAGCGCCACCGCCGAGGTCATCATGTACATCCCCAGATTGCGCGAGTAGTAGTTGAGGTCGTAAAAGGCGTAGTAATAGTAGGCCAGCTCCCGGCCCTCCACGAACAGCGTCGAGACCCCCACCTCGGCGTTCTTCACCGTGTCGGTGAACACCAGCAGGTGCGAGATGACGGGCGAATCGAACAGCGAGTCCAACCGCTCGTAGCTCATCACGTCCTTGCCAAATTTGATGTCGGCGTAAGTCTTGTAGAACTCCCGGCGTTCGGGGGTGTAATCAAATTCGCCCCGCGCCACCAGCCGCGCCTCAATGCCCGCCCCTTTGCGCAGGATGCGGCGGTTCTCCGTCGTCGCCTTGTAGTCGGCCAGGTTCACCCGGATATGCCGGCAGAGATAATAGCGGTCCAGGTTGCGCGAGGAGGGCAGGAAGCCGGCCTGGAAAAGATCGGCCGGCGTTTCCCCCGCCTCGGGCACCGCCCAGATCGCGTAGGGAAACTGGTAACGCGCGTAGTTGGATTTGTGCTCCGAAAACAGAAGTTTCATGCGCTCAAAACCCCCGCCGCCGCGCGGGTCGCCTTCGGTCCGCCATTGACGGTTTTCCTCCGCAAGCGCAGACGCCAACTGGTGAGCACCTCGTAGCTGACGGAGTTTTTCAATTGCGCCATCTCGTGGACGTTGATCTCCTCGCGGCCCTGGCTCCCCATGATGATAGCTTCGTCCCACATTTGCGCCTCGGCAATCGCGGTGATATCCACCGTGATCGCGTCCATCGCCACCCCGCCCACCAGCGGGGCGCGCCGCCCGCGGATCAGCGCCGCGCCCGCGTTGCGCACCCGCGGGAAGCCGTCCCCGTAACCGATCGGCAGGATGGCGATCCGCCGCGGGCTGGGCGCCGTGTAGCGCATCCCATAGCCGACGACTTCCCCGGCCTTGAGGTGTTGGATCGCGGCGATGCGGGCCTTGACCGACATCACCGGCTGGATGCCCGCAATGCGCCGGCAGACGCTGGAGGGAAAAATCCCATACATCAAAATCCCGGCGCGCACCATGTCCCGATGCGCCGCCGGCAAATCCAGGAAGCCCCCGCTGTTGCAAAGGTGCTGGCAGGGAACCTCAATGCCGCCGCGCTTCAGCGCGCGCATCACCTCGTCAAAGCGGGAAATCTGCAGCAGGGCGAAGCTCTTGTCCGCCTCATCGGATTGGGCGAAGTGCGTCATGGCCCCTTCCAGGCGCAGGGACTTTTGCCCGCGTATCAAATCGAACAACGGCAGCGCCTCGTCCCAGCGCGCCCCGTAGCGGCTCATGCCCGTGTGGATTTTCACATGCACCGGGACGCATCTCCCGGCGGCGGCGGCGGCGCGGGCCAGCAGGCGCGCGGTGTTGGTCTCGTTCACGCAGACGGTGAGGTCATGTTCCACGCACCAGGGCAATTCCGCCTCCTGCCGCTCGCCCAGCAGCAACAGCGGCGCGGTGATGCCGGCGTCGCGCAACGTCATCGCTTCTTCCAGAGTGCTCAGACCCAAGCCGTGCGCCCCTTCCTCGAGGGCGATTTGCGCCACCTCTAGGGCGCCGTGGCCGTAGGCCTCGTCCTTGACGATGGCCAGCAATTTGACCGCGGGGGGGAGTTCCTGGCGGATGAGTTGCAGATTGCGCCGGAGCCGGGCGAGGTCAATCTCGACCCAGGCCGGGCGCAACGGAAATCCTGCCGAATGCATGTTCATCAAATCGTTGGATGCTGTTTAAACTCACTGGAGCCACGCGGCAATGAAAAAGGACGCCCAGTCTCCTGAACAGACTGCAAACTCTCCTCGCGGAAGTTTCCCGGGTCAATCGGCTGGCTCCCATATCAACACAGGCTCAACTCCAGCGCGCCAAACCGCAGCGCGGCAAGCCGCAACCAAAAGGATTGATCCTCCGATTTCTCCGTTTTCACGGATTTCTCCGATTTCACCGATATGTAACTTTTTCGCATCCGCCAGCTTTCATCTGTGTAATCCGCCCAACCCGTGGTAAAAATCTTCGCAACACCGAGAACACACGAGCCAGAACGAACATTGCCAGGAATATGAAACGAATCATTGCCATTGCCATTCTGCTTGGCGGCCGGTGCGCCGCGGGCCTCGCCCAAATGACCTTCAATCTCGACGCCCCGCAGGACGACCGCCAGGCGCGCCTGAGCGTGTGCGATCGCCCCGAGTCGCAGCCCCTTCAGGCCGCGTATTCGGAGGTCATCCAGACCCGCCTTCTTCCACTCAAATCTGACGACACTGCGAAGATTTTCGGTCCAGAAATCGCCACCGCCACAAACTGGTGGGGATATGGTCTGGATGCCCGGCGCAGAAGCTCCGGCCCAACCCTGGCCAGACACCCCGCCGACCTGGTTCTGCCCATTTTTGTTCCTGGAACCGCGTGGGTCTCCGGACTGCATTCCTCCGACCCGGCCCGGAATAAAAACCACACCGACCTCCATGCCGTCGGGGACCTCGGCTACGTCGAGTTCTATTACGCCAATGATGGCCGGCGGCTTGAAACCGCCCTGATCTACTTTCGCGCCGACGACAAATTCATTCCCCTCACCTCCACCAACGACTTCGCCAAACGCCTGGAATGGGACAAGGCCCGATTCGACGCCCTTAAAAAATGGCTCGACGACAACATGCCCAAGCTCACCGACCTGGGCGAGGTGGAGGTCTCCGCCTCCGCTCCAAGCCGCCTTGACCTCGGCGGGGGTACGGTTTGTATTCTCAAAACCCAGGACCTCCACGCCACCGCAGCCACTTTCCCGTACCAGATTTATATCGGGAAGGAAACCCCGGACGCCGGGCCTGCGCCAGATTTCACGGAAATCAAATCCATCAGCCACCCGGGCGAGTCCATCGCGTTTTCCCTGGACGGCAAGTTCTACCGGCTGACACCCAAATGGGTCGGCAAACTTCCTGCGCCGAAGAAATGAAGCGCCAAAATAATGCGGGTTGAATCCAAATCCGGAAGGTTATAGATTAAGCGCGCCATGCCTATGACGCTGCAACAAATCGTTGAAGAAACCCGCCAATGGCCTCCGGAAAAGGTCGGGGAACTTGTTGGACGCCTGACCGAAGATCTGCGCGTCTGCGACCCAGGCATTGAAGAAGCCTGGAAACAGGAAACCCGGCGCCGGTTGGCAGAAATCGAAAACGGCAAAACGCAAGCCGTGGATGGCGGAGAGGTCTCCGCTCGCATTGGCCGGATCGTGGGCCGGTAGCCACACTCCTTTCATCCTGCCGCAAACGAGGAATATGCCGAGGCGGCCAGATATTACGCGCGTCTCGACCCGGAATTGGGCAGAAGGTTTTACGACCAAATCGAACGCCTCCTCCTGGACATCTGGCGTGAGCCGCAACAGTTTCCCTTGTTTGATCCGCCCATCCGCCGCCACTTCGACAGCGTGTTTCCCTATGCGATGCTCTATATGGATCAACCGGGCCGAGTGCTTGTTGTGGCGGTCATGCACATGAAACGGCGGCCTGGTTACTGGCGGGACCGCCTCCGTTAATCCCCCAATTCAATTTTCACATTTGCCTTTTTCATTCCCCGCCTTATACTCGTGGTCATGCCAGCGCATCACGACGCCTCAGATTTTGTTGATAGCGATTTTCAGTCCGCCCGGCAAACCGCCTGCGCCGCGCCCTTACCGGCGCTGCCCGCCGGCTCGCCTCCGCCTCCCAACCGCCCGCCCACCCGCGAGGAAATCGAGTCCCTGGTGAGCCAGAAACAAATCAAGCTCGCTGAACTCAAGCGCGCCCAGGAGGACCTCGAACGCGAGCGCGCCGGCCTGGAGGAATTGCGCCGCCGCCAAATGGAGTACCAAACCAGCCGCGCCGAAATGCTCCAGCATTTGACCCGCGGCATCGGCCTGCTCGAGGAGGCCGAGCTGACCGCCCGCCGCGACGCCGACGAAATGGCCCGCGCCCTGGGCGAGTTCCGCGACGCGGTTTCCAAAGTCCAGGGCATCAATGAACAACTTTGGACCCAGGACAATTACTCCGTCGAGTTGACCCGCGCCCTGACCACCCTGGAAAACGCCCGGATGGAATGGAACTCCGCCCGATTGAAATTTCCTTTCCTCGCCGGAATTCCCGCCGCCGAGACGGAAACCGCCGCGCCCAAAGCCCGTCCTCCCTCCCTGGCCACCGCCAGCCTGGCGCAGCTTTGCAAGATCGGCCTGGCCGTCACCTGGCCTATCTGGCTGGTGGGACTGGCGATTTTCATCGTATTATTGCTGCGCCGATAGCCTGACCGCCAATGGGACTCTTCAAAAAAAATGTCAATCCCATCACTGACCGCGCCCGTGCGTTAAACGCCGAAATCTCCGCGCTCCAAGCCCGGATCAAAAAGCTCAACCAGCAAGTCCAGTCCGGCCAGGGGCCTCGTTTGCGTTCCACCGTTTACCCTTCCGGCGCCGCCGCCGCGCCTTCGGCGGGCGAGCCGGTCTTCGAGAATGTTCGCCAGCATCGGTTGACCGGCTACTCCGAGCCTCCTGCCACCCCTGAGCATTTCAACGACCTGGGCGTGCGCAAATTCGATCTTTGGGCCCTGTGGGAGCGTCTGAGAAAACAGGTGGGCGGCCGCCCCCTGGCCAATCCCAAACTCATCAACTATCTGGCCGCCGGCAGCATCCAGGGGTTGCGGCCCTTGCGCTACGAAAAGCGCATCGCCCGCAACCGCTTCTTTCTTCTCTTGGCATTTATGGTCGGGCTGTGCCTTTTGATTTTTTACTGGCTGGCCCACCGTCATTGACCTCAAAAAACAATGAGAACCACCCAAACCATCATCGCCACCCTGGCCATCACAACTCCGCGCGGACTTTTCACCGCCCATTATTCCGCCGCCGGACTGGCCCGATTGGACTTTCCCGGCCGCGGGAAAAAAGTCGAAACTCCGGGAGCTTCCCCAGCCATCCTTCGCTGGCACAAGCTGGCCTCCCGCGCGCTGGGGCGCGTGTTGCAGGGCCGGACGGCTGGCCCAATCCCGCCGTTGGACCTGGCTGGCGCGACACTTTTTCAAGCCAGAGTCTGGGCTGCCTTGCGCCGGATTCAGACACGCCAGACCCAATCCTACGGCCAGGTGGCCGCCGCCATTGGCGCCCCGAAAGCGGCGCGCGCCGTGGGAAGCGCCTGCGGCGCCAACCCGGTTCCCCTCTTCATCCCCTGCCATCGCGTCCTCGCCTCGGGTGGCGCTCTGGGCGGCTTCTCCGGCGGCCTGCCCTGGAAACGCAAGCTGCTGGAAATCGAGAAGCCTGAGTCGAGCCTGGGGAGTTGAGAATTCACTATTCACAATTCACTCCTCCATATAGAATGACGTTGTGAAAAATAGAATCCTCTGGCCCGTGGTCCTGATTTTGGTGTTCGCGTTAAGCCGGTGGCCCGGCCTCATCCCGCATGCCGACAGGCCGCTTAATTTCAGCGCGGCTTATGCTTTGGCTTTTTGCGCCGGCCTTTACCTCCCGCGGCGGCTGGCTTGGACGGTTCCGCTGGGCGTCATGGCGGCGACGGATTTGCTCCTCACCTTTCTTTATTATCATCCGCACGGTTATTCCTTGCTTCAATTCGCCAGGGACCAGGCCCCCAATTACGCGGCCTACGCTCTGATCATCGGGTTGGGGGTTCTCCTGGGCGGCAAACGCCCGTGGGGAACGTTGCTCTGCGTCGGCATCTTCGGCGCGATTTTGTTTTATCTGATCACCAACACCGGATCCTGGATTACCAGTCCCTTCTACGCGAAGACCTTCGCCGGCTGGATCCAGGCCCTGACCACCGGCCTGCCGGGCTATCCGCCCACTTGGACGTTTTTCCGCGGCACCCTCTTGAGCGGGGGAATTTTTAGCGCCCTCTTTATCGGGGCGATGAAACTGGTCGAGGCCGCCGAGCCGGCTCCAGCCCAGGAAGAAGCGGAGCCGGCGGAAGAGCCGGGCGAAGAGGCGGCGCCGCTGGCTCCGGCGGCGGACGGCGCCAGCAAGAATTGAATGGAACCGGCGCCGGCGTGCTTTGCGCGCACTCCGCGGAATTGGCTTGAGGGAGGGTCCATCATCGGAGCGATGGCCATTGTCAGTTGCTCCTTGCTTTTCGCCGGGTGGTTGGATTATAACAGGACGTGTCAGGTTGCACACAACCAGTATTGGATGTTTTAATGGACATTTTTGGCGCACAGTTAAGTTCGTCCAGCCCATTTAGGACCAGCCCAATGGCGAGCACCGCCGCCAACGCGTAAATTATTATGCCGATCCGAATTAACCTCATGGCTGAGGCGCAGGCCGCCGAAGAAGCGCGGCGGCGCGATCCGGTCAAGCTCGGCATCTGGATCGCCGCGTTTTTCGTCATCGTCGTCGGGCTGTGGATTGTCAAAAAGCAAATGGACATTTACTTCGCCAATTCCACCTTGGCCAATCGCACCGACCAGTGGAATCACAAAAAACCCCAGTTCGAACAAGTCACCAATTTCCAGGCCCGCATCGCCGAGGTGAACCTAAAACTGGCCGCCCTGGACCGGTTGTCCACCAACCGCTTCCTCTGGGGCAGTGTCCTGAACGCTCTCCAACTCACCGTGGTGGACCATGTCGCGGTCACTCAAATCATTGGGGAGCAGACCTACGCCACCCAGGATCCCACCTTCATCGGCGCCGGCTCCTCCAAGGTCATGCTTCCTGGCGGCGTGATCGAAAAAATCAAGCTCACCATTGAAGGACGCGACTTCGACCCCGCCAACGCAGGCTACAGCAAATACAAGGACGCCCTTTGCAATTTCCCCTTCTTCGTCCAACACCTGGGACGCAACGACGGCTTTGTTCTGGAAGATACTTTGGGCCCCTTGACTCTCGATCCGCAGGATCCCACCAAGCAGTTCAAAAAATTCACCCTCGCCACCCATTTCCCCGACACCACCCGCACCGACCAATGATTAAAATCACCAAAACTCAGCGGGATCAATTGACTGGCGTTGCCGTGGGGGCGGTGGCGGTCATGGCCGCCTTGTGGTACTTTGTCGTCATGGCCCAACAGAGACAACTGGACGCCATCCAAAAGAAGAGCGAAAATATGACCGACACTCTCCGGCACGCCGACATCCTGGTGCGCGGCGCCCTTCAAACCGGCCAGGAACTTACCAACCGCCTGGAAACCCTTCAGAAACGGGAAGCCGATCTTGCCCCGGAGCATGACCCCTACGCCTGGATGATCGGCAAAATCGGTCAATTCATCCTGCCCCGCAAAGGCGTGAACATTCGCTCCATCAGCAAAGTGGAGATCAGCGATAAGGGCCTCCTCTCTCACTTTCCGTACAAATGGGCCACCTTCCACATCAAGGGCGTCGGCTTTTACCGCGAATTCGGAAAATTCTTTGCCGACTTCGAGAACGCTTTCCCTTACTATCGCATCCAGAACATCGAAATCTCCTCCGCCGGCCTGGGGGAGGATCCGGAGAAGCTCTTCTACAGCTTCGACATCGTCACCCCCTTGGTGCCAACCGGCCAGGAGGCAAAATGAAACTTTCCCGACCCTCTGCCAGAAACGCCCCGCTTGCGGCGGTGGGGCTGCTGTTGGCCTTGATGCTCCTCCCCGCTTGCCACAAACCCGTTGCCCCCGCGGCTACTGCCAAGCCCGCCCTGGCCGCCGCCAAAACCAACGCTCCAACCACCGCCGACACCAATCTTTCCCTCGAATTCGTCTCCGTGTTTGACGACAGGTTGCCCCGCGTCAAAACCAGGGATCCGTTTTACCCCGACTCGACCCGCGAGGCATCTGCCATGCAGCCAGAGGGGGGAAAAACCCCTCCTTCGGCTTCGGCGGAGCCTGATCTCAAGGTCTCCGGCATCGCTGGCCCGCCGGCCAGACGCATGGCCGTCATCAACAACGATATTCTGGAAGCGGGCGACAGGTCGGAAGTCAAGACCGCCCAAGGCAAAGTCACTGTGCATATCGTCGAAATCGGCGCCGACTACGTGATCCTCACCATTGAGGGTAAAACCGGAACAACGCGCTTAAACTTGGAAAAGAAAAAGCAATAGCTTTATGAAAACCACACTGTTATTCCTTATCACCATCCTGCTGGCCGCCCCGGTCGTGCTGAGCCAGGCGCAAACCAACGAGCCGGCCGTCGCCCCCCCCGCCGATTTGACCGCCCCCAACACCAACACTTACACAGGCGATGAACCGGCCGATGTGGCTTTTGACGACCTCGAACTCCCCAATGCCATCCGGCAGCTGGCCCTTCTGGCCAACCTTAACATCCAATTCGATCCCCGGCTGCTCAACGTCGTCGGCCCGGACGGTCGTCCCGTTCCCCCTCCAAAGGTCACGGAAAAATGGAAAAATGTCACCGCTGCCCAGGCCTTGAAGGCCTTGCTCGACAACTGGGGTTGGCAGATGGAACGCGACCCCAGCACCCCTATCATCCGCATCACCGCCAAAGATCCCAAAGCGCTCGAACCCCTGATCACCGCCGTCATCCAGTTGAACTACAGCGAACCCACCAACATCATCCTTGAAGTCAGCAACACTCTTTCCCCTCGCAGTCTCATGCTGCCAGACAACCGCACCCACCAAATCGTCCTTCGGACCACCGAAAAAGAGCTCCCCGCCGCCCAGAAACTCATCGCCCAGTTGGACAGCGCCACGCGCCAGGTGTTGATCGAGGCCAAAATCGTGGAAACAACCAAAGACATCAATTCAGCAAAAGGTGTCAATTGGAGCGGAACTTTGGCGGCCCAGAATGTCAGTTTTGGAAATGGCCTGGCCAGCGCGACTTACAATTCATCTACCGTCACCTCCGGCGCCGGCACCTCTCCCCAAGCCCCCGGCGGACGCCCTCTCTCCGGCAGCCCGTTGACCACGGCCATCAGCAGCACTAACACCTTCCTCACCTCCATTGCCGGAACCCCAACCGCTCCGGGAGGCTTTTCGCTCAACACGGCCAACGGGATCAATCCCACCACCGCCTTCCTTAGTGCCAGCGGAGTCCAAGCCGTCCTCTCTTTCTTAAACACCGACGCCGACACCAAATCCATCTCCTTCCCGCGCACCGTTTCCCTGGACGGGGTGAAAAATCAATTGATGGTCATCAAAGACGTGCCGTTCTTTGAACAGACACAAAGCACCGGAGCGCCGGGCACCCAGGCCCTCGCCACCGTCACGCCTAATTATAACAAAATAATCACGGGCGACACCAGCCCGCTCACCCGGGTCGGCGTCATTCTCAATGTGGTTCCCCGCATCGCGGGTCCTTCCAACGTCCTCATTACCCTCGAACCGCAAATTTCTCAGGTGGACGCCGCGGTGGCCACGGATACCTTAAACGGCCAAGTCAGCACCGCCCCCATCTTCGACCGCAGCAGCATCAATACCGTGGCCTCCGTCCCCAGCGGCATGACCCTCGTGCTGGGCGGCCTGGAGACCGATTTGATGAACAAAACTTACACCAAGGTTCCTCTCCTGGGCGACCTCCCGGGACTCGGCGGCCTCTTCAGCAGCAATTCCAAAGAGCATAGCGCGGAGACAATCCTCATTTTTGTCACCCCCACCATCATCCAGGACTCGGACTTCAAACCCAGTGATTCTCGCTTCTTGAACACCAAAGCCGAAGACATCCCGACGGGCAAGGACCCGGCTTGGGATTCCGGTGTGCCCTACGATTGGACCAAACCCAAACCCTCCGTCGAGCCGGTTTATCAGCCCTAAACCACCTAAAACCTATGCACCTGGTTTCAATCAACTGCGCCTGGATCAAGAGGTTGCTCTCCGGCCCGGCGGGCCTGCTCGCCGCCCTTGGCCTTTTTGCCTTCTGCCCCGGCCTGCGCGCTCAAGTCAACTACGTGGAAACCAATGTTACCGTCACCACCATCGGCGGCGGCCCCTTGACCGTCTGCGGCTCCTCCTCCGGAAATGTCAATGGGAATACCTTCATTGATTCCCAATTCGACGGCCCCGTTTCCATCGCTCTCAATTCCCAGGGCACTCTCTTCATCGCCGACAGGACCAACAACTCCGTCCGCATGGTCACGCTGGTCGGAAACACCTCCAGCAGCCAGACCTCCACCATTCTGACCAACTCCCTGCCCTTGTCGAAAAGCCAGATCATCGCTTTGGCGGTGGATGCGGGGGACAGCCTTTATCTTCTCATTCAGGGCGACAATGAGCTGATTAAATACAACAATTCCTTTAACCCGTTGTTCGCATTTCCCCTGTCTTCCCCGCCCAGCGCCTTGGCCATTTCCCAGGACGCCAACACCAATATCTTCATCGCCTTCACCAACGGTCTGGTCCTCGAGTTGACCCAAAACGGGACCGGCATCACAGGTTCCAACACCATTGTCCCCGCCAACGGTTTTAAGTGGCTCCCCGCCGGCATCGCTTGGAAAAACGACGGTGTGCTGGCCGTCAGCGACGTGAAAAGCAATATCATTTACGAGGTAGCTGCCGTCTCCAATTCCGTTCCGGCCCCGTTCGTCCCCGTCGAAGGCGCCACCAATTGGATTGACGGCAATCCCCGCTTCGCCGCCTTCAACCACCCGGCCGGCTTGGCGTGGTCGGCGGACGGCCAGTTGGTGGTGGCCGATCGCGGCAATAACGCCCTGCGCCGGATTGATGCCAGCGGAACCGTCAGCACCATTTACGGCGTCAACTCCAAGCACTGGCCCGCGACAGACTGCAAGACCGAGGTTTATTCCGGCTGGGTTGACGGCCCCGCCGGTCCCAGTAGCACCAATGCCACGGGCCGCGCGCCCGCCAGCGTCGTCATTGCTCCCGGCGGCAATATCTACGTCACCGAACTTTACTACGACCTGTTGCGCGAAGTGCAGGGAGTCGGGCTGGCGCCGCAGACCGGCACCAACTTAATAATCGTGGGCACAAACACCAATGTGGTCGTCCTGCCCCCGCCCCTCTTCGGGCCAAATTTCGGATACTATCCAGAGTGCCAGACCATCGCCGTCACCAGTTCCGTCCCTTCCGTTTTCTACACCCTTGACGGCACCGCCCCCACCACCAACAGCCTGAAGGTGACCAACATGACCTTCAGTGTCCCGGATGACGCCTACGTCGGGTCCTTCCAGTGGTGCAATTCCCAGCACGATCTGAGTTTCCTCCAAATCATCGCCGCCACCGCCACACAGACCAGCGCGGTTACCAACGGTCAAACCAGTCCCTTCAACCAAATCGGCTTCCCCGCCGGCGCCCTGGCCGGGGTCGGCTCCACGGCGTTCATTCCCCTGGTGATCAACTTGCTGCCCGGCCAGATCTTGCAATCCCTCCAATTCCGCGTCGAAGTCAACCCCATTGCCCCCAACACCAACACCATCCCCTCCCTCACCCTCTTGCCCATTTCCACCAACGACTTCCTCAACCTCGTCGGCCCCGCGGCCGGAAATGTGCCGGTCGCCTACCAAACCTTTGCCTACACCAACACCCTCCTCCCCAACGGCCAGGGATTGGTCGTCTCCGCGGCGGGCGGCAATACAGGACTCTATGTCCAAAATTTTGCCGCGGCGCTGCTCTTGGAGGTGCCTGTTCCGCCTGCCGCCCTGCCTGGACAATCCTATCAACTCAGCATTCTTTACCCCTCCGGCACTTCCGATGGCGCCCAGGATGAAGTGACGCTGCTTCCCATGACCAACCAGACCTTGACCGTTTCCAACGTCCAGTACTTTGCGGGCGATTCCTCCCCTTCCACCGGGTATGCCTCCGGCCAATTTGGCGCTGGCCTCCTCGACAACAGCGATGTCAACAACGCCCTCATGGCTTCAGTCGGCATCCGTGTGCCATTCCCCTTCAGCGACGCTTACAGCGCCATGGACGTCTATCCTGAAACCGCCTCCGGTGAAATTGGCGACGGCTTCATCACCTTCCTCGATTGGCAGCATATTCTCTTTCGCTCCCTCGGTTTGGAAACCAACAACTGGGTCCGGTTCTGGACCCCGGGCGGAGTGCTCTCCCACCAGCAAGTCGCCTGGTCTCCCGGCGGTCCCCCCATCCCCATCGGCACACCCCCGGACCCACCTTCTCCGGCCAAGGCCGTGTCAAAAGACGGCGCCAGTGCCAGTTCCCTTCCGGCCGGCGTCTGGTTCAGGCAGGCGGCCCTGAGCGCGGGGACGGTCGCCAACCTTCTCCCAGGCAACACCGCCTCCATCCCCCTTTATGTCAATGTCCTGCCCGGATACAGCCTCGCCGGTTTGCAATTCCGCGCCCTGCTCTGGCCTGCCGCGGGCGCGCCCCTGGCTGCTCCTCTCCAATTCTCTCCCGCCGCGGGCATCCCTCCTCCCGCCCAGTACCAGGGCCTGGCGCCCAACGAAATCGTTTGCGCCTGGTCGCTCTTTGACCCCTTCTCCCCGCCGCTTCAGGCGAGCAATTTCCTCGGTTCGATCACCTTCCAAGTCCCGCCCGCCGCCGGCAAGGGGCAGTCCTACACCTTGCACTTTACCGGCGTGGATGGCGCGCCCGACTTGAACACCCAGTACCAGTTGGAAAGCGTGCCGGGCTCGGCCTGGGTCGCCTCTGCCGCCCTGGCCCCGCCCCAAATCACCTCCGACGAATGGAAAGTTTACTATTTCGGCAGCATCACCAACGCAATGGCCGCCGATGACGCCGACCCTGCTGGCGATGGCGTTCCCAATTGGGAGGCATACCTGGCCGGAACCAATCCGACCAACGCCGCTTCGCAATTCCAATTCAGCGGCGCCGCCCTCGCCCCCGGCGCCCCGCAAACAATCAATCTCAGCTGGCTGACGGCCCCGGGCAAATACTACGTCCTGGAAACCACCCCAGCCCTTGGCCAAACCAACTGGACCCCCATCAGCACCAATCTCGGTGATGGCAACTCCTTGCAGTTATCCCTCACCAACCACTTTGACAGCGTGCGTTTCTATCGCATCCAAATTCTCCAGCCATGACAACCAAACACCATTCCATCTTGGGAGCGTTGGTCGCGTTCCTCTTTGCCGCAAGCGCTCAGGCCCAGCAGGTCTCCACCGTCACTGCCACCAACTTGCTGGAACCCAACTCCATCACCGCGGACCCCAACAACATTATTTATTTCACCGATGCCTCCAACAACCGCATCCTCCAATTCATCCCCAGCACCAATGCCGTCATCCCCTTCGCAGGGGTCTCAGGTCCCAGCTACGCCGGATACAGCAACGGGCTGGGTTCGACCGCGCTTTTTTCCCAGCCGTTGGGAATTGTCTTTGACACCTACCGCAATGGCTTGGTGGTGGTGGATCAAGGCAACCAGGTGCTGCGCTTCGTCACCAACAGCGCCCAGGGGTCCCAGGTGTCCTTTCTGGCGGGCACTCCGGGGATCGCCGGTCTTTCCAATGGTTTCGCCACCAACGCCCAGTTCAGCTATCCGGTGGGCATTGCCTCCGACGGCGCGGGAAACCTTTACGTCGCCGACACCGGCAACAACGCCATCCGCCGGCTCGACACCAACAACAATGTCTCCACCGTGCAGGTGACCAACTATTCATTTTACAGCCCGCAAGCGGTGGTGGTGGACAACAGCAACAACCTCTGGGTGGCCGACACCCGAAACAACACCATTTGCGTCATCAGCAACATCAGCTTCATCACCAACCTCTCCGTCACCGTGGTGGCCGGCTCCCGGCGTCAACCCGGCACCAACGATTCGTCTCAGGCCGCTCTGGCTCTCTTCGACCAGCCCTGCGGCTTGCTTTGGGACCCCAACGGCGCGGGATTGCTCATTAGCGACACCGCCAACGAGACCCTCCGCCGCCTCTATCCAAACTCCATCAGCCCCAACGGCTTTTCCGTGCAGACCATCGCAGGCATTCCCGGCGTGGCGGGATACGTGGACGGCACCCTGGCCGTTGCCCGGCTCGACAATCCCATTGGCCTCGCCGTGGATGTCCTGGACAATGGCTACTATGTGGTGGACCGGGGGAACAATGCGTTGCGCCGATTGGAAACCGGCCCGGCCCTGCCGCCAATTTCCAACCCGGTGATCGGCTACGTCACCTTTGTTCCCTCCCCCACTGGCGACGGACAACTGGTGTCGCAATTCAACCAGGCCTCATACCAGGTCTTCGACAATAACACCAATATCATCGCCATCGAAGGCGAGACGGGCGTCATTAACTATGTCACCATCGGTCCGACTCCGCTCAATCCCTATGACAACACCATTCCGCTCCCGGGTCCCGGCTGGCCCAGCTTCCAAGTTTACGCCGGCGACGGATTGTCAGCCGAGGATCTCGGCCCCTCCTTGTTGGTGAACAACTCCTACCCCGATGTGACGCTCAATGTCATCAGTGAAGCCCCGGGCCGCCCTCCCAGCGCTGTCGTCAGCGCGCGTTTCCTTTTCATCACCGCCAGTCCCACCATTATAGGCAACAACTCCGCTTCAGTCCAATTGACTGATGCCACCATCGGCGCTCAAATGTATTATACCTTGGATGGTTCTTCGCCGGTCATTGGAGGCGCCAACACCATCGCGGCGGGAGGCACCGGAGCGACTATTTCCTTTCCTTCCACCAGCAATGTCACACTCACCGTCCAGGCGTTCCGGCAGGATTTCTCTCCCAGCGCCCTCGCCGTGGAGGTCTTTAACGCCAGCAATTATGTCCCAAACCAGATCAGTTTTGGCTTTCCCGATGGCGAGGCCTCCAGCCAGTTTGTCGGCTCGGCGGGTCATCAATTCTTCGCCCCCATCACTCTGACCCTCGTTCCCGGGGCGTTGATGTATTCCCTCCAGTTCAACGTCACCGTCACCAACTTGGGATCCGCTCCAGCGGTCCCGCCAACCTACTCTTTCGATTCCATGCTCAAGCAAAAGGAGAGCTTGGACGGCCAGACCGTCTATATCACTATTCCCCCGGCCTACTTCACCAACGGCGTCGAGCAATCCCTCCTCCTGGCCGACACCAACGAGAATCTGCTTGCCGTTGGCTGGCTGGAAGTGGCTCCGGAAACCAATCTGTTCAACACCACCACCGGGCAGGACTTGGTCACCTATTCTCAAGACCACGAAACGGTCTTTGTCAGTTCCTCCGGCCAGGTGGTTGTTGGGGGTTATTCGTTCATGATTCCCGCATCGGCCGCCATGAATGACCAATACCAAATCCAAATTTCACGGCCTTCCGCCGCAGTCGAGAGCGGAGCTGGATACCCCACCGCGGCTGTGGTGATCCAGGCCCCGGCTAATACCAATGCCACCAATCTGGGACCGGGCACCCTCAACGCCATCAAAACGGTCAACCTGGGCGTCACTCCCTACCTGGTAGGCGATGTTTTCCCTTTCAAATGGTTCAACGCCGGTGATTTTGGCGACGCCTCTCTCCTCAACGATGATGTCGTGGAGGTCTTCCGCGCGGTCGTTTACAATGGTGTCACCGGGCCTCCGGCACAAAACCCGCCTCCTCCTCACAGCGATTACTTTAACGCCATGGATTCCTCCAACGGGAAGTACAATAATTATTTCAATGGCAACGACACCAATATCAACAACATCCCCTTCGGCGATAATTCCCTCAATGTGGACGATATCTATGTCACCTACCGCCGCTCCCTGGATCCTGCGCTGACATGGTACGAGCGCTTCTGGACCAACGGCATCCAATATGCCCAACCCGTCCCGAATACCAATCCAACCGTCCTCACCAGCCTCATCAGTGCCAGCGCCGTCACCAACGCAAATTCCGCAACCGCTTACGTCCGCCAGATTACCGTCGCCGCCGACCGTGTTCAGGCACCCGCCGGCCAGACCGTCCAAGTCCCCATTCGTGTTCTGGCCGCCGACCCCATTTATCCCATCCGCGTCCTGGCGCTCAATGTGGACGTCCTCCCGCTCGACGGCTCACCCGCCCTGACCAACACCGTCACACTCTCCCCCGCCGCCGCTCTGGGTGCGCCCACCATCACCGATTCGCAAGGCGTGGAAAACTTCGCCGCCACCTGGCTTGATTCCACCGTCTCCGGCGTCAGCGGAACAAACCTCCTCGGCACCGTCACCGTCACCCTGCCTCCGAACCTCACCTCCAATTCCTCCTACCTGGTCCATTTCGAGCATTTCTCAGCCTCTCCCAACGGCCTCGCCCTCTTCCAACCCGCCATCCAGGACGGCCTCATTACCATCGGCAGCGACCGCTCCCTCTCAAGCTGGAACGACGGCATTCCCGATTGGTGGCGGTTGCTCTATTTCGGCACCGTTTCCAATCTTCTTTCCGCCGCCAACCTCGACCCCGATGGCGATGGCGCCTCCAACTGGCAGGAATACGTCGCCGGCACCAATCCCCAGGACCCCGCCTCCGTCCTGCAATTATTCCCGGTCGCCAATTTCACCATCCAATGGCCCTCCGTGCCCGGCAAAACCTATGCCTTGGAGACCTCCACCTCCCTGTTCTCCACCAACTGGACCGTCCTCTCCACCAACCTCCCGGGCACCGGCCAAACCATGCAAATCCAGGACACCAACCTCCCGGCTCCCCCCGCCCGCTTTTACCGCGTCCTCGTCCAATAAGTGTCCGGGCAGAGGGTCAGTCGGCCGCGTCATCCTTCATCACGATGCCCGGGGAAAGGCTTTTGCGGCCGGATTCTGGAAGATCAAACAACACCTGGTTTTCAGGTCCATGGTCCTCGCGCGTGCGGCTGCCGGCGCTCTTTTTCACTCCGAACAGCGACTCCAGCGCGGTTTTGCCTTTGCTTTTGGTGAACGCTTCGCGCAGCGTGTTGAAATAAGCCAGTGTCCACTGGTCTTTCTCGAAGTGCTCGCTGAACAACGGAGATTTCATCTTCCGCGCAAAATCCTCTTCCCGTTCATCGGGGATGACCATGGTCTTGGGAACATTCCGGGGAAGATTGGAACCGCGTTGCAGGCCGCTGGTCATGCTGGTGGTGCATTCCACTTCAAACGCGCGGACAACCTCGTCGCCATCAAGCCAAAGCAAATCCATGTTGAGCACCGTGCCGAGTTCTTTCACTCCTTTTAACGACGCGGGCTTTTGGGTGACCAGATCGCGCAGTTGCACCCGCTCAACCACCCCGGTCGCCGTCTCGCGTTGTTCACGCTGGCCGATCCAGATGGAATGTCCGCGCCCTTCGCCGATTTTCGCCAGCAGGGCGATCAGTTCGCTGTGGCGCGACAAGCTCAATCGGATTTCTTCTTTGAGCATCCACGCGCCGGCGCCGGCCTTGCAGCCAAAGATCTCCAGGGCCTCCTTGATGCTCGTGCTGTCGGAAGTCAGCGAGTTCGGAAACTCCCGCGCGACCGTGTCCCAGACCTCCGTAAACGTGACGCGGCCTTTCTCATGCAGGCAACGAAAGACCGTTTCTTCGACGCGCTCCGACAGCGGAACGGCTTCGAGCCGCGCGACAAAAGTTTTGTCGGCAAACCACCACAGTTTGCCCGCCGCGCCACCGAGTCTTGCCTCCACAAGTTCGAATTCCTTGCCGATGCTTTCTTCCAGCACCGTCTTGACGTCTAGGCCCGTTTGCAGCGTGCCGAACAGGCCGCGCCTGGCGAGCACCGGGTCCACTTGGTTGAGGAGAATCGTGTAAGGCGTCGGCTCGGCGCGGTGGGCGATGACTTCCCGGCAAGTCTCGATCACGATGCGGCGAAACCGATCTTCGTTGATTTCTTCCATCGGACGCGCCGGCCGCGCGGTTTTGGCGAAACGCAGGTAGAAATCGCCCTGCGCGCTGCCGAACGGCTGCATCATCGCCTTGGCTGAAACCTGCGCCAGGGGCTGATGATGGATGTGTTCGTAATCAAATCCGGCGAACACTCCGGCCCGCACCGTCGCATTGCGGACCATGAAGGTCGGGTTATGAAAGGTCAGCGTGAGAACCCGCTCCGGGCGCAAGACGCGGTACATGCCTTGCACGCTGTTGTTCAGCAGCGCGTAATAGAGGTCGAACGGCTTTTTTTGGCGCTCGTTCCGCACGATTTCATGCACCGTGATCCGGTCGGCATAGAGATAATCTTTCTTGAGCCAGGCGTTCCAAAGATAGGAAAGCTCGCCATACTGGATGGACGCATCGTAAGGAGGGTCGGTGAAAATGTAGTCCACACACTCGTCGGGCATCTTTTTCATCAATTCCACGCAATCATCATTGACGACCGCTATGTCGGCTTCGCCCTCCAATACTTTCCGCCAGTCGTCCGTGACCTTCACACCGCCCAACAATTCGTTGGTCTCGTTCTTGGCCTTTATGATTCCCTGATGACCTGTCACTGCGCTTTCAAATTTCTCCCACGCGTTTGACTCAAGGTAACGCGGGGCCGACCAATAACTGTGTTGCGTCCATGTGGAACTGAAGGCGGTTTGGTGATTGCCCTCGCCCGGCGCGAGGGCCGGGCACATCCGCGTGCAGAGGTGAATCATCGAAGTGAACGCGCCGGCCAAAAACTTCCGCAGTTGCGGGCTGCTTTCCTGTTCGATGGCTTCATAAATCATCGCCGCCGCGCGTAAATTACGTTTCGTGAACAGTTGGTCGAGTGAATCGAAATGCTCCTTCTTCATGAAGGGCGTGCCGTCGTCGTAATATAGTTGGTTCTTCGGATACCACTCCTTAATGCGTTTGGCTTCCAGTTCGGCCAGGGCGTCGAGGTCTTTCTGCTTGGGCTTGCAGCCGCTTTCGCAACGATGCTCGCAATGCGGGCAGCTTTTGTATCGCACTTCCACAAGGTTATCGCCCTCGCGCACGCAACAATCTGCTGCCAGCGGCTGGTCGCACTTGAGGCAATGAATCGTGTAAAGCTCCGCCACGCGTTTCTGCGCGCGCTCACGAACGCGCTCGAACGCTTCCAGGAGTTTCAGCGTGTCCACCCGCCGCAGCGTCAGTTCCGTGATGTGGCTGGCCGCCGGATTGAGGTCGCAGACGATGGCGCGGCGTTTGTGGCGCGCCGCCTCGATGGCGGCCACGCCGCTGCCGGCAAAGGGATCGAAAACAACCTGATGCGGTTTGGTGTACGCCTGGATGTGTTCGCTGACCACGTTCCAGGTCTTGCGCGACCAATACTTGTGCCAGACGTACATCGCCGTGTGCGATTCCGGCGGAATCTGCCGGTTGATGTGCTCGAAGGCCGGCGGGCGGATCCTGCCGATTTTAGCGCGGGCTAGTTCACGGGTTTTCATCAGGTGTCGCGAGCGACTTCTTTGAGCAATCTTTGGCAGATTTCATACGCCGCGGCGAGCCGAATCGCGCGCACCACTTTAATGCCTTTGACTTGCGCGACTTCCTCCAGCGGACAATTCATCAGCCCCGCCAGCGTGCCGTATTGATCGAGGAGCGCATTGGCGCTGTCGAGCGCCGAATATCCTCGTCCGCCGCTGCCGAGCAGAATGGCCAGCAATTCCGCGTCCGAGCAGCTTCCCGCGCCCTTTTCCAAAAGTGTCCGACCCGGTTTCAACGCAAAAAGAAAACCCCAGGCGGCGCAGCGAAACAAGCGTTATTGCTGGAATTCTCGGGGCCAGGCTCATTTGCCTGCGCCTCCTTTTTCTAATTGGCAGACGCCCCCGTGAAAACTCCGCGCTGGCAAACCCGCCCTTTCTTTGGCAATCTGCCCCGGACATGATCGAATCCCTGCGCGCATGGCTGGACACTCAACTGGACGCCCTCTACACCTTCGGCCTGGAAGTCAACTTTGAGCAGCGCCGCGGCAAACGCGCCGCCCTCCTCCGCTCTTTCCTCTACCTCCTCTCCAAAATCTGGCAACTCGGCGTCAACATCCAGCGCTTCCTCATCCGCGTCCGCATCCTGCGCGATTCCACCCTCGGCATTCAAGTCATCGCCATCGGCAACCTCACCGTCGGCGGCACCGGCAAGACCCCCGTCGTCGAAAAATTCGCCCGCGAACTCCAGAATCAAGGCCGCACCGTCGCCATCCTTTCCCGCGGCTACCGTTCCAAACCCCAGCGCTTCAGCCAGTGGCTCCTCAACGCCCTGCTCTTTCGCGCCGACAGCACCCCTCCGCGCGTCGTCTCCGACGGCAAATCCCTCCTCTTGGATTCCGACACCGCCGGCGACGAACCCTACATGCTCGCCTCCAACCTCAAAGACGTCGTCGTCCTGGTGGACAAAAACCGCGTCAAAAGCGGCCGCTACGCCATCGAGAATTTCGGCTGCGACACCCTCTTGCTCGACGATGGCTTTCAATACTGGCGCCTGGCCGGCCGCCGCCAGGACATCGTCCTCATTGATTGCCAGCAGCCCTTTGGCAACGAACAAATGCTGCCCCGCGGCACCTTGCGCGAGCCTCCTTCCCATCTCGCCCGCGCCAGCGCCATCTTCATCACCAAGAGCGAAGGCGACACCACCCAACTCCGCCAGCGTATCGCCGCCTACAACCCCGTCGCCGGCATCATCGAGTGCGTTCATCATCCCCTTTACTTTGAAGACGTCTTCACCGGCGAACAAAAGGACCTTGATTTCATCAAAGGCAAACGCGTCGCCTCCCTCAGCGGCATCGCCCAGCCCGAAAGCTTCGAGCAAAGCCTCGTCCGCCTCGGCGCCGAACTGGTCTATTCCAAGCGCTTCGCCGACCACCACCGCTTCTCCCAGCAGGAAATCCTCAACGTCATTAACCGCGGCAAAAAACGCCAGGCCCAAATCATCGTCACCACCCAAAAAGACGCCGTCCGCTTTCCCAAGATTGACCGCCGCGACCTTCCCATCTGCTTCGTCCGCGTCGAAATTAAAATCCTCCACGGCGCCCAGGACTTCGCCGATTGCGTCCACAAAATCTGCCTGCGCTGACCCCCGCCCCGCCCATGAATCCACCCGCCCCCAATCCTCCCGCCGCCCCCGAAAATATTCTCGTGCGCGGCGTCAACTGGCTGGGCGACGCCGTCATGAGCGCCCCGGCCCTGCAACGCCTGCGCGAAGCCCAACCCGCCGCCCGCATCACCCTTCTGGCCCCCGAAAAACTCGCCGGCCTGTGGGACGGCCAGCCCTTCCTGGATGAACTCCTCCTCTTTTCCCCCTCCGACACCCTCTGCCAAACCGCCCGCCGCCTCCGCGCGAAAAAATTCTCCGCCGCCCTCGCCTTTCCTAACTCCCTCCGTTCCGCCCTTGAACTCTGGCTGGCCGGAATCCCCCGCCGCGCCGGTTACGCCGGCCCCTGGCGATCCTTGTTCTTGACAATCCCCGTCCCTCCCCGTTCCGGCGCCCTCCCCATGCGTAAACGCCCCGCCGCCCAAGTCCGCCAATTGGCCGCGCGCGGCGGCGCCTCGGCCGCCATCCCGCCCGGCGCCCATCACACCCTCAACTACCTGTGCTTGGTCGCGGCTCTTGGCGCCTCTTCCGCCCCCTTGCCCCCGCGCCTCACCCTCAGTCAGGAAGCCGCCGAAAAAACCGCCGCCCATTTGGGAATGGCGCCCTTGCCGGAGGACCGTCCGTGGTTTGGATTGAACCCGGGGGCCCAGTACGGCCCGGCCAAGCGCTGGCCCGCCGACCGCTTCATCGCCGCCGCCCTGGACCTGCAAAAGCAAACCCGCTGTCGTTGGGTGATCTTTGGGGGCGGCGGCGATTGCCAATTGGCCGCGGGGATCGCCGCCGCGCTCCAGCCGTCCCCGTCCGGCCCGCCCTCCGTTCTCAATCTTGCCGGCAAGACCACCTTGCGCGAACTCATGGCCGCCCTCAAAATCTGCCGCCTCCTTCTGACCAACGACACCGGCCCCATGCACATTGCCGCCGCGCTGGGCACCCCGGTTGTTGTTCTCTTCGGCAGCACCTCGCCCGAAATGACCCGCCCGCCCATTTCCACCCGCGCGCACATTCTCCGCGCCTCCGACGTTCCCTGCTCCCCCTGTTTCCTGCGGAAGTGTCCCATAGATTTCCGTTGCATGACCCGCATTTCCCCCGCCGCTGTCGTCCAGGCCGCCCTGCTCGTTTTGCGGGACACATAGCCAGTGCGCCATTCCCCTCCGGCTTGCCTTTCCCCCGCTCCTGCCTGATAATTCCCCTGTGAACTACACGGTCACCGAATTAACCGACCAACTCATCGCCTCCTACGCCCGCGTGGGCGGGATCAACCATGTGGACGGCAAAAACCTCCCCTCCAAAAGCGCCATCGCCTCCATCGCCGGGGATCTCTTGCGCCTCTTGTTCCCCGGCTTCTTCGACGAGCAATCCATCCACGCCTCCGAACTCAGAGCCTTGACCGCCGCCTTGATGGACTCCATCTCGGAACGATTAGAGGATGAAATCTACAAAAGCCTCGAATACGCGCCCCCGGACGCCCCGGCCCCGCAAGATTTGCGCCGCCTGGCCCGCGGCTGCACCCTCGATTTTTTGAGCAAGCTGCCCCAGATCCGCGATCTCCTGGATGCCGACACCGAAGCCGCTTACCAGGGCGATCCCGCCGCCTTGAGCAAGGAAGAGGTCATCGTGGCCTATCCGTTCATCGAGGCCATCGCCGTCCAGCGTCTGGCCCACCAACTCTACCAAAAAAAAATACCCCTCATTCCCCGCATTATGACCGAATGGGCTCACAGCCGCACGGGCATGGATTTGCATCCCGGCGCTCAAATCGGCTCCCACTTTTTCATAGATCACGGCACCGGCACCGTCGTGGGCGAAACCGCCTTCATCGGCCGCCATGTCAAAATGTACCAGGGCGTCGGCTTGGTCGCCCGGTCCCTGGCTGGCGGCCAGTTGCTCCGCGGCCAAAAACGCCACCCCACCGTCGAGGATCACGTCACCATTTATGCCAACGCCACCATTGTCGGCGGCGAAACCACCATTGGCGAAGGCAGCACCATTGGCGCCAGCGTGTTCCTGACCCACAGCGTCCCCCCCCACTCGCTCGTCACCTTCGAAAAATATGACGTCAAAATCACCCGCAAAAACAACCCCGCCTCCGAACTGGATTTCCAGATTTGACGCGCCGCCCGCTCCGCCCATCCCGTCGCCCGATTGGCGTAACCTTTTGCCCGGTTCCCCCTCTGTACAGGGGAAGTGCTGAACATGGACACCATGCGACTCTGCGCCCAGTGCCACACGCCGCTCCCCGCCGACGTGCCGGGAAAACTTTGCCCAAAATGCCAGCAGACTCCCACCGGCATTGCTTCCCTGCCCACACCGCCCGTCCCGGCCTCCGGTTTGCCGCCCTCCGCCGCCCAGATCGCGGAATTCTTTCCCCAACTGGAAATCTACGAACTCCTCGGCTATGGCGGCATGGGCATGGTTTACAAGGCCCGCCAGCTCAACCTGGATCGTCTCGTCGCCCTGAAAATCCTCTCCCCGGAACTCAGTTCCCAGCCCGCCTTCGCCGAACGCTTCTCCCGCGAAGCCAAGGCCCTGGCCCGCCTCCACCACACCAACATCGTCTCCGTCTATGATTTCGGCCGCGCCGGCCCCTACTATTATTTCCTCATGGAATATGTGGATGGCGAGGACCTCCACACCCTGATCCACCGGAAGGAAATCTCCCCGCCCGAAGCCGAGCGCATCGTCAAGGAGATTTGCCGCGCCCTCCAATTCGCCCATGACGAAGGCATCATTCACCGCGACATCAAGCCGGCGAACATTCTAATTGACAAAAAGGGCCGCGTCAAAATGGCCGATTTCGGTTTGGCCAAGCTCGCCGGCTCCAATGGCCAGCGCATGGCCCAGCTCACCCAGACCACCGGCCTGATGGGCACGCCCCAATACATGGCCCCCGAACAGATCGAACGGCCCGCCGAGGTGGACAGCCGCGCGGACCTCTATTCCCTGGGCGTCATTTTTTACGAAATGCTCACCGGCGAACTCCCCCTCGGCCGGTTCCCCCTCCCATCGCAAAAGGCCCATACCGACATCCGTCTGGACCGCGTGGTCTTGCGCGCCTTGGAGAAGGAACCCCTCCTCCGCTACCAGCAAGCCGGCGAAATCCTCAGCGAAGTCGAAACCTTTTCCGCCCCGGCCATGGCCACCGCCCGCTCCGCCAAAATGACCTCCTTTCTTAAAGCCGGAATCGTCGGCGCCCTCGCCTTGGTCGTCGTCCTGGCTTACGCCCTTTTTCACAGCCTGGCCAACCCCAGGATCATCACCAATACCGTCACGGTGACCAACGCTTTCAACCGCCTCCCTCTTTTTACCAACACTCCGGAGGGGCTGGCCGTCAACCAGCGCGCCATTACCAATTTAAATCTCACCTCCGACCAAATCCAGGTGGTCAACACCATTTTTCGCACCACCGACCGGGACTATCTTCAGATCGAACGCCCTTATGCCGACCGTTCCGTGGATGCCGCCGGCCACGTGCATGTCACCTTCAGACCCCTCGGAGAGGCCGATACCGCTGCCTTCCAAAAACTCGAAGAGCAAATGTGGAAAGAGCTGGGGGGGGTTCTGGATCCCGCGCAAATGGAGAGCGCGCGCAAACTGAACTTTGAACGCACTTTGTTCCCGCTCACCGCCCTCCGCGGCGTCAACGTGGTGGAGATTTGGAGGGACCCCGCCGGCCTTTATCACTTCAGCGACACTCAGGAATCCGGCCGCAGGGGCGAAACTTCCAATTCCCGGTTCGGAACCAACTTCAACCAAGTCGTCCCGCCAAGATACAGGGCCTATTGGCTTGAGAATCCGCAATAAGACCGCCTCCCCGTCTGGCGGCGGATGGGCGGCCGCGGTCGGGGATTGGCGGTCCGTCTGCCCCCCCTGAACTCTCGCTTTCAAAACCGGGTCAACAATTCCAGCGCCTCCACCCGCTTTTCGATGGCCGCGCGGCTCGTCCGCGTCGTGGACGTTAGCCCAAAACCCTCGCAACAAAAAGACGCCGCCACGCTCCCGTAAATCATCGCCCGGCGCAGATTCCCCTCCACCGGTCCGCGCGCGCTTGCCAGATAACCCATCATTCCCCCGGCGAACGTGTCCCCCGCCCCCGTCGGATCCACCACCCGGCCCAGCGGATAGGCCGGCGCGACAAAAAGTTTGCCCCCCGCCGAAAGAATCGCCCCATGCTCGCCCTTCTTGACAATCACATGCCTGGGGCCAAGCTTGTGGATCTTCTTGGCCGCCCTCACCAGGTTGTCCTCCTGCGTCAACTGCCGCGCTTCGCTCTCGTTGAGCACAAAACCGTCCACCCGCTTGAGCAGCTTCAGCAGGTCGTCCATCGCGATGTTCAGCCACAAATCCATCGTGTCCGCCACCACGTATTTCGGGCGGCGCATCTGGTTCAAGACATGCCCCTGCAAGGAGGGCGCGATGTTGGCCAGCAGCACAAATGGACTGTTCCGGTACGATTCCGGCAGCCGCGGCGTGAACGTCGCGAACACCCCCAGCTCCGTCGCCAGCGTCCGCCGGTTGTTCAGATTGACTTCATATTCGCCCGACCAGTGAAACGTCTTGCCCGGCGCCCTCTGCAATCCCTCCAGGTCAATTCCATGCTTCCGATAGAGTTTGAGGTGGCTCGCCGGAAAATCATCCCCCACGATTCCGACCAGGCGCGTCGGCGCGAAAAAGCTGGCCGCCACCGCCGCGTGGCTGGCCGATCCGCCCAGCAACCGCGGATTCTCCCCGCGCGGCGTCTTGATCGAGTCCAGCGCGGTAGATCCCACAATCAGCACGCTCATGGCATTATTTCCATGTTCCTAGTTTAATGCGTTTTTCCCGCTTGACAAGCCCCGCCAACTGTCATAGTGTTGTATAACAGTGAACAAACTATGATCTTCCAAGTCGATTTCCAGGCCGGCAAGCCGGTTTACCTGCAACTGGCCGATCAAATCCGCCACGCCGCCGCTTCCGGCCGCCTCCGGCCCGGCGAGCCTCTTCCCTCCCTCCGCCCCCTCGCCGAGGAATTGCGCATCAACCGCAATACCATCGCCAAAGCCTACGCCGAGTTGGAGAGCCAGGGCCTCATCGAAACCCTCCCCGGCAAAGGCTTCATCCTCACCCACAACCATTCCCCGCTCACCCAGCAGACCCGCCAGCGGCTCCTTCTCACCGAGATTGATGAAGCCGTCGTCCTGGCCCATCACCTGCGCGTGGATCGCGACAAGTTCCTGGCCCTGGTCCGGGAGCGCCTCGATTTTTTTGAAAGCAAAGCCTCCGCCCTCAAGGACGGCAAATGAAAAGGAAACAGACCCTATGAACATGGATTCGCCCGTCATCGAAATCAAAAACCTCAGCCGCCGCTACGGCGCCCTCGAAGCCGTCAACGGCCTCAACATCACCGTGCGGCCGGGCCGCTGTTACGGGTTCTTCGGCCGCAACGGCGCCGGAAAAACCACCACCATCAAGTGCCTCCTCAATTTGTTGCAGCCCACCTCCGGCGCCGCGCGGGTCTTCGGCCTGGACCCGCAGCGCCGCGAAGTCGCCGTCAAATCCCGCCTCTCTTACGTGCCCGACAGTGTGGCCTTCTACCCCTGGATGACCGTGGATGAGACCCTGCGCTTCATCGCCGCCTTCCGGCCCCGCTGGAATCGCGAAATGGAGGCCGCCTTGCTCAACCGCTTCCAACTCGACCCCCGCCAAAAAACCAGCCATCTCTCCAAAGGCCAGAAAACCCAACTCGCCCTGGTCGGCGCCGTCTGTCCTGAACCGGAGTTGCTCGTGCTGGACGAACCCACCTCCGGGCTGGACCCCATCGTGCGCCGCGAATTCATCCAGACCGTCATCGGCGCCTATCACGCCGCCGATCCCGAACACCGCACCGTCTTTGTCTCCACCCACCTCATCGCCGAATTTGAAGGCCTGATTGACCAGTTCACCATCATCGAGCAGGGGCGCGAACTGCTCACCCTCCTGGCCGACGAGGCGCGCGACCGGTTTCAAAAAATCCGCGCCACCTTTGCCCAGCCACCCGTCAACCTCAACCTCCCCGGCGCGCTCCACGTCCGCCAGTCCGGGCGTGACCTGGAGATTCTGGCCGACGGCAATCGCGAGTCCTTGCTGGAAAAACTCCAAGCCTGCCACCCCGAGGAATTGCGTTGCGACTCCCTCACCTTGGAGGAAATTTTCGTGGCCGCGGGCACTTTGGCCGCTGTCAAACCATGAAAACGCTCCTCGAAAAGGAAATCCGCCTGCTGCTCCCCGCCTTTGCCGCGGCTCTCCTGATGGCCGTCCTGCCGGTATGGCTTTTGCCCGCCGCCAGCTTCTATCTCGGCAACATCGGCGACTTCACCGCTTACCTCTGTTTGTTTGGGATCATGATGCTCGCCCTTTCCTCATTCGGACGCGAGATTGGCCTCAAAACCCTTCCCTTTATCCTGGCGCAACCTTTGGGGCGCGCTCGGATCTGGTGGATTAAAGTTGCCGTCCTGGCTCTCTTCATTGCCCTGGCCTTTGACGCCTGGTGGCTCTCCGACAGCCTCTTCTCCTGTTTCCACCGCGGCGTCCGGTTGGTCTCGCCAGAAGTCCTGGCCAACGCCATATTGCTGGTGGCCGTCTTGACGGCAGGCGGCCTCTGGATGACCTTGCTGCTGCGCCAAGTCGCCTCGGCTCTCTGGCTCACCCTCCTCATTCCGATGGCCGCGACCATTGCCATTCAAATGATCGGCGGACCAGGCTGGATGCTCTTTGCGCTGCTGGGCCTGTATGCCGTGGCCGGATTCTTCCTGGCCCGGTGGCAATTCCTTCATTTCCAGGACACGGCCTGGACCGGCGGCGTCGTTTCACTGGGCCGCGCGCGGGCCGCCACCGAGCAAGGCGGCTTGCGCGAGCGCAGGCCCTGGGCGGCGTTGTTCCAGAAGGAACTCCAACTCCACCAGTTCACGCTGGCGGGAATCGCCGCGCTTTTCTTCTTGCATCTGGGTGTCGTGATGTTGCGCAAGGCCGGCGCCCATGTTTTTGGCCACACCACGCTTTTGTCCCTCGAAATGTTCGGCGGGATCTGGCTCATCGTGCCGTTGCTGGCCGGCTCCCAAAGCGTGGCCGAAGAGCGGCAACTCGGCACCCTCGACGGCCTTTTGTGCCTCTCGGTTTCACGCAAGGTCCAATTTGCCGTCAAATTGCTTTTTGTGCTTGTCCTGGGCGGGTTGCTCAGCGCGGCGCTGCTCGGCGCAGTGGAAGCGGTGGCCCGCGCCATGGGCGCTGGCGTGGACCTGCAAGTCATGGGAATCCGCCTGGAAGGATCGGGACTCATCCCCGTCTTTTTGGTCTTCCTGACCCTTTCGTTGATTGCCTTTTACGCCTCCACGCTGACGCGCAGCCTGGTGCAAGCCATGGCGGCGGGGATGGTTGCCACCTTTGTGTTTTGGCTCATTCACAGTATCGCAACCGATTCCTCCCAGGCCTTCAATGCCTTTGGCTGGAAGTTGTGGCCTGCGATGGCCTATCCGGCGCTGACCGCCGCCCTTCTCTGGCTGGCCTATGGCAACTTCCGATGGGCGTTCGAAAGCGAACGCCGCTGGCGTCGGAACATCCTTGGCTTGGCCGCCGTCATCGTATTGATCTCTGGCGCGGCGGCGGCCCTTTACCATCGCGTCTGGGAACGGGTTATGCCACTGGAGGGCGCGCACGGACCGGCGCGGCTGCCCGCGGGCAAACCCGTCTTGCTCTCTGGCCTTGGCTATCGCCTTACACGGGCGATCCTGTTGCCGGACGGCAGACTCTGGGAGGATGTGATTGCTGTCAAAAACCTTTCGCTGGGCGGCGGCAAAAATCATTTCGTCAACGGCTCGAATTGGGTGGCCGTATTTCCGAACCTCAGCGAAACAGTCGCGATTCGATCTGATGGCACTCTCTGGGTTTCCGAAAAACCGCTCCCGTGGCCCTGGTTCGCCGAAGGCCCCCCGCAGTTGGTCCAGTTCGGCGTCCAATCCGACTGGCAAAGCCTGGTAGGTGATTCCGTCTGGTCGTTCGTCCTCTTAAAGCGGGACGGCACATTGTGGCGCTGGGGAACCAACTATGACTCTTCCAACGCCAGAAATTATCAGAACCCAGGGCTGCGGGCTTTCCTGCCGCATCAACTCGGCGCGGATTCCGACTGGGCGCGGATTCTTCGGGGGGATGGACCTGTCTATGCGTGGAAACGGGACGGCAGCGCGTGGGAATTGCACGAGGCCAAACCAAACCAGGACGCGGCGCAGAGAAGCCTTGAGGTGGAACTCTCTCCAGAGACAGCGGCCGCGCGGATGCCGGGTTTGGATCACGTCCAATTCAAGAGCCTCAACTGGTGTCCGATCGGCTACTCCTTCCGGATCGGTGTCCGTGATGACGGAACGCTGTGGTACTGGGATTGGTCTTCCGAGCAGTATTTGCGGCGCCAGGGCGCCTTATCGCCTGCCAAAGGCCTGGCTCCGCCGACACTGGTTCAAATCGGCAATCACACAAATTGGGTGGCCGTCGCAAGCGCACTCTATCAATTGGTGGCTCTGAAAACTGACGGCTCGATCTGGCAATGGAATCTCGATCCTCATTTCGACCGCCAAACAAAGACGTTGCAAAATCCCCCCGCGCGGTTGGGGACAAACAGTGATTGGGTCTCGGTCGGTTGTGTGCAGGGCCAAATCGCGGCCCTGGCGGCCGATGGCTCGCTCTGGCGCTGGCCGGAAGCCGATCTGGGCGCGCGCTGGTATTGGTATCCCGACCAATGGCTCGCCCCTTCCAGAAGGCCCGCCAAAATCGAAAACATCCTCGGCCCGCGGGAATAACCCCATCCAAATACTTGACATTGACCGGGTAGGGACGCCTCGCCGAGGCGTCCGTGGGTTGTTCTTACCGAGGCGGTCACCCCGGCCAGGTGGATGTTTGTTTTATTGATTTATTTTTAATACCCGTTCCCCCTGTTTTGATTATCCGGGCGGCCTCGTTCAGGCCAGAGTACCCGCGTGAAGCTAGGTTACAATCCTGCCGCGCTGGCTGAAATGGAACAAAGCCCCTCCGGCCAGCCGGCGCCGCTCAACGGCGACCTCCGCCCCGGCCACGTCCTGGACGGCCGTTTCGCCATCACCCAGGTGCTCAGCCGCGGCGGCATGTCCACTATTTTCAAGGCGGAAGATTTGCTCCAGGGCTGCCGCCCCGTCGCCCTCAAGGTTCCCCTCCAGAAACTGGGTTTGGATCCCAATCACATGCCCCGCTTCCAGCGCGAGGCAGAAATCGGCCGCCGCATCAGCCACCCCTTCGTCATGCATTTCATCCGGGACGTCGGCAAACAGAGCCGGCCCTATCTCGTCATGGAATTGCTCCAAGGCCACACCCTCTACCACGAACTCCGCAAACGCCCCTTCCTCCCGGAAGCTGAAGCCCTCCAGCTCGCCGGCCGTATTTGCCAGGCCTTGCAGTTCGTCCATGAACAGGGCGTCGTCCACCGCGATCTCAAACCCGAAAACATTATGCTTTGCCCGGACGGCTCCATCCGTCTCATGGATTTTGGCATCGCCCGCTCCGACCAGTCTCCCCGCCTCACCTTCGTCGGTTTCGCTCCCGGCACTCCCCATTACATGGCCCCCGAACGCGTCCAGTGCAAACGCGGCGACGCCCGCACCGACATCTACGGCGTCGGCGCCATGCTCTACGAAATGCTCACCGGCGTCATCGCCTTCGACCACGAGGACCCCATGGTCATCATGAACGCCCGCGTCACCGGCGATCCCGTAGCCCCGCGCAAGGTGAACCCCGCCCTTTCGCCGCAAGCCGAGGAAATCGTCCTCCGCGCCATGGAGCGCAATCCCGACCGCCGCTACCAAACCGCCGCCGAGATGAAGGCCGCCCTGGACGCGCCAAGTCAAGTAGAACTCACCGGCCGCTGCGGCCGTTTGGAGCCTCCCACCCCGGCCAAACGCTTCTGGCGCAAGGCCCGCCTCATCGCCCCGTGGATTCTCATTCCCCTGTTCCTCCAGGTGGTCGGTTTTCTCCTCCTCTGGCATCACCTGGCCAAAAAGTGAGCGCGCCACAGTTTGATCTCCGGCGTCAGCGATGAGGTGTTCGCTTTAATATGATTTTAACGCTTTTGCCCCTTCTATTTATGAGGGGCTTGCCGTCGGAGGCTTACAATAAGGACAATGAACATGAATGTTCTTGGCTTTCTTTCCTTCCTTGGGCCGCCGCCCATTTGCCGGCGCGGTCTTGCGGGGTGGCGCGCGTTTTCTAAAAACCCATCCCGATTTTATTTATGAGCACAAAAGCTGAAATCAAATACTCCCCGCTGGTCCGCCAGGCCATCATTGATTCCTTCAAAAAACTCAACCCGGCCGACGAGTTCAAAAACCTCGTCATGTTCGTCGTCTATGTCGGCGCCATCTGGACCACCATCTACCTCTTTTGGCCCGCCAACCGCACCGGCTTCAACATCCAGGTTTGCGTCTGGCTCTGGTTCACCTGCCTCTTCGCCAACTTTGCCGAAGCCATGGCCGAGGGCCGCGGCAAGGCCCACGCCGACGAACTCCGCAAAATGCGCACCAAAACCATCGCCCGCAAACTCGTGGACGGCAAGGAAGTCCTCGTCCCGGGCAACGACTTGAAAATCGGCGAACGCTTCGTCTGCCAAACCAACGACTTCATCCCCGCTGACGGCGAAATCATCGAAGGCATCGCCACCGTGGACGAATCCGCCATCACCGGCGAGTCCGCCCCCGTCGTCCGTGAAAGCGGCGGCGACCGCAGCGCCGTCACCGGCGGCACCCGCGTCATCAGCGACCGCATCGTCGTCCGCGTCACCGCCGAAGCCGGCAATTCTTTCCTCGATAAAATGATCGCCATGATTGAAGGTGCCCGCCGCCAGCAAACCCCCAACGAAATCGCCCTCAACATCATTCTCGTCAGCCTCACCGCTCTCTTCATTCTCGTCGTCTATACCCTCCCGCCCTTTGCCCATTACAACGAAGCCCAGTCCGGCCAGAAAGACGCCGTCTTGACTACCCCTCCCGTCCTCCTCTCCCTCTTGGTCTGCCTCATCCCCACCACCATCGGCGGCTTGCTCAGCGCCATCGGCATCGCCGGCATTGACCGCCTCATGCGCCGCAACGTCCTGGCCACCAGCGGCCGCGCCGTTGAAGCCGCGGGCGACGTCGACGTCCTTTTGCTTGACAAAACCGGCACCATCACCCTCGGCAACCGCATGGCCACCGAATTCATCCCCGCCCCGGGCGTCAAAATCGAGGAACTGGCCGACGCCTCCCAACTCGCTTCCCTCGCCGACGAAACTCCCGAAGGCCGCTCCATCGCCGTCCTCGCCAAGGAAAAATACGGCCTCCGCGGCCGCGATATGGCCGACATCCAGGCCCAATTTGTTCCCTTCTCCGCCCAAACCCGCATGAGCGGCGTGGATTTCGGCAGCCACGGCGCCATCACCCGCCGCATCCGCAAAGGCGCCGCCGAGTCCGTCTTCCTCTTCGTCCAGCAACAAGGCGGCACCCGCGACAAATCCGTCGCCGCCGCCGTGGACGAAATCGCCGGATCGGGCGCCACTCCCCTCGTCGTCGCCGACGGCTCCCGCATCCTCGGCGTCATCCGCCTCAAAGACATCGTCAAGGGCGGCATCAAGGAACGCTTCGCCCAACTCCGCAGAATGGGCGTCCGCACCATCATGATCACCGGCGACAACAACCTCACCGCCGCCGCCATCGCCGCCGAGGCCGGCGTGGACGATTACATCGCCCAGGCCAAACCGGAGGATAAACTGGCCCGCATCCGCAAGGAGCAGGAAGGCGGCAAATTGATCGCCATGATCGGCGACGGCACCAACGACGCCCCGGCCCTCGCCCAGGCCGACGTCGGCGTCGCCATGAACACCGGCACCCAGGCCGCCCGCGAAGCCGGCAACATGGTGGACCTGGACAGCAGCCCCACCAAGCTCATCGAGGTGGTCGAAATCGGCAAGCAACTCCTCATGACCCGCGGCGCTCTGACCACTTTCAGCATCGCCAACGACGTCTCCAAATACTTCGCCATTCTCCCGGCCATGTTCGGCACCCTTTACGCCCTCAAAGCCGGCCAGCACGGTCCCCTGGACAAACTCAACATCATGTACCTCCATTCCCCTCAAAGCGCCATTCTCAGCGCCGTCATCTTCAACGCCCTCATCATCGTCGCCTTGATCCCGCTCGCCTTGAAGGGCGTCAAGTACAAGCCCTTGGGCGCGGCCGTCATCCTCCGCAAAAACATGCTCATCTACGGCGTCGGCGGCATCCTCATCCCCTTCATCTTCATCAAAGCCCTCGATGTCCTTCTCGTGGCCGCCCATCTGGTCAGTTGATTTCACACCCATACCACGCAAAATCTATGAAAGTCCTCCTCCAATCCATTCGCCAAATCATCCTATGGACCATTATCTGCGGGCTTATCTATCCCCTCGCCATCACCCTCATCGCCAATATCGCCTTCAATGACCAGTCCCAAGGCAGCCTCGTCATGCGCGACGGCAAACTCATCGGCTCCGCGCTCTTGGCCCAGCAATTCACCGGCACCAACTACTTCTGGCCCCGCCCCTCCGCCTGCGCTTACGGCACCGGCCCTTCCGGCCTCGTCCCCTCCGGCGCCAGCAACCTCGGTCCCACCAGCGGCGCGCTCCAAACCAACGTCATCAACAACATCAGCGCCTTTATCAGCGGCAACAACCTCCCCGCCAATACCCCCGTCCCCGCCGACATGGTTTTTGCCTCCGGCAGCGGTCTCGATCCCCACATCAGCCCGCAATCCGCCCAACTCCAAGTCGCCCGCGTCGCCGCCTCCCGCGGCCTGAGCGTGGACTCTCTCCGCCAACTGGTGGACAAATTCACCGAAGGTTCCCAATGGGGCTTTCTTGGCGAACCCCGCGTCAACGTCCTCTTGCTCAACCTGGCCCTCGACCAAATGGACACAAAGAAGCCCGCCGCCCCAACTCCCGCCCGCACATAACAAGGCCGCCATGTCCGCCAAGCGCATTCTCCTTCCGCTCGATTTGTTGCACAGCAAAACCGACACCTTGCTTTACCTGCAACAGATGGCCCTCGATTCTCCCTTTTGCGCCACCTTGCTTTACGTGGTGGAACTCAACATCACCCCGCCCGTAGAGCGCCTCTATCAGGAACTCCGGGACGAAGCCCAATCATCCTTGGCCAGCCTCTCCCGCCTTTTTTTCGGTCACCAACAAGCCGCCCGCCTCTGCGTCCGCTTTGGCCGTCCTGACGAGCAAATCATCGCCGAAGCCGGCGCCAGCCATTCCGAACTCATCCTCATGTCCAGTTCCAGGCCCCGCCGCTGGCATCATCTCTTCCATTCCCGCACCGTGGAGCGCGTGGTCCAATTTGCCCCCTGTCCTACCTTGGTTCTGCCCCTTTCCTGGCAGGCCCCTCCCGCAAGCCGGCCCCGTCCCCTGGCCTCTCCCCAAAAGTCCGCCCGCCCTTCCGGCTCCCTCCCCCATCCCACCTGGACCTCCTGGGCCGGCGCATAATGCCATCTCTCTGCCTTGTCACGGTCCCGACACCATCGAGCCTGCGTTTGTCCTGCCCAGGAAGAACCCGCCTCCATTCGTCACGCTCTGAATCATCGCTCCCGTGCCCGTCGTCCTTGCTCTGCCCGCGCCATTGCCGAACGTCACCGTCAACAAACCCGTCTTGGCGTTAATCGAGCCGGTCAATGAATTCGTCGGGATTTTTCCCAATTTCACCAGCGCGTTATTCTTGCCCACCGCCACGTTGAACGTCAGCGGGGGCATCAGTCCGCCACCGGAAAGCTCCAATTGAATCGCCGCTCGGCTGTTCCAAGCGACAAGCAACAAAAAACGCATTATTCCGAATACTCTTCGACCTTCATTCCGTGAATTTCATTCGGGTCTGCTTATCCAGCTTGCGAAGTCTTTCGACCAGGTCGCCGGGAGCGACAAAAACCATTTGCCTGCTACGCTTCTTCCAATCAAGGAGACCCCGTTTGCTCAAGGCCAACAAATCTGTGCGAGCCGTCTGATAAACGACGTTGTTGCTCTTCTGGTGACTGGCAATACTGTATTGCTGGAATGGATGCTTCAGGGCGTGGCCGATCAACTCCACCTGCCGGTGATTAAACAGGTCCAACGCCCTTATGTGCGACTCCATCTCACGCACCTCCGCAGTCTTGCGGTTAATGTAGGCATGAAGCCCGTGAATTGCCTGTCGCATGACCTTGGTTTGCGAGACGATGAAATAGGTCAGGTCGTTATCGTCTGTTTCTGTGTAGAGAAAAGAGCGGCCATACTTGATTGGGGCTTTTCTCAGGATGTTGGAAATCGAGATGAACTCGAACAGCCAATACCCGCTCCGAAGCATGGACCAGTAGAACAGCGCCCGGGCCGTTCTTCCGTTGCCATCCACGAACGGATGGTCGTAGGCCAGCCAGAAATGCAGGATGATGGCGCGAACCACCGGATGAACGAAGAAGCTCGGCGTCTTGGCATTCGCGAAATCGCACATGGTGTTCAGCCGAGCTTCCAATTCCGCGGCTGGCGGCGGCTCATGGAAAACCTGGCCGAAATCATCACCCACCACCCGTTCCTCCTCCGCGCGACGAGGCCGCCCTGCTGCCGTCGGATCTTCCAGTGTCTTTTCTGTCACCATCCGGTGGATGTCGAAAATCATTTTGGCTGACAACGTCTCTTCTTTCAATTTCGTGATCCTCTGCATCGTCACGAAATTGTTTAGAATCATTTGCTCGCTGCGGTCGCGCGGTCGTCGCCCTGTACGGATCATTTCTTTGGCCACCTCGCGTGTTGTTACCGCGCCTTCCAACTGGCTGGAAGTGATGGCCTCCTCCATCAGTGACCGGATCAGGTAACGATCGCGCGTTTGCGGATTGGTGATCGGTTCAGGGATGCCAATCGAACGCCCCGCTCCGACATCGATCGCGTGCAACTCCTGCTGTACGAGGTCGGGGGTGCAGAAACGAAACGGTTTCCCATTCTTGTCATTCAATGGAATAGACTTCAGCACACCATTCCTTTGCAATTTAATGGCGAGCCACCATTCTTCGAGCGTCAAGCCTTCGGGGGGTGGGTAATGCCTGAGCTTGTCCCAATGCTGGTAGTGTTCAGATGCAATTTGCAGACCGACCGAGTTCAGAATGGTGCCAAGGCGCTCTCCACTCACACCTCCTCGAATCAGTTCCAAATACGGCGGCGGCTTTTGAGGAATTTTCATAAATTATTTCAAAATGTCAGCCAACTACTATTTAATTCAAACTTTACTATTCCTGGCAATTACTAAAACGCAAGCAATTAGTTTTTAATTGGCATTTGATGACAGGCATCCCTCGCCTCCCGAAGCCTATGCGATTGGAACAGACTGAATATAAGCAGTTTACAAATCAGCGCAGTGTCCTCACTTTTGACACTTTGGAGGTTGCGCGGATTGACATAAACATCCTTGAAAATGAAGCCGCCGGGGAATTGAAAGAATCGGCATAAAACCCTTGCGCGAGCCTTGGAACGACCCACCAAACAGGCATCGACGGCTTGACCGTTTTGTTCTTGCAATTCAATCCGCTCGCCAGTTTTTGCCCCTTCCCGGACTGAATTCCGCTCTCCAAAACCTCCGATTTCTCCGTTTTCTCCGATTTTTGGATTCATCCAGGATCTCCCGTTTCCATGCCGGACCGGCCACCGATCAACCGCCTCATCTAAGTTCATAATCCATCACCCCTTTTTGCCACCACCGCCCTCTCCCAGCCGTGCCTGGTCGCGGCTAAAGCTTCCATCCCAGGCGCTCGCGCCCGGTGCGGTAAAGCAAGCCCAGCACGCGCATTTCCGCCGCGGAAATATACAAAAAGAAAAACTGCCCCAGAAGGTGTTGGTAGATCGGATAGCTCAATAGCGGGATGGGCAACTCCCGAATCCACTGAGCCGAGTGAAACGTGGCGCCCATCAGCACAATAAACAGCACACAATACACGGCATACTCCCCTGGCACCCGCAAGATCGAAGGCACCACCACTTGCGGACTCATCCCCGCCCACGAACCGCAGATCGTCACCGCCAGCAGCGCCATCCCGAAGTAACAGAAGCCAACAATCCCCAAACACAGCGTCAGCGCCCAAACCCCCTGTCCCAGATACATCCGGCACAGCACGGCGGGAGCCAGACAACAGGCCAGGATGGCTGCCAGCTTCAGAAATGGCTCCATGGCGTCGTACCACCAGCTTTCAAACGCCGGAAACGACGGCATCTCCTCCTCCCCGTTGGCGCTGGCGGAGATGATGTTCTGCATATAGAGAAACACATATCCGGTCACCATCGAAGTGAATATCATCCACAGCCCGACAAATGGATTCAAAAACATCATCCGCAGAAACGTCCAGAATCCGCGCCCAAGCCCGCCGGAAATCGCCAGCGCCGCCGCGATCCGCTCAAACGCCGGCAACAAATTGAACACCAGAAAGACAACGCTTCCCACTGTCAGCAGGATGAGTCCATTGCGTTTCAGCGGACAGGCGAATGCGCCAGGCACCCGCTGATAGAAACTTCTCATCGGGTCTGCGGCCACCCCGGGTGCGGCCTTTGGCGGCCGCATCGGCGGCGGCCCGGGCGGATTGGCCGCCACGCCTGCCGGGGGCGTCGAAGCCAGACGAACTCCGCCCGGCGGCGCGGCTTGAGGATCCAAAACCACCTCCACCTCCCCAAGACGCGCGCACTGACCCGGCAGCAGCGCTTTTTCCTCAATCCGCTGGCCGTCTATCCAAGTCCCGTTCGTCGAGCCGAGGTCCTTGATCCTTGTGCCATCCGCCTCCACCGCGATTTGACAATGAGTACCCGAGACACTCGGATGATTGATTTGGATGCTCGCGTCCGGTGAACGCCCCACCTGATGAATGCCCGGCGGCAAGTCCAACTCTGCCACCGGCACTCCAGGCGCTTTGACGACAAGTTTTGCCATGTTTTTCAGTCTCTTAGCAGCTTTTCGGCGGTTTGCCCAAAACTATTTTTAAAAATGCCAACCTCAAAAACTCACTTTTCAAACACAAGAATGTCCAAATCAGCCACTTCTATCGAAAACCACCAAATGCAAATCGTTACCACCGTGGGATGGACATTTTTCAAAAAGTGTGATTCAATCAGATCGAGAATGAAGAAGGAGAATAGGCAAAGGTGGCGGAGGATCCAATGCTGGTAGCGACGCCTCGCCGAGGCGTCCGCCGTAGCTTCCCTCTCCTCCATCTCGTTCGCCGAAGTTTTCCTGTCCTGCGTCTTGTCCGCCGTAGTTTTAACGAAGGCGGAAGCTTTTGCGAAGGAGGAAACGAAGGCGGGAGTTTCAACGAAGGCGGAAGCGTCAGCGGAGGAGGAAGCCCTCAACATCCCCCTTCTCCCGAATGCAGTTGGAGCCACGCCAATCAAGCCCAATCAAGCCCAATCAAGGTAAATCAAGGTAAAAAAAGGTTTGACCGCAAAAAGCGAATCCTAAGCAATCTGCTTATGATTGAAGAATTCAGACCTGATTTGCGGTTCTCGCCAGTTATTATTCGCTGCCGGGCGGCCAGAGCGATTGCCCGATGTCCTGGCGGTAATAGCTGGAGAGAACCCGGATTTTCCTGATGTTTTCATAAGCGCGGGTGATCGCCCCTTCGAGCGTGGGGGCCAAGGCGATGACGTCGGCGATGCGCTGGCCGGTGGTGGCCAGATGGCCGGCGGGGTGGCGGGCCACTTCGTTCCACCACACGTCGCAAGTCAGTTTTCCGGCGATCTCCACCGGCAGTTGCGGGCCGGCCACCTGCGTGTACGGATAGCCGTAGCCCGCCAGCGTCAGGGAGCAGCCGAAGGCCAGGTCGTCGCGGAATTGCGGGCTGAGCTTCTCGTTGCGGGCCGTGCGGAGCAGGGTTTGCAGCGGGTTGCGCAGCAGACGCAGGATCATCGGGCCGGAGGTCACGCCGATGCGGATGTTGTATTCGATGACGAACCATTTGCCCGCCCGCTTCACGGCGGTGACCTGGATCGGGCCGTTGTACTTGACTCTGCGAAACCACGGCAGCAGAGGATGGAGGAATCGGCGGGCGAGGCCGTACTTGTCGCCGGGATCTTTTTCCACCAACCCGCCCAGGGGCGCCCCGGCGATGACCCCCATGTTGCCGTCAAAGGCCCGCTTGTATTCCTGGTTGGTGACCAGGGAATAAATCCGGCCGGCGCTGACCAGGGCGATGTGCCCGGCCTCGGCCCGGCCCATGTATTCCTGCAAAAAAACCCCTTCGGCATAATTCACCTGCTTGAGCCAGGCGCGGGTGTCGGCGGCGGTCTCGCACAGGATGGTGTGGACCGGACTGGAGGGCGAGCAGAGCGGGTTCTTGATGACAAACGGGCGGGGATGTCTGGCCGCGATTTTCTCGGCCTCCAATCGGTTGGAGGCCACATAAGCCCGCGGAAAGGGAATCTTCAAATCCGCGCAAAGTCTGCGGGCAAAATCGCGCTCGCGCTCAATTCTCATCCCCTCCCCCGTGGGGCCGAAAATGGGCGCCCTGCTTCGCAACAATTCTTCCGCCCACGGCGCCTGCGCCCAATCTATGGATTGCGGGATGACCAGTTCAACGCGCCGTTGGGCCAGGAGCGGACAAGGATTGGGAAAGGCCTCGCGGGAATAAACCGGCCCGACAAGCTGAGGCGAATAATGACCGTAGTTGCGGGTCAGATAGGTCGAGACATCCGCCCCGGCTTCCAGCAGCGTCTGGCCGATGCTCTGGGCGAAGGACCCGACGCCAAAGAGCATCACGGAACGGCGCGGGCGTGGCGGGGAAGTTTTTTTTGTCATCATGGCGGCCCTGCGGCAACGGCCAGTCAAGACATGCCAAGGGATCGCTTGACCGTTTCGACCAGCTTGGAGGGAGGATAGGGCTTTTGCAGGAAATTCACGCCCTCTTCCAACCCCAGGTCCTTCCCCAGCAAATCGGTGCTGTAGCCGGAAGTGTAAAGGACTTTGAGCGACGGGTTGTCGGCCTTGAGGCGTTCGGCCAGTTGCCGGCCGCTCATGCCGTCGGGCATCACCATGTCGGTCAGGAGAAGTTCTATTTGGGGCTTCTCCTGGTTCCACAACTCCAGCGCCAGCGCGCCCGAGGCGGCCTCGATCACTTCAAAGTTGGCTCGTTCCAGCACCTTTCGAACCAACATGCGAAGGCTGGGTTCATCCTCCACCACAAGAATTTTGGGTTTTTCGGCCATTCTTGAATCCACAGCTATCTTTTGGCCCCTTTCCTATCTCGTGGCAAGAGAAAAACTTGACAAAAGCTTGCCGCCAACCGCCACGGGCGGCTTTTTAGAATTGCCGCAGGAAGCGCAAGTCGTTTTCGTAGAAAAGCCGAATGTCGTTGATGCCGTAACGAATCATGGCAATACGCTCGATGCCAAATCCGAAGGCCCAGCCGGTCCATATCTCCGGGTCGTAGCCCACGTTCTCGAAGACCTGGGGATGGACCATGCCGCAGCCGGCGATTTCGAGCCATTCCTTGCCCATTTTTTTGGTCAGGGAGTTGGAGAAATCAATCTCAAAACTCGGTTCGGTGTACGAAAAATAGTGGGGCCGGAACCGGATTTTCGTCTCTCCGCCCAGCAATTGCCGGAACACAAATTCCACCGTCCCTTTCAAATCGCCCGCCGTCACCTCCCGGTCCACGTAGAGACCCTCGATCTGGTGGAAGGTCGGATTGTGGGTCGCGTCGGGAGTGTCGCGGCGATAGACCCGGCCCGGCACCAGGATCCGCACCGGCGGGGCTTGCTTTTTCATCACGCGGATTTGCACCGAGGAAGTGTGCGTGCGCAGGAGCAGTGCATCAGTGTCCTCGAGATAAAAAGTGTCCTGGACATCTCGCGCCGGGTGGTCAGCCGGGGTGTTCAAGGCGTCAAAGCAATGATACTCCGTCTCCACTTCCGGGCCGTCGGCCACGGCGAAGCCGATTTTGCGAAAACTGCGGACGATGTCCTCGGTCACCTGGGTTAGGGGATGGAGTTTGCCCAACGGGCGGCGGCGTCCGGGCAGGGTGAAATCGGTGGGTTCGGCGGGCAGGGCGGCTTTGAGTTGCAAATCGTGGCGGCGGGCAGTCATCGCCGCTTCCAGGGCCGACTTGGCCTGATTGATGAGCTTGCCGGCGGCGGGGCGTTCTTCTTTGGGCAACGCGGCGAGTTGCTTCATCAGCGCGGTGAATTCTCCGTGGGGACCCAGCCAGGTTCCCTTGGCCTGCTCCAGCGCGGCCAGATCGCCGGCCGCCTGGAATTCGGCCAGCGCGGCCTCTTTCAGCGGCTCTATGTCGGCAAGCAGAGACATAATCTAAAACCCTCGTCCGATTGGATGGCGGAGGGATGCCTCCGCCACGGCAAATCAGGCTGTCTTGGCCGACTTGGCCTTGAGGGCGTTTTGGGACATTTGCACCAACTCCTGGAAGGCCGCGCTGTCTGTGGCGGCCAGCTCGGCCAGCACCTTGCGGTCCAGGGCGCACTTGGCGGCTTTGAGGCCCTCCATAAACCGGCTGTAGGTCATGCCGGCGGCCCGGGTGGCGGCGTTGATGCGAACCTGCCAGAGGGCGCGGTAATTGCGTTTCTTGGTTTTGCGGTCGCGGTAGGCGTATTGCAGGCCGTGATCCAAGGCGTCGGAGGCGTAGCGGTAAAGTTTGGAGCGCTTGAGGCGGAAGCCCTTGGCGGCTTTGATCGTGCGCATCCGGCGCTTGCGGGAGGCGGGGGAATTGGTGACACGCATGGGAACTCAGGGGGAAAGGGTTAATGGCTGAAGGGCAGATTCTGCAAAATGCGGTAAGCATCCGTCGGGTCCACTTGTTTGGAGGTGCCGAGGTTGCGGCGGCGCTTGGGTTTTTTGATTTGGAGGAGGTGGCGTTTGCCCGCGCGGGAACGCATGACTTTGCCGGTGCCGGTGATCCTGAACCGTTTGGCCACCGATTTCTTGGTCTTAATGCCTTTTGGTCGTCGCATAATCTGTCTCTTAAAAAGAACGCGCAATATAAGGCCGCCGCCGCCAGGGCGCAAGGGGTTTCTTGGTTTAATTGCGGAGCGGCACGGGGCGCCGGAAAGTTTTATAAATAAATTCACCGGCTTCATGCTGGCTTAAGGTGCCCCGGAGTAAGGTGGCAGCATGAAGATTAAATCGGATTGCCGGCTGCGCCCCGCCTGTCGCGAGACCTCCAGCCAGCAGCCGCAGAATGACAAAGCAAGAAAGGAAGACACATTATGAAAACAATGACAAAAGCAGTGCTGGCCGTGTTGGCGCTGGGCGCGTCGGCATGGGTAGTGATAGCGCAGGATGAGAACGGCCCAGGACCGGGCGGCCCGGGCGGGCCGGGGCCTGGAGGGCAATTTCATGGCAATGGCGGGCCGGGTGGTCCTGGCGGCCCCAATGACGTTGGTCCCGGCGGCCCGGGCGGGCCTGGCTGCCCTGGTGGCCCTCGTGGTCCCGGCGGCCCTGGTGGTGGCCCGCCTGCTGGTGGTTTCGGCCCGCCTGCTGGCGCCGGTGGTCCTGGTGGTGGCGGCCCGCCTCCGGGTGGTCCCGGTGACTTCGGCCCACCTCCGGGTGGTCCTGGTGACTTCGGCCCGCCTCCGGGTGGTCCTGGTGGTTTCGGCCCGCCTCCTGGCCCTCCACCCGCTGATCAATAACCAAGATTGAACGCGCGCCGAATCAGATTGCCCATCGGCAGCCAGCCCCGGTCGCAGCAACCTGCGGCCGGGGCTTTTGATTTTTAACCCGGCCATCAAGAATCATCCCAGTCACTGCGAATTGTTCGTCGTGCCATCGAACTGGGAGGAGGTTTTGAGCCATTCATTACGTTGCAATTACGCTGTTTACAGGATCAAGCGGGGATTTCGGGCGTGTGGTTTCCAGAAAACCGGCGGGATTGAATGGGCGTGTACAAAAAAAACCGGGCTAAATGATCAGGGGATGATCAAGAAGCCCGGGGAATTTTCGAATTTGGTACAAATGTAGTTTATGGGGTTTTCCGGTTGCTGCCTGTACCTAACCGCAACCGAAATCACATTGGGCAAAGAAAGAACAATTTTTACATTTTTGCCCTCAAAATCAAAATCCGACCCTTGCATTAAGAAAGCATCATTTGTTTCATTAGTCAAGACATTCTTTCACTTATTTTTGTTCAAAAAAAAGTGCAATATTTTTTCAGATTCCTGTTTACACGCCGTCTTTGGTTGCTAGTATCCCCTGAGCGGCGGCATGCCTCCGCCAGACGAAGGAAAGCCCATGAAAAAAATAGACGCGATCATTAAGCCTTTCAAACTCGAAGAAGTCAAAGAAGCCCTGGCCGGTGTGGGCATCCAGGGCCTGACGGTTTCGGAGGTGAAGGGATTTGGCCGGCAAAAGGGCCACACGGAGATTTATCGCGGCAGTGAGTACACGGTGGATTTTCTGCCCAAGATCAAGATTGAAGTCGTGCTGGCCGACTCCCTGGTGCCGTCCGCGGTGGAGGCCATCGTCCGCTCCGCCAAAACCGGGAAGATCGGCGACGGCAAAGTTTTCGTCAGCAACATTGAAAGCGCCGTTCGCATCCGCACTGAAGAGTCGGGCGAAGAGGCGCTGTAATGCAACCCCCTCCCGCCTGGAGCGTGGAGTGTCCGTTTGTCCCCTGAACCTGAAACAAAACCAAGCAAAACCCAATAAAACCGTTCCATGAACACCCCAAAAAGCGTATTAGAACTCGCCAAGAAACGCGCCGCCAAGATGGTGGACGTGAAATTTGTTGATACTTTCGGAACCTGGCAACATTTCAGTTGCCCGATTTCCGAGTTGACCGAGGAAAGTTTCACCGAAGGCCTCGGCTTTGACGGCTCTTCCATTCGCGGCTGGAAGTCCATCGAGGCTTCCGACATGCTCGCCATGCCCGACCCCAACACCGCCTTCATGGACCCCTTCTGCGCGGTGCCCACCCTTTCCCTGACCTGCACGATTTCCGAGACGGGCACCAAGGAGACTTACACGCGCGATCCCCGCGGCATCGCCCAGCGCGGGGAAAAGTACCTCCTGTCCACCGGCCTGGCCGACGCCGCCGTGTTCGGGCCGGAGGCCGAGTTTTTCATATTTGACAGTGTGCAGTTCGACGCCAAATCCAACGGCACGTTCTATTCCGTGGACTCGGAGGAGGCCATCTGGAACAGCGGCCGGGACGAAGCCCCCAACCTGGGCAACAAGATCCGCCATAAGGAGGGCTACTTCCCGGTCGCCCCGCTGGACACCCAGCAGGACATTCGCACCGAGATGTGCCTGGTGATGGAGGAACTGGGCATGAAGATCGAGCGGCAGCACCACGAAGTGGCCACCGGGGGCCAGGCGGAGATAGATTTTCGATTTGACACACTGGTGCGGACGGCCGACAACATGATGATCTACAAGTACGTCGTCAAGAACATCGCCCGCAAGCACGGCAA